>JANOJQ010000068.1:0-3232 GCA_031418815.1 Lysobacteraceae bacterium
GCCTGCGGAGCAGCGCGTGGCAGGTCCGCGCCGACAGCGCCTTCGAGCAGGTGATCGCCGCTTGCGCCACCAGCCCGCGGCCCGGCCAGGACGGCACCTGGATCACCGACGAGATGCGCGCGGCCTACGTTGAACTGCACCGCCTGGGCCACGCGCACAGCGTCGAGGTCTTCGACGGCGACCGCCTGGTCGGCGGCATCTACGGCGTGGCCGTGGGCCGGATGTTCTTCGGCGAAAGCATGTTCAGCGCCACCAGCGGCGGCTCGAAGGTGGCGCTGGCCGGGCTGGCGCGCATCCTGTCCACCTGGGGCTGGCCGCTGATCGACGCCCAGGTGGAAAACCCGCACTTGCTGTCGTTGGGCGCCCGCCGCCTGCCCCGCCCGGAATTCCTGGCCGAAGTGGCCCGATGGTCGGGAAAGCCCGACCTGCCGGGCTCGTGGGCCGAACGCCTGTCGCCCTTCCCGGCCTCCCGCCTGGCCGACCCGGACCCCGCTTAACCAAATTTTTGCAAGCACGGCAGGGACATGGCAGAATACGCGGCTTACAAGTCCGGCTTCCCCGGGCAGCGCAACCAAGAATGTCCAAAGACGATTCCATAGAATTCGAAGGCACGGTGCTCGAGACCCTTCCGAACACCATGTTCCGGGTCAAACTCGAGAACAGCCACGTCATCACCGCCCACATCTCCGGCCGCATGCGCAAGAACTACATCCGCATCCTCACCGGCGACAAGGTCAAGGTCGAAATGACGCCCTACGACCTGACCAAGGGCCGCATCACGTACCGCATGAAGTAATTCGCGGTGCTGGCAACAACAACGGCGGCCATCGGCCGCCGTTTTGTTTTGCCCGGCGCCCTCATCGCAGGCCCCACGCCGGCAGGAGCACCCCCATGACCGAAGCGGCGTTTTCCCCGCTCAACCCGCTGGAAGAATCGCTGCTGCAGGTGCAGTTGGGCGCCGCGCCGGCCGCCGACTTCTTCAGCCTGCTGCTGGGATCGCAGGTCTTCATCCTCCTGGACAAGGAGATTGCTGAAGACGGCCAGTGGGACCCGTCGATCAACCTGTGCGTGCTGACCAATGCCGCCGGTGCGCCGGTGGTGGCGGCGTTTACCGCGGCCGAGCGGTCCGCGCCGTGGTACCGGCACCTGCCCCAGTTCCAGTACGGGCTGCTGGTGAGCTTCAACTGGCTGATGCAGGGCCTGGGGCCGACCGTGGGCGTGGTGGTCAACCCGGGCCACGGCGTGGGCGTGGAGCTGGCGCCGGAAGCCATCGTGCGCCTCAGGCAGCAGGCGCTCGACGCTTCCTCGTAACACGCGGCACGCTGGCCGCCCCGCACCTCCGCCGCCGTTGCTGTCAGCGACACAGGCCACGCGGGGCGCCCTGCACTGATGAAGACCGTCCGATCCTTTTCATTCCTCCTCGCCGCATCCCTGCTGCTGGCCACGACGAACGGCTTGGCGGTGACACCGCCGGAAACCAAGGCCACCCCCAGGACGATCATGATGGTCGTGGCCCACCCCGATGACGAAAATGCCATCGGCGGCGTGCTGGCAAGGCTTGCCCGCGAGGGCCATGACGTCCGGCTGGTCATCGCCACCGATGGCAAGTACTCCCCCCTGGCGACTTCACTCCCCGAAGGCGACGCCCTCGGCGCGGTCCGCAGGGACGAGTCCCGATGCGCGGCGAAGGCGCTGGGCATTCCTCCGCCGGTATTCCTTTCCATTGATCGCCTCGATACCAGGAACGGCGTCAGGCCGTACCTGGACGGGCGCAAGAAGTTCCTTGCACGGCTGTCTGAGCAACTCGCCACCGTGCGCCCGGACGTGCTGCTGACCTTCGGGCCCGACGGCGAGTACGGACACCCGGAACACATCGTGGCCTCGGCCGCGCTGACAGAGCTGCTGCTGCGCGACGGCCTGGTCGGGCGATATCCCCTCTACTACCTGGCATGGCAGCGCGAACAGGTGCTCGACGATGACAGCCTGAGCTTCGTTGACCCCGCCTACCTGGGTGCTGTCGCGCGTTTCAGCGACGAGGACGAGCGGAAATCCTTCGAAGCCGGGCGCTGTTATGCCAGCCAGTTCACGCCGCAGGAAATGGACGAGATGGTGAAGGAGGCCTCCGCGGCCGAAAACGTCGTCTACTTCCGCCGTTTCCGCGCCGAGCTCGTCGCGCCGGGCAGCCTTCGCGAAGAGCTGTGATCCGCGAGAAGGCGGCCGGTCGCCGCAGCCGCTGAAACGACAATGCCCGCCACGGGGGCGGGCATTGCGGTGTAGCCAAGCGCGCTGGGATCAGACGGTGGCGGGCAGCAGCTTCTCCGGTTCGGCCTGGGCGTCCACGACCAGCTCGCCGTCGCGCACGTCCACCGAAGCCTTGCCGCCGTTCACCAGCGAGCCGAACAGCAGCTCGTCGGCCAGCGGGCGCTTGATCTTGTCCTGCAGCAGGCGCGACATCGGACGGGCGCCCATCTGCGGGTCGAAGCCGTGTTCGGCCAGCCACTGGCGCGCTTCCGGGGTGGCCGACAGCGACACGTGCTTCTCGTGCAGCTGCGCCTCCAGCTCGATCAGGAACTTGTCCACCACCCGCAGGATGTGGTCGAAGCCCAGCGCACCGAACTGGATGATGCCGTCCAGGCGGTTGCGGAACTCCGGCGTGAAGGCCTTGCGGATCACTTCCATCGCGTCGGTGGTGTGGTTTTGCTCGACAAAGCCCATGGTGCGGCGGGCCGCCTGCGCGGCACCCGCGTTCGTGGTCATCACCACCACCACGTTGCGGAAGTTCGCCTCGCGGCCGTTGGTGTCGGTCAGCACGCCGCGGTCCATCACCTGCAGCAGGATGTTGAACACGTCCGGATGCGCCTTCTCGATTTCATCGAGCAGCAGCACGCAGTGCGGCGTCTTGACGATCTTCTCGGTCAGCAGGCCGCCCTGGTCGAAGCCGATGTAGCCCGGGGGCGCGCCGATCAGGCGGCTCACGGAGTGGCCTTCCATGTATTCGGACATGTCGAAGCGCAGCAGTTCGATGCCCAACTGCATCGCCAACTGCTTGGTCACCTCGGTCTTGCCCACGCCAGTGGGGCCGGCGAACAGGAAGTTGCCGATCGGCTTGTCGGGGTTGGCCAGGCCGGAACGAGCCAGCTTGATCGCCGACACCAGGGTTTCAATCGAAGCGTCCGGGCCAAAGATGACCATCTTGAGGTTGCGCTCGAGGTTGCGCAGCACGTCCTTGTCG
>JANOJQ010000069.1:0-36357 GCA_031418815.1 Lysobacteraceae bacterium
GCCCGACATTGAGCTCAATGTCGCCGGGTTCGATCAATAGTTCGCCGGGGATCATGTTTTTTCATCTGTGGGCGTGCACTCAGCTCGTCTTTGCGAGGAGCGCAGCGACGTGGCAATCCAGTAGGGCGTCTGGATTGCCACGCCACGTGCCGTGGCTCGCAATGACGAATTACACCGCGTCGGACAACGAGGTGAAGGTGAAATCGCGCAGCTTCATCGGCGGAATCATCATGATGAACGGCGATTCGTCACCGCTCAGGCGCTCCGGCTTGCCGAGTTCCTCGACATTGTTGAGCATGATCACCGGCGACTCGTTGAAGCGGAAGTTCTTCACCGGGTGCTTGATTTCGCCGTTCTCGATGTAGAAGGTGCCGTCGCGGGTGAGGCCGGTCAGCAGCACCGTCTGCGGGTCCACCATGCGGATGTACCAGGTGCGGGTGACCAGGATGCCTTTCTGCGTGGACTTCACCAGCTCGGCCGTGGTCTTGTCGCCGCCGGCCATCAGGATGTTGCCCGGCAGGCCGATCGCCTTCTTGCCCTGCTTCTGGGCCCAGTAGCGCGAGTACGCCAGGTTGGCGACCTTGCCGCCCTTGATGATGTCCTGGCGTTCACGCGGCAGGCCGCTCTCGTCCCAGGGCAGCACGGCCGCGGCGGGGTCCCACGGGTCGGCGTGGATGTTCACCTGTGCGTCGTACACCTGTTCGCCCAGCTTGGTGCCGCCGCCCTTCTTGGACAGGAAACTGCGGCCTTCGTCGGCCTGGCGCGCGTCGAAGAAGAACATCATGAAGCTGATCAGGCCCGCGGCCGCGGCCGGCTCCAGGATGACGGTGTACTTGCCCGGTTCGAGCGCCTTGGCTTCGGCCGAGTCGCGCGCCTTCTGGATGGCCACCTGGATGTCGTCGCCGGCCTTGAACTGGCCGGCGTCGGCCAGGTTGCGCGCCACCCAGCCCGAACCGCGGCCGTCTTCGGTGCGCACCGTGCAGGAGTAGTTGAAGTTGGTGGACGGCTGGTAGGCGAAGTTGCCCTTGGAGTTGGCCGAAGCGAAGAAGCTCTGGCCGTCGCTGAGGTAGCCGGCGGCGATCAGCTTGTTGGCCTTGCACGGGCCGATGGAGTCGGCGGCGACCTGGGCGCGCAGCTCGGGCGTGATGGCGGCCGTGGCGGCGTTGAAGGTGGGGCTGGGCGTGTAGGTCTGCTTTTCCAGCGCCGGCATGTATTCCTCGTTCTCCGGCGCCAGCCGGGCGAGGTCCTCGGCGCGGCGCACCACGCGCTCGAGCGCGGCGTCGTCGAACTCGTTGATGGTGGCGATGCCCTCGCGCTTGCCGAACGCCGCCTGCACGATCAGCTGGGCATCGCTGACGATGCCGCTGGTGGAGACGTTGTTGAGGGCGAAGCGGATGTTGCCGTCGACCGACCCGGTGAGGGTGGCCGTGCATTCGTCGGCCACCGACAGCTTGATGACCTTGTCGAGGATGGCCTTGGCCTGTTCTTCGGTGAAGATGCTCATGTTCTGGGGCTCCTGGCCGGTCAGCCGATGTTGCGGGCGGTGTTGATGACGTTGATGCCGTCGAAGCGGGCCGTGCTGGACCCGTGCGAGACCGCCGAGGACTGCGAGGGCTGGCCCTTGCCGTCGAAGAAGCTGCCGCCCAGGCGGTAGTCGGACTCATCGCAGATGGCCGAACAGGCGTTCCAGAACTCCGGCGTGCGGATCTGGTAGGCCACGTCCTCGAGCATGCCGGCGATCTTGCCGTCCTTGATCTCGTAGAACAGCTGGCCGCCGAACTGGGCGTTGTAGCGCTGCTGGTCGATCGAGAACGAGCCGTCGCCGATGATGTAGATGCCCTTCTCGACGTCCTTGACCATGTCGGCCACGCTCAGTTTTTCCTTGCCCGGCGCCAGCGAGACGTTGGCCATGCGCTGGAACTGCACGCTCGACCAGGAGTCGGCGTAGCAGCAGCCGTCGGATTCGGTCTTGCCCAGGATGTGGGCCTGGTCGCGGATGGTCTGGTAGTCCACCAGCTTGCCCTGGTCGATCAGGTTCCAGCGCTTGGTCTTGACGCCCTCGTCGTCGTAGCCCACGCCGCCCAGGCTGCCTTCCTGCACCTTGTCGGCGAACAGGGTCACCCGGTCGCTGCCGTACTGGAACCTGGCCTCGCGCTTGTCGAGCGTGGCGAAGCTGGTGCCGGCGTAGTTGGCCTCGTAGCCCAGCACGCGGTCGAGTTCCAGCGGGTGGCCGACCGATTCGTGGATGGTGAGCCAGGTGTGCGACGGGTCGAGCACCAGGTCGTACTTGCCGGGCTTGACCGACGGGGCCGTGAGCTTTTCGCGCGCCTGCTTGGCCGCGGCCACGGCGTCTTCGACCATGTCGTAGGTCTTGCCGTAGTTGACCACGCCGTTGGGCGAGACGTATTGGGTGCCGCCGCCGTCCAGGTATTCATAGCCCATGCCCATCGGCGCCGACAGGCCGTCGCGGGTGCGGAACTTGCCGCTGGCCTTGTCGATGGCGGTGACCGAGAACGGGGCCCAGATGCGGTGCACGTCCTGGTCGATGTAGCTGCCGTCGGTGGAGGCGAAGTACTTCTGTTCGTTCACCGTGAACAGGGTGGAGTTGACGAAGTCGGCGCCGGCCTTGATGGCGGCGGCGTTCACGCTCAACAGCAGGTCCACCTTGTCCTTGACCGGCACGGCCATGGCGTTCTTGGCGATGGGTGCCTTCCAGCTGACCTCGCCCACGCCCACGACCTTGGCCAGCTGCACCGGCGCGGTCTGGAAGCGGGCGTTGGCCTTGGCGATCGTGGTGGCCTGGCGCGCCGCGGCGGCCACGCCGGCGGTGCTCAGGTCGCTGGTGGCGGCGAAGCCCCAGGCGCCGTTGGCGATGACGCGGATGCCGATGCCGGTGGATTCGGCGTTCACCACGTTCTGCACCTTGTCCTCGCGCGTGATGACGAACTGCTGCAGGTAGCGGCCGATGCGCACGTCGCAGTAGCTGGCGCCCGAGCCGGTGGCGGCCTCGAGCGCAGCGTCGGCGATGGCCTTCTTCATCGCGATGTCCAGGCCCGAGACGAGCTCGGCGGCGGCGATGGAGCGGCTGTAGGGGAGCATCAGGCCTGCAAGGCCGATGCCCGAGATCGTCAGGAAGTCGCGTCTGTCCATCGTGTCACTCCAGCGGATGGGCGGGGCCGGGCATCGAGGCTTCGATACCGACGGCAGGAAGGGGCCCGCCGACTCTGGCGACTGGCGTCCGGGGGCGTCAAGTGACGAATGGCCTACGGTGCGCGCCCGGCGTGGCCGCGGGCGTCGTGCTCAGAGGATCGGGCGCTGCGGCGCACTCGCCTTGCGCACCGGCGTCGGCTTCACGGCGTCGCCCGGCAGCGATTTTGTGTAGCGATCGCGCAGCGGGTAGACCACGGCGCTGCAGGCCTGCGAGTCGCGGATGCAGACGCGGTAGGGCTGCCGCCAGGGGTCGCCGGGCTTGCCGGTCCAGCCGCCGGTGTTGGCCACGGTGGCCAACAGGCTGGCGCCGCGGTAGATGTCGACCTGGCTGCCGCCGCCGGTCCACGCCAGGATCGCCAGCTCGCGTCCGTTCGGGACGGTGCGGCCGATGCGCGCGGTGAGGCCCGCCGGGTCCGGGTCGTCGGCATTGCGCACGCAGTCGTAGGTTTCGACGATGCGCGGGCCGGTCTGCAGCACTTCGAAATCCTGGGCGCGCACCGGCTGCGCCGGCACCGCCTGGTCGAAGACCCGGGAGTTGATGCCCAGTTCGGCCCAGTTGCGGCTGGTGAAGCGGTCGCTCTCGGCGGTCAGCGCCACGTTGCCGCCGTCCGAAAGCACGATGCCGTAGCGCTGCATCGTGCGCAGGACCACGCGGGCGGCCGGCGGGTAGAGGTTCACCGGGAAGTCGGCGCGCAGGCGCAGGCGCGACCCGTACGGCACCGTGCCCTCCGGACCGCTGGGGCCACCGGCGTGGCTGCCTGGCCGGACGTAGACCGGGCGGCGGCTGCCGTTCACAAGGGTGGTGGCCATGCGGGCGTTGGGCAGGATGAAGCGGATGGCATGGCCCAGGTCGCCGTCGGCGACCTGCAGGGCGGCGTGCACTTCGTCGGCGTTGAACAGCAGCGGCGCGATCGGGAAACCGGCGGCGTCGGCGCTGGTGCAGTGTTCGCCGCGGTTGCTGGCCGGGTAGACCCGTTCGAGCCGCCAGACGGCCAGGCACTGCGCCTGCAGCACGCCAGTGCCGCTGGCGTTGGCGCGGTAGGCCTCGTAGAGGCGGTCACCCTGCACCACCAGCAGGTGGCAGTCGCCGTCGGCATGGGTGCAGGCCAGGCCGGCCTGGCCTTCGATGGCGGCGTTGGCGGGCACCGGCATCGGCGTGCCGATGGGCTCGCAGTCGGGGGCGTAGTACTCGCCGGCCGAGGGGTAGCCGACGATGGTGCGCGTTGGCGCATCGGCTGGCGCGCGCACGATGTGGAAGCTGAAGTCGATCTGCATCCGGCCGAAGCCGAAGCCGCCCAGCCCGGCCCAGGTGCTGATGAGGCTGGCCGAATCCGGGTGCACGGCGGCATTGCGGATGTCCTGGTGCCAGACCGCATCGGGCGGGAAGCGCGGCGGCGGTTCGCCCCGCGACGGTCCGGCCAAGGCCAGCAACAGCAGGCAGCACAGCGAAGTCAGGGCGGTCTTGCGCATGGCGCGGCCTGCGGGGGGTGGGGCCTGGCCTCAGGATACGCCGGGTGCGCGCGGGGAAGACGGTGCCGTCGTTCCCGCCCGGCTTTGGCGCCACGCAGGCAACGCTGAAGGGCGCGTCATCACCTTGCCGGGTCGCCACGGCTTGTTAAGCTGCTGGCCCGCCCGTTCCGACCGTCCCCGTGATCGAATTCCAGCAAGCCAGCAAGGACTATCGCGTCAACCAGCAGCAGGTGACGGCGCTGCACCCGCTCGACCTGCGCATCGAAGCGGGCGAGGTATTCGGCATCGTCGGGCATTCCGGGGCCGGCAAGTCCACCCTGATCCGCCTGATCAACCGCCTGGAGCAGGCCAGCGGCGGCCAGGTGCGGGTGGACGGCGAAGACGTGATGGCGCTGCCTGCCGATGGCCTGAGGGCGCTGCGGCGGCGGATCGGCATGATCTTCCAGCACTTCAACCTGTTGTCGTCGCGCACCGTGGCCGGCAACGTCGCCTTCCCGCTCGAGCTGGCCGGCGTCCGGGGCGCGGAAGCCGCCGCCCGGGTCGCCTCCCTGCTCGACCGGGTTGGCCTGGCCGACCAGGCCGGAAAATACCCGGCGCAGCTTTCGGGCGGCCAGAAGCAGCGGGTGGGCATTGCCCGGGCGCTGGCGACCGGCCCCAAGATCCTGCTCTGCGATGAAGCCACCAGTGCCCTGGATCCGCAGACCACCGCCTCCGTGCTGGAACTGCTGGCGGGCATCAACCGCGAGCTTGGCCTGACCATCGTGCTGATCACCCACGAGATGGACGTGGTCCGCCGCGTCTGCGACCGCGTGGCCGTGCTCGACGCCGGCCGCCTGGTGGAAATCGGGCCGGTCACCGAGGTCTTCCTGCATCCCGCGCACCCGACCACGCGGCGCTTCGTCTCCGAGGCCGAGCACCTGGACGAGGGCGGGCTGCACCGGGATTTCGCCGCGATGCCGGGCCGCGTGGTGCGGCTGACGTTCCTGGGCAGCGACACCTATGAGCCGCTGCTGGGCCGCATCGCGCGCGAGACCGGCGTGGACTACAACATCCTGTCCGGCCGCATCGACCGCATCAAGCAAACGCCGTACGGTCAGCTCACCGTGGCCCTGGTCGGCGGCGATGTCGAAGCCGCGCTGGCCGGCTTCCACGCCGCGAACGTGCACGTGCGGGAGCTGCGCCGATGAACGGCCTGTTCCCGCACCTGGATGCGGCCAAGTGGAGCGAGATCGCCACCGCCACCGCCGATACGGTCTGGATGCTGGGCGGCTCGCTGCCGCTGACCCTGCTGGTGGGGCTGCCGCTGGGCGTGCTGCTGTTCCTCAGCGGCCCGGGACGGCCGCATCCCAGGCCCCTCTTGCATGGCGTGCTTGCGCTGGTGGTCAACCTGCTGCGTTCGGTCCCCTTCATCATCCTGATGATCGTGCTGATCCCGGTGACGCTGGCCCTGGCCGGCACGTCGCTGGGCGTGCGCGGCGCGATCCTGCCGCTGGTGGTGGGCGCCGCGCCGTTCTACGCGCGCCTGGTGGAGACGGCGCTGCGGGAAGTGGACCGCGGCGTGATCGAGGCCAGTCTGGCCATGGGCGCCAACACCCGCCAGCTGGTGCTGCGGGTGCTGCTGCCCGAAGCCCTGCCGGGCCTGATCGCCGGCGCCACCGTCACCACCATCGCCCTGATCGGCTTCACGGCGATGGGCGGCGCCATCGGCTCCGGCGGCCTGGGCGACCTGGCCTACCGCGACGGCTACCTGCGCTCCCACACCGACGTCGCCGTGGTCACCGTGGTGCTGCTGCTGGCCATGGTGCAGCTGCTGCAGATGGTCGGCGACCGTCTCGTGGCGCGCTTCAGCCGCCGCTGATTCCCCTATCCGCACCCTTTCCAAGGACTCCACGATGAACAAGTTGCGCGCGCTGTTGCTTCCGCTGCTGGCCGTCGGCCTTGCCGCCTGCGGGTCCGGCGAGCCTGCCGGCACCGAGCGCCTGAGCGTCGCCGCCACGGCGGTGCCGCACGCCGAGATCCTGGAGCTGGTGAAGCCGATGCTGGCGGCCGAGGGCCTGGCGCTGGACGTGCGCGTCTTCAACGACTACGTGCAGCCCAACGACCAGGTGGCCCAGAAGCTCATCGACGTCAACTACTTCCAGACCGAGCCGTACCTGGACGCCTACAACCGGGACCGCGGCAGCTCGCTGGTGACCGTGGTCGGCGTACACATCGAACCGTTCGGCGCGTACTCGCGCCGGTACAAGTCGCTCGAAGCGCTCCCGGACGGGGCGGACGTCATCATCCCGAACGACCCCAGCAACAACAGCCGTGCCCTGATCCTGCTGCACAAGGCCGGCGTGATCCGGATCAAGGACCCGGGCAATCCGCTGTCGACCCTGCACGACATCGTTGAAAACCCCAAGCAGCTCAATTTCCGCGAGCTCGATTCCGCCATGCTGGCGCGCGTGCTCGACCAGGTGGACCTGGCCCTGATCAACACCAACTACGCCCTGGATGCCGGCCTGGACCCGACCCGCGACGCGCTGGCGATCGAAGGCAGCGACTCGCCGTACGTGAACTTCCTGGTGGCCCGCGAAGACAACCGCGGCGACCCGCGCATCGCCAAGCTTGCCGCCGCGCTGACCAGCCCCGAGGTCCGGGCGTTCATCGAGAAGAAGTACCGGGGCGCCGTGCTGCCGGCGTTCTGACGGCGGCGCGCGCTTGCGCTAGGCTGTGGCCGGTGCCCCACCCGCCGGAGCCGGCATGTCGCCGTTGCAGTACATCGGTCGTCGCCTGGCGCGTTTCCTGGCCAAGCCGCGCGAACGCAACAGCCATATCCCGACCAGCCCGGTGGCGCTGTTCGCCGCCACGCTGCGCAAGGGCGACGTGGTGCTGGTCGAGGGCAGCAGCCGCTTCGCCAGCGCCATCAAGTACCTCACCCAGTCCACCTGGTCGCACGCGGCGCTCTACATCGGCGACACGCTCGGCCCGCCCGCGCCCGGCGAGGAGCCGAAGCTGCTGGTGGACGTGGACGTGGTGGACGGCGTGCGCACCATCCCGCTGAGCGCCTTCGCCGGCCTGCACACCCGCATCTGCCGGCCGGTGGGCCTGGGCGAGGCGGAGGTGGACGCGCTGGTGCAGTTCATGCTCTCGCGCAAAGGCATCACCTACGACCTCAAGAACATCTTCGACCTGGCGCGCTACTTCATCCGCACGCCGCCGGTGCCCGGCTCGATGAAGCGCCGCATGCTCTCGCTGGGCAGCGGCGAGCCGACCAAGGCGATCTGTTCGACCCTGCTGGCGCAGGCCTTCGAATCCATCCGCTACCCGATCCTGCCCGAGGTGGCGCTGGTGGACGTGGACTCGAAGGGTGCGCGGCGCGCGGCGCGCGAGATCCTCTTCATCCGCCACCACAGCCTGTACGCGCCGCGCGACTTCGACGTGTCGCCGTTCTTCCAGGTGGTGAAGCCGCGGCTGGCGCAGGGCTTCGACTACCGCCAGCTGGAGTGGCAGCCGCCGGAAGAACCCGCGAAGGACGAGCCCAGCGCCGACAGCGGCGGCTGAGCGGGGCGTCAGTCGGGCTTGCCCGCTTCTTCGGCCAGGCGCTCGTCCAGCCACTCGCGGCCGATGGCGGCGTAGGCGCGGCAGGACTGGTCGTCGAAGAACGCGGGTGCGGTCTTGCCGGCGTCGCGCGCGGCGGCCTTTTCGAACAGCTCGGTGAAGCCCGGGTGGGCGGACACCGCCAGGTCGCAGTCCAGCGCGGCGATGTGGTCGATCGTGGCGCGGAACTCGGCCACGCGGGCCGGGTCGTCGCTGTAGCGGAAGCCGGGGGCCGACACCGCCGTGATGCTGTCGGCGTAGACGAGGTCGCGGCAATCGCCGGCTTCGCAGCTGCGCCACGTCCACGAGGCGCCGCCCGGGGTGTGGCCGGGCGTGGCGTGCATCACCAGCGTGAGCCTGCCCAGGGTGAGCGCGGCACCGTCGGCCAGTTCGGCCACCTCGGCCACAGGCGGGAAGGCGTTGGCCTGCGGGCCGAAGCCCACCTGCGGGTCGTCGTGCGGCGCATTGCCAAGCCGCAGCGCCTGCGCGCCGCGCGCCGTGGTGGCCACCTTCGCGCCGCTCATGCGCTGCAGCGCGGCGATGCCGCCCGCGTGGTCAAAGTGCGGGTGCGAGTTGAGGATCCACTTCACGTCGGTCAGCCGGAATCCCAGCGATTCGATGTTGGCGGCGATCAGCGGCGCCGACTGTGGCAGGGCGCCGTCGATCAGCACCAGGCCGTCGCCGCTGTCGATCAGCACCGCGCTCAGGCCCTGCGTGCCCACGTACCAGCTCCTGCCGTGCAGCGCGAAGGGCGCCTGGGCCGCGTTCCACTCGGCGCAGGCGCGGCAGTCGATGGGCCTGAGGTCGGCGGGCGTGGCGGCCAGCGCGGCGGCCAGCAGGGCGGGGGTCATCAGCATCTTGGGGGGGGCACCGTTGGCGTTGGCCCGGCAGTTTCACAGGTGCCGGCCGGTGTGTGAAGGCCGCAGCTGGCTTGACGCGGTGCACGCCCTGCCCGAGTGTGGCGGGCAGGGCCTGCCACAGGGGTGACGGGCCCCCGAACCGCGGACCCGAAACCCGTGATCGCATCCGACAACAAGGTGGCCTCGCGCCTGTCCGAAAACCGCGTCGCCGACTGGCGGCTGCGGCAGGTCGTGGGCGACACCTACCAGCTGTCGAAAGTCGGCGGCTTCCTTTACCTGTTCGGCTGGGCCGTCATCGCCTGGCTGGGCGGGGTGATGGCGTTCGCGCCCCGGGCCATGCTGGCGATCGCCGCCGGCTTCCTGCTGCTGGCCCTGCTGCGGCTGTGGATGCGGCCGCCGGTGGACGGCGACGGCGCCGCCGACCGCCGCTGGCTGCTGCATTTCGCGCTGGTGTTGCCGCTGGCATCGGCGTTGTGGGCCGGCGTGCAGGCCTGGATACTGCTCGACGGGCGCTATGACGGCGACACCCGCATGGTGTCGCTGATCGCAACCATCGGCTACGCCACCGTGTTCGCCAACGTCTACTCGACCGTGCGGCACCTGGCGGTGGTGGGCGTATGCGTGCTGTTCGTGCCGATGCTGGTGGTGCTGTGGAGCCATCCGGCTGACCGGGCGCTGGCGTTCGCCATGTCGTTCTACGCGCTGTACCTGGCGGGCGCGCTGGTGCGCAGCCACGCCGAGTACCGCCGTCGCCTGCGCCTGGACCTGGCCCTGCGCGAGCAGCGCGACCTCTACGAGCACCTCAGCCGCACCGACGCGTTGACCGGGGTCTTCAACCGCCGCCACTTCACCGCGCGCCTGGACCAGCTGGCCCAGCGGGTCCAGCAGGGCGGCGCCGGGTTCACGCTGCTGATCCTGGACATCGACCACTTCAAGCAGGTGAACGACCGCCACGGCCACGTGGTCGGCGACGCCTGCCTCAAGGCCCTGGCCGACCACCTGCAGCGCGCGTTCGCGCCGCACCCGGCGCTGCTGGCGCGGCTGGGCGGCGAGGAGTTCGGCGTGCTGTTCGAAGGCAGCGAGGCCGCCGCGTTTTCGGCCGCCGAGGGCCTGCGCCATGACCTGGTGATGCGGCCGCTGGAGTGCGATGGGCAGCGCATCACGGTGACCGCCAGCATGGGCCTGGGCGGCTTCGACCCCGTCGCCCACGGCGACGGCGACGGGCTTTACCGCGCCGTGGACCTGGCGCTGTACGAGGCCAAGGGCCTGGGCCGCAACCGCGTGAAGGCGCTGCAGCCGGCCAACGCCTGAGCGGCGCGGCGGGCTAAAATCGAAGATTGACCCCGGCGGAGCACGCCCTTGGCCCCGGCCGCAGACGATCCCGCGCTCGATACCCTGTTCCTGCCCCTGGCTTCGGGCGCCCTGCCGTGGCCGGCGCCGGGCGGCACGCTGTTCCTGCGCGCGCGCGCCGGCGCGGCGCTGGAGCCGGCGCGCGGCCACGCCATCGTCTGTGAGCAGGGTTTCAAGCCCTGGGCCGATGCGCTGGCCGCGGCGGGCCATCGCGCGGTGGATGCCCAGGCAGGGCATTTCGAACGCGTGCTGGTGCTGGCGCCGCGCCAGCGCACCGAATCGCGCGCGCTGCTGGCGCGCGCGGTGTCGCAGGCAATGCCGGGCGGCGTGGTGCTGGCCTGCGCCGCCAACAACGAGGGCGCACGCTCGATGCAGGACGACCTGGCCCGGCTGGCGGGGCCGGTGCACGCGCTTTCCAAGCGGCACTGCCGGGTCTGCTGGACGGCGCCGCTGGGCGAAGGCGTGGACCGCGCGCTGCTCGACCAATGGCTGGCCCTGGATGCCCCTCGCCGCATCGCCGATGGCCGTTTCCTGAGCCGGCCCGGGCTGTTCGCCTGGGACCGCATCGACGCCGCGTCGGCCCTGCTGGCGGCGTGCCTGCCGACGGACCTGGCCGGCCGCTGCGCCGACCTCGGCGCCGGGTTCGGCGTGCTGTCGAGCGAGGTGCTGGCGCGCTGCCCCGGCATCACCGCCATCGACCTGTACGAAGCCGAGGCGCGCGCGCTGGCGCTGGCGCGCGAAAACCTGGCCGGCTCGCGCGTGCCCGTCGGCTTCCACTGGCATGACGTCACCACCGGCCTGCCGCAGGCCTATGACGTGGTCGTGAGCAATCCGCCCTTCCACCAGGGCCGCGCCGACGAGCCCGGACTGGGCCTGGCCTTCATCGCCGTCGCTGCCGCTGCGCTGCGTCCCGGCGGCCGGCTTTGGCTGGTGGCGAACCGGCACCTGCCCTACGAAGCCGCGCTGTCGAGCGGCTTCGCCCACGTCAGAACCGTCCGAGAGGACGCCGGCTTCAAGGTGATCGAAGCCGTCAAGGAGTCAAGGAAATGAAGCTCGTCAAACTGATCGCCAACCTGGGCTACGGCAGCCGCAAGCAGGTGACGGGGATGTTCCGCGAGGGCCGCGTCAGCGACGCGGCGGGCGAGGTGCTGTACGCCGACGACGCTGTCGCCCACGACCAGGTGCGCGTGGACGGCGAGCCGCTGGACCCGCCGCAGGGCCTGCTGCTGATGCTGCACAAGCCCACCGGCTACACCTGTTCCACCAAGGACCCGGGCCGGGTGGTGTACGACCTGCTGCCGCCGCGCTATCGCCTGCGCGACCCGGTGCTGTCCACCGTGGGCCGCCTGGACCGCGACACCTCGGGCCTGCTGCTGATGACCGACGACGGCGCGCTGCTGCACCGGATCACCTCGCCCAAGGCGCACCTGCCCAAGGTGTACGAAGCGGTGCTGGCCTCGGACCTGCGCGGCGACGAGGCCGAGGTGTTCGGCAGCGGCACGCTGATGCTGGAGGGGGAAAAACACCCGCTGGCCCCGGCCGGCATCGAGCCCCTGGGCCCGCGTCGCGCCCGTATCACGCTGGTCGAGGGCCGCTACCACCAGATCCGGCGGATGTTCGCCGCGGTGGGCAACCACGTCGAAAGCCTGCACCGGCACACGCTGGGTGGGCTGGGCCTGGGCGAGCTGCCCTCCGGCCAGTGGCGACTCCTCACCGAAGCCGACCGCATCCGGATATTCACCGGCTGAATGCAGGAGGGCCTTCAGTCGCGGAAGTTGTCGAACTGCAGCGGAATCTCCAGGTCGGACTTCTTCAGCACCGCCATCGCGTCCTGCAGGTCATCGCGCTTCTTGCCGGTGATGCGCAGTTTGTCGCCATTGATCTGCGCCTCGACCTTCAGCTTGGCGTCCTTGAGGCTGGCCACGATCTTCTTGGCCAGCTTCTGTTCGATGCCCTGCTTGATGGTGACCTTCTGGCGGGCGCCGGCGAGGTTGACCTCGGGCTCGGCGGCGTCCATGCAGCGCATGTCGATGCCGCGCGCCGCCAGCCGGCCGCGCAGGATGTCGAGCATCTGCTTGAGCTGGAAATCGCTGGGCGCCTTCTGGGTGACCACGAAGCCGTCGAGCTCGAAGCTGGCGTCCTGGCCCTTGAAGTCGAAGCGGGTGCCGAGCTCGCGGTTGGCGGTGTCCACGGCGTTGGTGAGTTCGTGCTTGTCGACTTCCGAGACAACGTCGAAGGAGGGCATGGCGGCAGGTTCTGGGGGGCGGTAGCTGGATTCTAGCCCAGGCTGCCCGCGGCACGCAGCTGACTGGCAGGCAAATGCCCCCCGCCGGGGCAAGGCGCATTCAACACGAATTCAGACGCCCGGGAGCGATGATCCGCGCCGTGGACAGAGTGCTGCCCACGACCCCGCAACCTGAGGTGGACAATGAACAAGTTGATGCTCGCTTCCCTTTCCCTGCTGCTGGTGGGCGCAACCGCCCTGCCGGCCCAGGCCCAGGACGAGCGCCGCTGGGATGGCGATGCGTCCGGCCAGCCCGGCGACGTCGGCACGAGCGCCAGCGAGCCGGCACCCCGGGGCGAAGACCGCGGCGAAGCTCGCGTCGAAGCCCGCAGCGAAGCCCGCAATGAAGCCCGCAGCGAAGCCCGCAGCGAAGCTCGCATCGAAGCTCGCGGCGAAGCCCGCAGCGACGGCCGTGGTGAAGGTCGCGGCGAAGGCCGCCCGGAGCGTGCCCTTGTACCCCGTGAAGTCGTCCGCGAAGTAGCGCCCCCGCGCCGGGATTGGGCGAACGACGCCCGCCCGGGCCAGCCGGGCTATGGCGGCGTCTCGGGTTCCATGCCGCCGGTGCAGCAGGCCCGCGCCTACGACCGCCGCGATGACCGGCGTGACGATCGCCGCGACGATCGCCGCGACTGGCGCGATGACCGCCGTGACGACCATCGCTACGAGGATCGCTACGGCCGCTACGACAACCGTGACGGCGATCGCTACGACAACCGCTACGACAGCCGCTACGACGGTCGCCGCGATAATCCCTACGACAACCGCTACGAAGGCGGTCGCTACGACGTGAGCCGCTATTCGCGCCACGACGACCGTCGCTGGCACGGCAACCAGTGGTACCCGCAGTACCGTTACCGCGCCCCGGTGCGCTACGTTTACCCGCGCGGTTACCGGTCCTACCAGTGGCAGGTCGGCCATCGCCTGCCGTCGTCGTACTACGGTTCCAACTACTACGTGGACTACAACGCCTACCGCCTGCCGCCGCCGCCCTACGGCTACCACTGGGTGCGCGTGGACCGTGACGTGGTGCTGGTCGCCATCGCCTCGGGCCTGATCCGCGACATCCTGTACGGCCTGTACTACTGAACCACGCTGCAAGCAGCACCCCGAAGGGCCGGCCATGCCGGCCCTTCGTCATTTGAAGAGGCTCATTCGTGGGCCACCCGGACCACCAGCTTGCCGAAGTTCCTGCCCTCCAGCAGGCCGATGAAGGCGCCGGGCGCGTTCTCCAGTCCGGACACGACATCCTCGCGCACCTTCACCCTGCCGGCCTGCACCCACTCGCCCATCGCTTCGGCGAACTCGCTCCATCGCGGCCCGTAGTCGTCGAAGACAATGAAGCCCTGCATCTTGATGCGCTTGCGCAGTAGCGTAGCCATCAGCAGGCCCAGGCGGTCCGGGCCGTCCGGCAGGCCGGTGGCGTTGTACGCCGCGACCAGGCCGCACAGCGGAATCCGGGCCTTGGCGTTGAGCAAGGGCAGCACGGCATCGAACACGGCGCCGCCGACGTTCTCGAAGTACACGTCGATGCCCTTCGGGCAAGCGGCGGCCAGGTGGCCCGGCAGGTCGTCGGCACGGTGATCGATGCAGGCGTCGAACCCCAGTTCTTCGATCACGTACCGGCACTTGTCCGAGCCACCCGCGATGCCCACCACGGTGCAGCCCTTGACCTTTGCAATCTGGCCCACCACCGAGCCGACCGGTCCGCTGGCAGCGGCAACCACCACGGTCTCGCCGGCCACGGGGCGGCCGATGTCCAGAAGGCCCATGTACGCGGTGAAGCCAGGCATGCCGAGCACGCCCAGCGCGCGCGAGGGATGGGCATCGCCGGGAGGCAGGACCGACAGCCCGGTGCCGTCGGAAACGGCATAGTCCTGCCAGCCCGTGTATCCCAGCACCCGCTCGCCGACCTTGAAGCCGGCATGCTGCGATGCCTCGACGCGCGACACCGTGCCACCCACCATCACATCGCCAATGGCCACGGGGGCGGCATAGGACGGCCCGTCGCTCATGCGCCCGCGCATGTAGGGGTCAAGCGACAGATAAAGCGTGCGCAGCAGGACCTGTCCGGCCCCGGGCGTCGGCACCGCCTCGCTTTCGATGCGGAAGTCCGAGGCCGTCGGCGCGCCTTGCGGGCGTGCGTTGAGGACGATGCGGCGATTGACGGTTTTTTCCTGCGACATGGGACGGGCCTTTGGGGTAGGGGGAGTGGCCCGGGCGGCCCGGCCGGGGGCCGGACGGCAGCAGGCCCTCGAACGGTCATCGTGCTTGCCTGCCTGGCCGCGGGCGCTGCGCCCGAAGCAGGAAGGTCACCGGCTTGCCGAAGGTATCGGGCGCGTAACGCGCGGTCGGTTCGGTAGGCAGCACAGCGGTTCCGCGCTGCCGCCCGATGTACGCCAGCGAACAGATGCGCAGGCCTCCGTGCGCGGAGGCTGCACGCTCCGGGCCCGCCACGCCTCGTCGGCCGGGGCGTCCCCGTCCCGGCGCGCAGGCCCGCCCCTCGCAGGAGTCAAGACAATGCTGCTGGACAAGTTTTCCGCCCGCTCCCTCCAGTTGGCCAACCGCATGGTGATGGCGCCGCTGACGCGCAGCCGGGCCACGCCCGCGCATGTTCCGAACGAACTGATGGCCACGTACTACGGCCAGCGCGCGACGGCCGGACTGATCATCACCGAAGGCACCTCGCCCAGCGCCGATGGCCTGGGCTATCCGCGGATCCCGGGGCTGTTCGACGCCGCCCAGGCGGACGCCTGGCGGGCCAGCACGTCGGCGGTGCACGAACAGGGCGGCAGGATCTTCGTGCAGCTGATGCACTGCGGCCGCGTGGCGCACGTCGCCAACCTGCCGGCCGGCGCCGAGGTGCTTGGGCCCGGCAGCGCCGCGTGCCCGGGCGAAATGTTCACCGACACGCTGGGCATGCAGCCGCACAGCCCGCCGCGCGCGATGACCGGCGACGACATCGCACGGGTCACCGGCGAATACGTCGCGGCCGCGAAGCTCGCCCTGGACGCCGGCTTCGACGGCGTCGAGCTGCATGCGGCCAACGGCTACCTGATCGAGCAGTTCCTGAACCCGATGGTGAACCTGCGCAGCGACGGCTACGGCGGCAGCCAGGAGCACCGCAATCGCCTGGCCCTGGAGATTGCGCAGGCCGCGGTGGCCGCGATCGGCGGCGACCGGGTCGGCATCCGGCTCTCGCCCTATGGCGTGTTCAACGGCACCGGCGCGTTCCCCGAGGTGGAGGCGCAATACCTCGCGCTGGTGCACGCGCTGTCGGCGCTGGGCCTGCTGTACGTGCATCTGGTCGACCATTCGTCCATGGGCGCGCCGACGGTGCCCGCCGACTTCAAAATCCGGCTGCGCGATGGCTTCGACGGGCTGTTCATCCTGTCCGGGGGCTTCGACCACGCCAGCGCCGAACAGGCCCTGGCCGAAAAGCGCGGCGACCTGGTCGCCTTCGGGCGGCCGTTCCTGGCCAATCCCGACCTCGTGGCGCGCATGCGCCAGGACGCGCCGCTCAACGCGCCCGACCCGGCGACCTTCTACACGCCCGGTGCCAAGGGCTACACCGACTATCCCGCGCTGTCGTCCTGACCGGCGCAACACCCCTGCAAGGACAACTCTCCATGGCGTACCAAAGCATCAACCCCAACGACGGCAAGCTGCTGAAGAACTTCGAGCCCATCAGCGATGAACGGCTCGAGGAGGCGCTGGCGGCGGCGGAGGATTGCTTCCAGACCTGGAAGCACACGTCCTACGCCGAGCGTGCGGCCATCCTGGCCAAGGCCGCGGCGCTGCTGCACGCCCACGTCGACGACTTCGCCCGGCTCGAGACGCTGGAGATGGGCAAGCGTATTGACGAGGCGCGCGGCGAGGTCGGCTTCAGCGGCGACATCCTGGCCTACTACGCCAAGCACGCCGAGTCGTTCCTTGCGCCGGACAAGCTTGATCCCAAGGTTGGCGAAGCGCACATCGAAAGCTCGCCCCTGGGCGTACTGTTCTGCGTTGAACCCTGGAACTTCCCGTACTACCAGCTGGCCCGCGTCGCCGGACCGCAGCTGATGGCCGGCAATGTCCTGGTGGTGAAGCACGCCGGCTGCGTGCCGCAGTGCGCCATCGCGTTCGAGAAGCTGCTGCTCGACGCCGGCGCGCCGGTCGGCGCCTACACCAACCTGCTGATTTCCTACGAACAGTCCGACCGCGTCATCGACGACCCGCGGATCAAGGGCGTCGCACTCACCGGCAGCGTCGACGCCGGTCGTCGCGTGGCGGCGCGCGCCGGGCAGAACCTGAAGAAGTCGACCATGGAGCTCGGCGGCAGCGATGCCTTCATCGTCCTGGACGACGCCGACCTCGACAAGGTGCTGCCGTGGGCCGTCTGGGGCCGCATGTACAACGCCGGCCAGACCTGCTGCGCCGCCAAGCGCTTCATCGTCCATGACGCCGTCGCCGACGAGTTCCTGGCCCGGTTCAAGGCGGCACTGGAATCCCTGGCGCCGGGCGATCCGATGGACGAGAAGACCACGCTCGGCCCGCTGTCCACCGAAGCCGCGCTGGTGCAGCTGCTCGCGCAGGTGAACGCCGCGGTGAAGGGCGGCGCCACGCTGTTGCTCGGCGGCAAGCGCATCGACCGGCCCGGCTGGTTCATGCAGCCCACGATCCTCACCGACATCGCCCCCGGCAACCCGGCCTTCCGCGACGAGTTCTTCGGCCCGGTGGTGTCGCTCTTCCGCGTCAAGGGCGAAGACGAGGCCATCGCGCTGGCCAACGATTCCGACTTCGGCCTGGGCGGCTCGGTGTGGACCCGGGACGAAGCCCGCGGCCTGCGCGTCGCCAGCCGCGTCGATGCCGGCATGCTGTTCGTCAACAACATCGACTGGGCCGATGCGCAGCTGCCTTTCGGCGGCATCAAGCACTCGGGCTACGGCCGCGAGCTGGGCGGCGTGGGCATCCAGGAGTTCGTCAACAAGAAGCTTGTTCGCAGCGGCCACCTCGCTGCGCCGGTCTGATCGCAAAGGAAGCGCCATGAGCAAGCAAACCAACCCCGCTGAATCCAACGATGCGCCCGTCTGGTTCATCACCGGCTGCTCCACCGGCTTCGGCCGGGAGCTCGCCGCGCAGGCCGTCGCACGTGGCTACCGCGCGGTGGTCACCGCACGCGACCCCGCCAAGCTCAGCGACCTGGCCGGGCATGACCAGGTCCTGGTGCTGCCGCTCGACGTCACGCAGCCCGACCAGGTGCTCGCGGCGGTGAAGGCGGCCGAGGGCCGTTTCGGCGGCATCGACGTGCTGGTGAACAACGCCGGCATCGGCTACTTCGCCGCCATCGAAGAAGGTGACGCCGAAGAGGTGCGCAAGATGTTCGACGTCAACGTGTTCGGCCTGACCGCCATGGTCCAGGCCGTGCTGCCCGGCATGCGCCGCCGCCGCCGCGGCTGCATCGTCAACCTGTCGTCGCTGGCCGGCCTGCGCGGCATGCCGGCGCTGGGCCAGTACAACGCCACCAAGTTCGCCGTGGAAGGCCTGTCGGAGGCCCTGCGCCGGGAGGTCGAGCCGCTGGGCCTCCAGGTGATGGTGGTCAATCCCAGCGGGTTCCGCACCGACTGGGCCGGTCGCTCGGCCAACGAGACCGAGCACCCGATCGAGGACTACCAGGCCACCGCCGGCAAGGTGCGGCTGGCGGTGCGCGAATCGTCCGGCGAGCAGCCCGGCGACCCGGTGCGCGCCGTCCAGGCCATCATCGAAGCCGTGGCGTCGGGCAAGCCGCCGAAGCACCTGCTGCTGGGCAACGACGCCTTCGAGGGCGCGATGGCCAAGCTCGACGAACTGCGCCAGGACTTCACGGCGGGCGAGGCGGTGGCGCGCGGCGCCGACTTCCCGGCGTCGACGCCATGACGCGCGCGGTTTCTTCAGCGGCAAGGTAGTGACCGCCAGCTGGCGATCCACCTGGCGGGCCTCTTCGAAGCTGGCCATCTACGCGGCCATCGCGGCCAACGTCGCCATCGCCGTCACCAAGCTGGTGGTGGCCAGCATCACCGGCAGCTCGGCCATGCTCTCGGAGGGCATCCACTCCTCGGTGGACAGTTTCAACGGCGTGCTGCTGCTGGTCGGCATCCGCCTGAGCCAGCGGCCCGCCACGCCCGAACACCCGTTCGGGCACGGCAAGGAGCTCTACTTCTGGAGCCTGATCGTCGCCGTGCTGATCTTCGGGCTCGGCGGCGGCATCTCGCTTTACGAAGGCGTGCGGCACATCCGCCACCCCGAGCCGCTGCACGATCCCACCTGGAACTACGTGGTGCTCGCTGCCGCCTTCGTGTTCGAGGGCATCAGCTTCGCCGTCGCGCTGCGTCAGTTCCAGCGGCTGGCCGGCGACACCCCGTTCTGGGTGTTCGTGCGCCAAAGCAAGGACCCGACCACCTATACCGTGCTCGCGGAGGACTCGGCCGCCCTCGCGGGCCTGGTGATCGCCGCGGTGGGCATCGCGCTCAGCCATCGGCTGCAGATGCCGGCGCTGGACGGTGCGGCGTCGGTGCTGATCGGCCTGCTGCTGGCCGGCGTGGCGGGCGTGCTGGCCTGGCAGTCGCGCGACCTGCTGATCGGGCAAGGCATTCGTCCGGAGACCGCCAGCGCCCTGCGCGCCATCGCGCTGGCACAGCCCGGGGTGCGCGAGGTCGGGCGCGTGCTGTCGATGTACGTCGGGCCCAACGACGTGCTGGTGACGATGGACCTGGATTTCGACGCGGGCACGGAAACGGCCGACGCCGCGCTGGCAATGGCCGAGGTGGAGCGCAAGGTCCGGGAGCGGTTTCCGATGATCAAGCGGCTGTTCATCGAGTCCGGTGCGCCGGCCCTGCCGCAGCGCTGGTCCAGGCCGGATGCCATCCTGACGCCGCCCGCGGCCGGGGCGGCGCCCGACTAGGCGGTGAACACGCCAATCCCCCACGAATCGATCGGTCCTGGCGGCCAACTGCACCGGGCGCAGAGGCGTCAGGGGCGGCGCTCAGGGCCCGAAGAGGGAGGCCTGGGGCGGCAACTCGTCGTGGCGGCGGAAGTTGGCCAGGCCGACACCGACCAGGCGGTAGCGCGTGCGCGCCGGCAGCGCGACGCGTGAGCGCAGATCCAGTGCGATCGCCACCACGTCCGCGAGCGAGGTCGGCGGCGACGCCGGCGTCAGGCTGCGGGTGAGCAGGCGGAAGTCGGCGGTCTTGAGCTTGAGCACCACCGTGCGGCCGCTGCGGTCGGTTTCCCGCAGGGCGGCGGCCCAGGCCTTGCCGGCCAGCCGTTCGATCGCCTCGGTGGTGGCTGCCAGCGGCACGTCGGCGGCGAACGTGTCCTCGGCGGAGACCTGGGTGGTGGGGCGCTCGCTTTCCACCGGATGTTCGTCCACGCCCAGCGACAGCTCGTGCAGCCGCCGGCCCCAGCGGCCGAAGCGCCGCTCCAGGTCCGCCAGGCCGTGCCCGCGCAGCTGGCCCACCGTGGCGATGCCCATCGCCGCCAGCCGCGACTCCATCACCTTGCCCACGCCCGGCAACTTGCCCACCGGCAGCGGCGCCAGGAAGTCCATCACCATCGCCGGTTTCACCACGAACTGGCCGTCGGGCTTGCGCCAGTCGCTGGCGATCTTGGCCAGGAACTTGTTGGGCGCGATGCCGGCCGATGCGGTGAGCCCGGTCTCGGCGCGGATGGCGTCGCGGATGGCTTCGGCCACCGCCGTGGCGCTGGCCAGGCCGAGCTTGTTTTCCGTCACGTCCAGATAGGCCTCGTCCAGCGACAGCGGCTCGATCAGGTCGGTGTGGCGCGCGAAGATTTCCCGCACCTGGCGCGACACCGCCTTGTAGCGCGCGAAGTCCGGCGGCACGAACACCGCCTGCGGGCACAGCTTCTCCGCGCGCAGCGCCGGCATGGCCGAGCGGATGCCGAAGGTGCGCGCCTCGTAGCTGGCCGCGCACACCACCGAGCGGGCGCCGCGCCAGGCCACCACCACGGGCCGGCCGCGCAGCCCCGGGTCGTCGCGCTGTTCCACCGACGCATAGAACGCGTCCATGTCCACGTGCACGATCTTGCGGGGCGGGGCCACGGACTCAGTTGGCGCGGTCGCGCAGCGCCGGCCGGTAGCGCCGGCTGCAGGGCAGGGTGCTGCCGTCCTTGAGGTGGATGCGGGCGTCGCCGGTGTCCAGCGGTTCGATCATGGCCACGTGCTCGAGGTTGACGATCCAGCTGCGGTGCACGCGCTGGAAGCGCGCCGGGTCGAGCCGCGACTCGATGGCGGCGATGGTGCTGCGCAGCGGGTAGTCGCGGCCGCGCACGCGCAGGTTCACGTAGTTGCCCGACGCCTGCAGCGACTCGATGTCGTTGGCGGCGACCAGGAACTCGCGGCCCAGCTTGCGCACCAGGAAGCGCTCGGGCCGCTCGACCGGCTCCACCGGCGGCGCGTCGTCGTCGGGCGCGGCCAGCAGGCTGGCCTCGCCCTGCAGGCGCAGCACCACGAAGCGGTACAGGTGCAGCAGCAGCACGGCGTTGAAGAAAGTCTGGATGTCCTTGATGTATTCGTACAGCAGCTGGCGCGGCCAGTCGCCGAAGTCATAGCTGTCTCCCGCCAGGGCGTAGATCGCCTTGCGCACCGCCACCATCGCCAGCACGTGCGCCAGGCAATAAAACGCGCTGGCCAGCAGGTACCAGGGCAGTTGCCGGCGCCAGGTGTCCAGGTGCAGGGGGAAGCGCCGGGTGAACAGCACGATGGCCGGCACCAGGGCCAGCAGCACCAGGTTGCTGCTCCACTCCCAGATGGCCGGCTCCAGGGGATGGTGGGCCAGGCCGGCGCGGGTCATCTCCATGCCCACGGTGATGGTGTTGCCCGTGGCGCTCAGGCTCACCACCGTCACCCAGAATCCGACCTCGAACCAGCGCCGGTGCCGCAGGAAGGCGTCGGTCGGGGTCGTGGCGCGGGCGGGGGCGGCGGCATCGCTCATGGCCGCATTCTAGGTGCGCGTGGCGCCCGTGGCGCTCCCCATTTGGTCCCACCGGTCCTCCATTCGTCCCCGAGGGCCTGCGGGCCGTCCCTTCGCGCTGGGCGGCGCGGGGGTGCTTCCCCAATCTGGCGGCACTTCCCCGGAGACCGCCATGAACCGCCGCCACGACCTGGACGCCCTGCGCGTCATCGCCTTTGGCCTGCTGATCGCCTACCACTGCGCCATGCTCTACGTGGCCGAATGGGAATGGCACCTCAAGAGCACCTACCTGTTCGAGTGGCTGCAGTGGCCGATGCTGGCCATGAACCGTTGGCGCATGGCCCTGCTGTTCCTGATCTCCGGCCTGGCCATCGGCCTGTACCAGCCGTCCCGCAAACCCGGGCGGTTCGCCCTGGAGCGCACGTGGCGGCTGTTCCTGCCCCTGGTGTTCGGCATGCTGGTGATCGTGCCCGTGCAGGCCTACTGCCAGGGCGTGGTGAACGGCGCGGTGGAGCCGGGCTACGGCCGCTTCATGCTGCGCTACTGGGAGATCAGGCCGTGGCCGGCGGGTGGGTTCGACGGCGCCGAGTACGGCATCACCTGGAACCACCTGTGGTACCTGGCCTACCTGTGGGTCTACACGCTGGTGCTGACCGCCCTGCTGCCGGTGCTCGAGTCCGGGTCGGGCCGTCGCATGCAGGCGGCGCTGGCGGGCCTGCGCGGCTGGAAGCTGGTGCTGCTGCCGGCGCTGCCGCTGGTGGCTTACCTCACCGTGCTGATGCCGCGCTTCGAAGCCACCAACGACCTCATCCACGACTGGTTCCAGCACGCGCAGTACTTCACCGTGTTCGTCTACGGCTACGCGCTGTCGCGGTCGGCGGATTTCTGGGGCGAAGTGGTGCGCCTGCGCCGGCCGCTGCTGTGGAGCGCGCTGGCGATGCTGGCGATCTACGTGCCGCTGGTGAAATCCGACATCGAGTTCAGCGAGCCGGCGCTGGCCGCGGTGCGCGCACTGCGCGGCCTGTTCGCCTGGACCACGCTGCTGGCCATCCTGGCCTGGGGCAAGCACGCCCTGGACCGTCCGTTCCGCTGGCTGCCCTACGCCACCGAGGCGGTGTTCCCCTGGTACGTGCTGCACCAGTCGGCCACCGTGCTGCTGGCCTACTGGCTGGTGCCGCTCAAGCTCGGCGCGCCGATCGAGGCCACGCTGGTGGTGCTGGGCACGGTCGCCACTTGCGCGCTCGGGCATGAGTTCGTCATTCGCCGCATCGGGCTGCTGCGGCCGCTGTTCGGGCTCAAGCGCAGGGCGCGGTCAGTGCGCCCGCAGGCGGAAGCGGTCGCGGTAGTCGGCGGGCGTGAGTGAAGTGGCGCGCTTGAACAGCTTGCGAAAGCTCGAGGCGTCGCTGTAGCCGCAGCGCTCCACCACTTCCTCGAAGCTCAGCAGGGTGGTCTCGAGCAGGGCCTTGGCGCGCTCCACGCGCAGGTGCTGGATGTGCGCCAGCGGCGAGCTGTCGTAGTGCTGGCGGAAATGCCGCAGCAGGCTGCGCTCGCTGGTGCCGCAGAACTCCGCCAGCTCGGCGATGGTGAGCTCGCGGTGCAGCTCCTTGTGCAGGAAGTGTTCGGCCTTTTCCGACAGCGAGTGCCGCGGCCGTTCGGTCAGCGCCAGGCTGATGTAGGGGGCCTGGCTCTGGCGGTCGGGGTCGATCAGCATCATGCGTGCGGCGTGCTGGGCCAGGGCCGGATCCACCTTCTGGGCGATCAGCTGCAGCACGTAGCTGAGCACCGCCGTGCTGGCGCCGGTGGTGGTGACGCCGCCGTCCTCGACGATCATGCGCTCCACGTCCAGCTGGATGCGCGGGTAGCGCTTGCGGAACGTGGCGTCGAGCCACCAGCTGGTGGTGGCGTGGCGGCCGTCGAGCAGGCCCGATTCGGCCAGCAGGAAGGTGCCACAGCAGTTGGCCACCAGCGGCACGCCGCGCAGGTGCAGGGCCCGCAGCAGTTCGATCTCGGGGCCATAGCCGGCCACTTTTTCCACCATGTCGTCGGCGCTGGAGTGCATGAAGCCCGGCACCAGCAAAACGTCCATGGCCACGTCGGGCGACTGCACCGGGCCGATGCTCAGCCCGCCGCTGCCGGTGGCCACCGACTGGCCGCGGGCGCCCACCAGCACGGTGTCCATGCGCAGCCGGGTGCCCGGGTCGCGCACCTCGGCCAGTTTCTGGGCGATGCGCACCACGTCCATGGGCCCGGTCAGGCTGGACAGTACGCTGTCGTCGAGCGCCAGCAGGCCGATGCGAAGGCGCACGTCACTGGACGACATAGATCGACCCCGAGCGGTGTTCGAGCCACTGCACCAGGCCCGGCGGGACTGCCATGGCCGGCTCGCCTTCGGTGATCGGGCGGTCGCAGTCCACCAGGCGCACGTGGCCGCTGTGGCCTGCCGGCAGCGGAGTGGCGGAAGGCGCCACCAGCTCGGGCCGGCCGGCACCGTCGCGCGTCAGCAGCCACAGGCCGCGGGGCAGGGCGGAGCCGCTGCCGCAGTCGGGCGAGACCCGCAGCTTGATGTCGTTGCCGTTGGCCGGCATCAGGCGCCAGGCGCCCTGGCTTCGGCTCAGTACGGCGCTGTAGCGGGTGCCCTCCAGGAAAACGGCGTCGTCGGCCACGGGCGTCGCGGCTGCGGCGGCATGGGTGGCCAGGAGGGTGGACAGGAGCGCGGCTTGCATCAGGGATTTCATGGGGTGGGTCCGTGCAAATCGGGCGTTCGCCCGGGGTGAGCACAGCCTCCGCCTTGGCGGGATTGGCCGGGAGTGGCGAAAACGACACTATTAGGGTGAAATCAGCCAGTCAAGGTCCGTGCCGCCGGACCGGCCGCCTGGGCGGCCCCTCCGGGGCGGGCACGGAGCGGCGGGCTCAGCCGCAGCCTTCGGGATAGTGCAGCGTGCCGCCGTCCTGGTCGGCCGGAACGCGCTCCACCCGGCCGCAGCGCAGCAAGGGCGGTGGCTCGCGGTCCGGGATCCACAGCGGCATGCCTTCGCCGGGCCGGGTTTCGCCGGCCGCGACCGGCTGTACGTCCTCGATCGCACCCGTTTCCAGATCCACCACGCAGTCGAAGCGGTCGCCGCCGGTGTCGCGCAGGCGCACGCCGGCCCGGCCGTTATCCATCGGCCAGGCCTGGGTGACGACGTCGGTGGCGACGCCGCCGTCGCGAACGCAGCGCTCCACGGCGCCCGAAAGTTCAGGCAGCAGGTGGCTCCAGTCCGAGGCCGGTTTGGCGCCGGCCGCGGCCTCCGACGCCGCGGCCAGGTCGATCCCGTATTCCACGCTGCAGCAGCCGCTGGCGACCTGGCCTTCGGCGAAACTGGCCTGGGCGTTGAACGGCATCGCCGGGCCGCCGGCCATCGTGTCGAAGCATTGGCCGGGCGTGACCAGGGCCGACACTTCGTCTTCCGGACTGCCGTCGGGTGCGCCGCGGAAGGCGAACGAGCCGCCGGCATTGGCCTTGAGCTCTCCCAGCAGTTCGGTCTCGGCCTCGGGCGTGGTGAGCAGGGCGACGCCGGCATTGATTTCAAGGGCCCAGGACGGCTCGTTGCCGCGGCATGAGAAGGCGCGCGGCACCTGGCCAGCGCGGGCTTCGGCCTTCGGCGCGGCGGCAGCGGCCTGGGCTTGGGTCGCGGCGGCCGGCGGGGCAGCTTCAGGTTCGGTCGCGGCGGGCGGCTGCCGGCAGCCGGCGAGCAGCGCGAGCAGGGACATGGTCAGGACGAGTGGCTTCATGGCGTGTGCTCGGCGCGGGAGGGCTGCTGCAACGATGACGCAGCCGCATGGGCCCGGCAAGCTGAATCCTTGCCACGCCGGAGGGATCCAGGGTCAACGCAGGCGCGCCTGCCGCGTTCTAGGTGGCAAGGACGGACTGTACCGGCCGATCAGGAGCCACCCATGTTCAAGACTCTCTGCTGCACGGCGCTGGTGTTGGCCACCGGCATCGCCTTCGCCCAGGACGCGGGCAGCCAGCCCGCCGAACGCCACGCGCAGTGGCAGGCCAAGGCCGAGGCGCGCTTCGCCGCCGCCGACAAGGACGGCAACGGCCGCATCGACCGCACCGAGGCGCAGGCCGTCGGTGAGCGCATGGCCACCCACTTCGACCGCATGGACGGCAACAAGGACGGTGGCATCGACAAGGCCGAGCTGGCCGCCGTGCGCCAGAAGACGGGCCGCGCCGGCCACCGCATCAAGATGGCGATGGCCTACCAGCGTGGGCTGTTCGTCGGCATGGACGACAACGCCGACGGCGCCGTCACCCGCGCCGAGCTGGGCGCCAAGCACGCGCGGTGGAGCGAGGATTTCGACATCATCGACGCCAATCGCGACGGCAAGCTGACCGCCGAAGAGATCAAGGCCTACGGCCGCGCCACGATGAAGGCGCATCGCGCGGCGCGCGAAGCGTAAAAAAAGGGGCGGCCCGGGGGCCGCCCCTGCCCTGGCACGCGCGGCGCTGCTCGGAAGCGGAAGCCGGCGCTGATGCCATGAACCAAGGGGTCAACTTCGGCGGTGCCGACGAGCGGCCGGCATCCGTCGGTAGCCACATGTCGGCCAGACCGGGTTCAATTCCCGGTGAGGTTCGCGTCGATACCGGGTGAATCGGCGGGTTGCCCCGCGGGGAACCTTCCGCCGCCCGTGGGGTCCATGACTTCAGACACGGCGGCCTTCCGGCACGCGCCGCGTCGCGACCCTTCGTCGAAGCTATGCCTTCGTTGCCAGGGAAGCGGGCAAACCGCACCACCGTTTCCTCTTGCGCTCGGGTTCCGACCGGACCCCGCGAAGGTGCGAACAGCACGCGTACCCCAGTGTTTGCGCTCCCCAACCCCCCGCTCCCCTCGGGGGGTGTTTTTTTGCAGCCGGGCCGCATGCGGTTGCCGTGCGGCCGTCAAAGTTGGCCGTGGGACCGCAACGGGGCGAGAATGGCGCCAAGACTCCAATGCGGGATCCAGGTGGACCATGGCTGAGCTGATGGAAGCGCGCGTGCCGGATATCGGCGACGACAAGGATGTGCCGGTGATCGAGCTGCTGGTGCAGCCTGGCGACACGGTGAAGAAGGACCAGGGACTGGTGACGCTGGAATCGGACAAGGCGACCATGGAAGTGCCGGCGCCGTTCGACGGCATCGTGCGCGAGCTCAAGGTCAAGATTGGTGATGCGCTGTCCGCAGGTTCGGTGGTGGCGCTGATCGAGCCCACCGCGGCCGCGGCCGCCAAGCCGGACGTGCCGGTCGCCGCCGCGCCCCGGGCGCCCGCCGCGCCCGCTGCACCCTCTGCACCCGCTGCACCCGCGGCCGCGGCGCCAGCGGCGAATCCTGCCTCCGCGCCCAGCGTGGCCGCCAAGGCTGCTGCGCCCGCCGCTGACGCCGCCGTCGCGCTGCCCACCCGCACGCCACCGATTGCCTTCGACGCCGAGTCCCTGCTGCCGGGCAAGGTGCCGCACGCCAGCCCGGCGGTGCGCCTGTTCGCGCGCGAGCTGGGCGTGGACCTGGCCCAGGTGACGGGCAGCGCCCGCGCCGGCCGCATCAGCAAGGAAGACGTGCAGGGCTTCGTCAAGGCCTCGCTCGCCGGGGGCGGCGCGGCGCGCGCTGCCGGCGGCGGCGGCGGGCTGGACCTGATCCCGTGGCCCAAGGTGGACTTCGCAAAGTTCGGCGCCGTAGAAAGCCGTGCGCTCACGCGCATCCAGAAGCTCAGCGGCGCCAACCTGGCGCGCAACTGGGCCATGATCCCGCACGTCACCCAGAACGACGACGCCGACATCACCGAGATGGAGGCGTTCCGGAAAAAGCTGGGCGAGGAGAACAAGGACACCAAGGTCACCCCGCTGGTGTTCCTGATCAAGGCCGCGGTGGCCGCGCTGAAGAAGTTCCCGAACTTCAACGCCTCGCTCGACGGCGACCAGCTGGTGCTCAAGCAGTACTTCCACATCGGCATCGCCGTGGACACGCCCGATGGCCTGGTGGTGCCGGTGATCCGCGACGCCGACCGCAAGGGACTGCTCGAGCTGGCGAAGGAGCTGGGCGAGATCAGCGCCAAGGCGCGCGACAAGAAGCTCAGTTCGGCCGACATGCAGGGCGGCTGCTTCTCGATCAGTTCGCTGGGCGGCATCGGCGGCACCGGCTTCACGCCGATCATCAATGCGCCCGAAGTGGCCATCCTGGGCGTCTCGCGCAGCGCGATGAAGCCGGTCTGGAATGGCCAGGACTTCGAGCCGCGCCTGCTGCTGCCGCTGAGCCTGAGCTACGACCACCGCGTGATCGACGGCGCCGCCGCGGCGCGCTTCACGGCCTACCTGGCCCAAGTGCTCGGTGACCTGCGGCGGCTGCTGCTCTGATGCCGCCGGGTGAACCCGATCGACCGGCGCCGCGGGCTTGCTGCCCGCGGGCGCGGCCCCTGATCCACGGAGAGTAGCGATGGCAAGGATCGAACTGCGCGTGCCCGACCTGGGCGACGACAAGGACGTACCGGTGATCGAACTGCTGGTGGCCGTCGGCGACGCCGTCACCCAGGACCAGGGCCTGGTGACGCTGGAGTCGGCCAAGGCCACCATGGAAGTGCCGGCCAGCGCCGCCGGCACCGTCGTCGAGCTGCGCGTGAAGTTGGGCGACACCGTTTCCGCGGGCCACGTGATCGCCATCGTCGAGGCCGTGGCTACCGCACCCGCAGCAGCGCCCGCACCCGCGACTGTCGCGGCGCACTCACCCGCCGCGGCGCCCGCACCCGCCCCCGCGACTGCCGCGACCGATGCCGGAGCCCCGGCTGAAACGGGCCAGCCCGCCACCGGCACCGGCCGCCAGGCCGACATCCAGTGCCGCATGCTGGTGCTCGGCGCCGGCCCGGGCGGCTACACGGCCGCGTTCCGCAGCGCCGACCTCGGCCTGGACACGGTGCTGGTGGAGCGCTACGAGTCGCTGGGCGGCGTCTGCCTCAACGTCGGCTGCATCCCGTCCAAGGCGCTGCTGCATGCCGCCGAAGTGCTGGTCGAGGCCAGGCACGCCGAAGACTTCGGCATCAGCTTCGGTGCGCCCAGGATCGACCTCGACAAGCTGCGCGGCCACAAGGACAAAGTGGTTGGCCAGATGGTGAAGGGCCTGTCGGGCATGGCGAAGCAGCGCAAGGTGCGCACCGTCACCGGCACGGCCACCTTTGTTTCCGCCAATGAAGTCGAAGTGCGCGAAGTCGAGGGCAGCAAGCTCATCCGCTTCGAGCAGTGCATCATCGCCGCCGGCTCGCAGCCGGTGAAGCTGGGCGGTTTCCCGTGGGACGACGCCCGCGTGATGGATTCCACCGACGCGCTGCTGCTGGTCGACATACCCAAGCAGCTGCTCGTGGTGGGCGGCGGCATCATCGGCCTGGAAATGGCCTGCGTGTATTCCGCGCTGGGCAGCGCCGTCACCGTCGTCGAGTTCATGGACCAGCTGATGCCCGGCGCCGACAAGGACCTGGTCAAGCCGCTGGCGGACCTGCTCAAGAAGCGCGGCGTGGCCGTGCACCTGGGCTGCAAGGTGGCCAAGGTGGACGCGAAGAAGGACGGCCTGCACGCCACCTTCGAAGGCGCCTCGGTGCCCGCGAACGCGAAGTACGACCGGGTGCTGGTGTCGGTGGGCCGCACGCCCAACGGCGGCAAGCTGGGCGCCGACAAGGCCGGCGTGGCGGTCACCGAGCGCGGCTTCATCCCCGTGGACAGGCAGATGCGCACCAACGTGCCGCACATCTTCGCCATCGGCGACCTGGTGGGCCAGCCCATGCTGGCGCACAAGGCCACGCACGAAGGCAAGCTCGCGGCCGAAGTCGCCGCCGGCGAAAACAAGGAATGGGTGGCCCGCGTGATCCCGTCGGTGGCCTACACCGATCCCGAGATCGCCTGGGTCGGCGTCACCGAGGCCGAAGCCAAGGCCAAGGGCCTGCACGTGGGCGTGGCGAAGTTCCCGTGGGCGGCGTCGGGCCGCGCGGTGGGCATCGGCCGCACCGAAGGACTCACCAAGCTCATCTTCGACGAGGCCACCGACCGCATCATCGGCGCCGGCATCGTCGGCGTGCACGCCGGCGACCTGATCGCCGAGCTCGCGCTGGCCATCGAGATGGGCTGCGAGGCCAGCGACATCGGCCACACCATCCACCCGCACCCCACCCTGAGCGAATCGGTCGGCATGGCCGCCGAGATCCAGGAAGGCAGCATCACCGACCTCTACATCCCCAAAAAGAAATGACCCTGTTGGAGGGCCTTCAGTTGAACGCCACCCAGCACACGCCGCCCAGCACCAACACACCGACGGTGTCGAGCACCGCGCCGTGGCGCAGCATCTCGCGCGAGCTCACCAGGCCGCTGCCGTAGGCGATCGCGTTGGGCGCCGTGGCCACCGGCAGCATGAAGCCCACGCTGGCGGCCAGCACGGCGGGGAACATCAGCAGCGCCGGGTCGGCGCCCACGGCCATGGCCGTGGCCGCCAGGATCGGCATCAGCAGCACGGCGGTGGCGGTGTTGCTGGCGATTTCCGACAGCAGCACCACGCCGCCTACGATGCCCAGCAGCAGCAGCGGCAAGGGCAGGGCGCTCAGGCCGGAAAGCCCCAGCGCCACCGCGTCGCTCAGGCCCGACGACTGGAACGCCGTGGCCAGCGCGATGCCGCCGCCGAACAGCACCAGTGCGCCCCAGGGGATGGTCTCGGCGGTTTCCCAATCCAGCAGCTGGCTGCCGCGGCCGTCGGGAATCACGCACAGCGCCACCACCGCCAGCAGGGCCACGCTGGCGTCGTTGGCACCCGGCAGGCCCAGCAGCGCGCTCCAGCCGCCGAAGGGTTCGCTGCGGAAGATCCATGCGGCGGCCGTCAGTGCGAACACGGTGAGCACGCGTTTTTCGCCCGCGGTCCAGGCCCCGCTTTCGGGCAGCATCGCCGCCGGCGCGCCGGCCAGGCCGCGGCCCAGCCACCAGGCCATGATCGGCAGGAACAGCAGCACGATGGGTACGCCGATCATCATCCAGTCCAGGAACCCGTAGCGCGTGCCCGTGGTCTCGGCGTACACCTGCATGAACACCAGGTTGGGCGGCGAGCCGATCGGGGTGCCCATTCCGCCGATGCTGGCCGCGTAGGCAATCGCCAGGATCAGCGGCGCGTGCAGGCGCTTGTCGGGATAGCGCTCCAGGATCGCCAGCGCCACCGGAAGCATCAGCAGCGTGGTGGCGGTGTTGGAGATCCACATGCTGATGGCGCCGGTGGCGGCGATGAAGCCGTAAAGCAGGCTGCGCCCGCTGGCGCCGCCGAACGCGCGCACCATGCCCAGCGCCAGCCGCTGGTGCGCGCCGCTGCGCTCGAGTGCGCGCGACAGCATGAAGCCGCCGCCCAGCAGCAGGATCAGTTCGTGGCCATAGCTCTGCGCGACCTGCTTGGCGTCCAGCACGCCCAGCACCGGCAGCAGCGCCAGCGGCAGCAGCGCCGTCACCGGGCCGCGCACGGGCTCGAGGATCCACCACGTGGCGCACCAGGCGGTGAGGCTGACGGTGACGGCGAAGGCGTGGTCGTTCCCGCGTGCGGTCATCAGCACGTACAGGCCCGTCGCCAGCAGCGGGCCGGCCAACAGGGCGAAACGGCGCAAGGCAGGGTTCACGGGCGGTCGCTGCGTTGGAAGGACGGCTGACACCTTACAACGCGGCGACCGCATCGGCTCGCGCCGCGCCCCAAGCCGCCCGGGCCGCGCAACTTGCCTGTCTATAATGGCCGGCATCGCCATGGAGACGACCGCATGCCCACCCCCACGACGCTGGCGAGCCGTGCGCTGAAGGAGTTCTCGGACTTCATCCGCCTGGAGTCCTTCGGCGGCATGCTGCTGGTGTTCACCGCAGCCGTCGCGATGGTGGTCGCCAATTCGCCGCTGGCCGGCCTCTACGCCGACTTCCTGCACGTGCCGATGCAGGTGCGCGTAGGCCCGCTGGACATCGACAAGCCGCTGCTGCTGTGGATCAACGACGGCCTGATGGCGATTTTCTTCCTGCTGGTGGGGCTGGAGCTCAAGCGCGAGCTGATCGTCGGGCAGTTCTCCAACAGGTCGCAGATCGCGCTGCCGGCGGTGTGCGCGCTGGCCGGCATGGCGGTGCCGATGGCGATCTACGCCTTCGTGAACTGGGGCGACCCGGTGGCGATGCGCGGCGTCGCCATCCCTGCCGCCACCGACATCGCATTCGCGCTGGGCGTGCTGGCGCTGCTGGGTTCGCGGGTGCCGCTGGCGCTGAAGATGCTGCTGACCGCCATCGCCGTCGCCGACGACCTGGGGGCGATCCTCATCATCGCCGTCTACTACACCAGCGAACTGTCGCTGGCGTCCCTGGGCATTGCGCTGGCCGCCATGGCGACCCTGCTGCTGATCAACCGACTGGGCGTGGCGCGCCTGGGCCCCTACCTTTTGCTCGGCGTGGTGATGTGGGTGGCGATGCTCAAGTCCGGCGTGCATGCCACGCTGGCGGGCGTGATGCTGGGCATGACGATTCCGTTGAGCACCGCCCGCAGCGAGGGCAAGGGTCCGCTGGAGGATCTCGAGGACGCGCTGCATCCCTGGGTGGCCTACGCCATCCTGCCGCTGTTCGCGTTCGCCAATGCCGGGGTTTCACTGGCGGGCCTGGGCCTGGGCAGCCTGTTCGAGCCGGTGCCGCTGGGTATTGCGCTGGGCCTGTTCGTTGGCAAGCAGTTGGGCATCTTCGGCGCGGCCGCCGCGCTGATCGGCACCGGCTGGGTGAAGCGACCCGAGGGCGTTACCTGGGGCGGCCTGTACGGCATGTCCCTGCTGTGCGGCATTGGCTTCACGATGAGCCTGTTCATTGGCGCGCTGTCCTTCGATGCCAGCCACGCCGACCTGCTGGTGGCCAACCGCATCGGCATCCTCTGTGGCTCGCTGGTCTCGGCGCTGGTGGGTTACGCGCTGCTGTGGTGGCTGCTGCCGCGGCCTGCCCGATGACGCGCTGGCTCGCGTTCGGCCTGAGCGGGCAGGTGGGGGCGGCAGTTGCCGCCGGCCTCACGCGGGGCGACGCGGAGGTTGTTGCGCTGAGCCGCGTCGCGCGCGAGGACGGCGGCGGCATCCGCTGGCGTACGGGTTCCCTCGAACAGGCGCCGGCGCTGGGCGAGGGCTTCGACGCGGTGCTCAGCCTGGGCCCGCTGGATGCGTTCGCGCGCTGGTTCGAGTCGGCCACGATGGCGCCGGCGCGCATCGTCGCGCTGGGTTCAACCAGCGTGCACGGCAAGAAGGACTCGCCTGATCCGGCCGAGCGCGCGCTGGCCGCCGCGCTGCGCGATGCGGAGCGCAGGCTGGCCGCCGCCGCCGAGGCCCGGGGCAGCGCGTTGACGCTGCTGAGGCCAACCCTGATCTACGGCAACGGCCGCGACCGCAACATCAGCCGCATCGTCGGCCTGGCCCGGCGCTGGCGGGTACTGCCGCTGCCGGCCCGCGCCGGCGGCCTGCGCCAGCCGGTGCACGTGGACGACGTCGCCACCGCTGCGCTGGGGGTCCTGCGCGCGCGCTCGGCCAGCCCCGGGTTCTTCGACCTGCCGGGGGGCGAAACCCTGGCCTTCGACGAGATGGTCCGGCGCAGCCTGGCGGCCGGCGCCCCGGGTGCCGCCGTGGTCCGATTGCCGGGTCCGGTGTTCCGCGCCGGGGTCGGTCTGCTGCGCGCATTGGGCCGGCTGGACGCGGCGGGCGAGGGAGTCCTGGCCCGGCTGGACCGGGACCTGGTCTACGACGCGACCCCCGCCCGCAGGGCCCTGGGCCACTATCCACGCGGGTTCCAGCCTTTGGCGGAGATGTTCCCGGGATGATGGTGCGGCGCAGCAAAAGCGCCAACGGCGTCACCATACGCGGGAGCATTGCCTTTTCCTAACGAACATTTAATATCCCTAGAGGAAATGCTCTAGAGTCTGGGGGGAGCCAGACTGCAATGGACAACGATTCCAACGAGACGCGCCACAAGCCGTCCTTTACGCCCGCCGCCCCCGGTGGTGCATCAACTTTAGCCCGCCCGCTCTGACCCGAGGATCCACCCATGAAGAAACTCCATGCACACCACGGGCTGGCCGCTCGTGCCCCGCTGGCCGCCGCCGTTGCCCTCGGCTTGCTGATGGCCCCGGCCGCGCAGGCCTTTGAATTCGAGCGCGGGGAACTTACCGGCAGCCTCGACACCACCGTGTCGTACGGCTACTCCTGGCGCGTCGAAGAACGCGACGACGACCTGGTCGCCAAGTCCTTCTTCAACCCGCTGCTGTGCACGCAGAACGTCCCGCTGGGACCGTTCCCGGTCGGCCCGGGCCGCTGCGGCTCCACCGGTGGCGTCCCCGGTTCGGCGTTCCAGCTGGCGGCCCCGGGCCGCTTCTCGGCCAACCGCGACGACGGCAACCTCAAGTACGACGACGGCGACGCCGTTTCCAGCGCCTTCAAGATCACCTCCGAAATCAGCCTGAATTGGCGCACCTGGGGCGCCTTCGCCCGCGCCACCTACTTCTATGACTTCGAGAACGTCGACCGCAGCGACCTGACGGATATCGCCAAGGACCGCATCGGCCAGCGCTTCCGCATGCTCGACGCGTTCGTGTTCAAGGACTTCGAGCTCGGTGAAGATGGCGCCCTCGGTGGCACCGTGCGCCTCGGCCGCCAGGTCGTGAGCTGGGGTGAGGGCACGTTCATCCAGAACGGCATCAACGTCATCAACCCGGTCGACCTGTCCGCCCTGCGCGTGGCCGGCGCCGAGCTGAAGGAAGCCTTCCTCCCGATCGACATGGCCTGGGGCTCGATCAACCTGTCCGAGAACGTCGCCCTCGAGGCGCTGTACATGTTCGAGTTCGAGGAAATCGAAGTCGACGCGGCCGGCACCTACTTCAGCGCCAACGATTTCGGCACCCCGGGCGGCAGCTACGTCATGCTGGGCTTCGGCACCACGCCGCAGCCGGTCAACAACCCCGAGCGCTTCGGCAGCACCTGCTACGCGGGTCCGGCCGGCTTCGCCACCAGCGACCGCTTCGCCGCCCTGTCCGCAATCTACGGTCCCGCCACCGCCGCGCAGATCATCGCCATCGGCTGCGGCAACGCCGTGGGCCGCATCGAAGACCGTGCCGCCAGCGACGAAGGCCAGTTCGGCCTCGCCCTGCGCTGGTACGCCGAGGCGCTGAACGAAACCGAGTTCGGCTTCTACTTCCTGAACTACCACAGCCGCGTGCCGCTGCTCTCGGGCCGCGCGGTCAGCAGCCCGACCATCGGCGCCGCCTCCGGCCGCTTCTTCGTCGAGTATCCGGAAGACATCCAGATGTTCGGCCTGAGCTGGAACACCACGCTGCCGGGCGGCATCGCCTGGCAGGGTGAAGTCAGCCACCGCCCGAACGCGCCGCTGCAGGTGGACGACGTCGAACTGCTGTTCGCCGCGCTCAGCCCGCTCAACCCGTTCATCCCCGCCCCGGCGCTGCGCTTCAACAGCCAGTTGGGCCAGTACGCACTGGGCCAGGAAGTCCGCGGCTGGCGCGAGCATGAGATCAGCCAGATCCAGATGACCTTCACCAAGGCGTTCGCGCAGGTGTTGGGCGCCAACCAGCTGTCGATGGTCGCCGAAGTGGGCGCCACCGAGGTCTGGGACCTGCCCGGCCAGTCCGAGCTGCGCTATGAAGGCGAGGGCACCGACACCGGCGGTGGCTGCGACATCCAGGGCGTTATCGCCGCGGGCGGCTTCACGGGCCCGGGTGCGCTTCAGTTCGGCTGCGGTCGCAACCCCCTGACCCAGGTCGGCGGTTTCCCTACTGCGTTCTCGTGGGGCTACCGCCTCGCTGCGCGCGCCGACTACAACAGCGCCTTCGGCACCCCGCTGACGCTGTCGCCGCGCCTCGCGTTCAACCACGACGTCAGCGGCATCACCCCGGGACCGGGCGGCAACTTCCTCGAGGATCGCAAGTCGCTCACCCTCGGCGTCGAAGCCAACTATCTCAACCAGGTCATCTTCGACCTGAGCTACACCCAGTTCATGGGCGCGGAGCGGTTCAACCAGATCCACGACCGCGATTTCGCATCGTTCACCGTGAAGTATTCGTTCTGACGCCACAGGGAGGCAGAGGATGAAAATCAACAAGAAGCACGCGTTGGCCACATTGGTCGGCGCCGCAGTACTCGCCACCGGAATGGCCCAGGCCGCGGTCAGTGCGCAGGAAGCCGCCAAGCTGGGTCAGAGCCTGACCCCGATTGGCGCCGAGAAGGCCGGCAACGCCGCCGGCACCATCCCGGCCTGGACGGGCGGCATCGTCCGCCCGCCGGCAGGGTTCCGCGTCGGCACCTTCCACCTGGATCCGTTCGCGGCCGACAAGCCGGTCTACCAGGTGACCCGTGCCAACGTGGCCCAGTACGCCGCAGTGCTGACGCCGGGCCAGAAGGCGATGTTCGCCAAGTACCCGACCTTCCGCATGGACGTCTACCCGACCCGCCGCAGCGCCTCGTTCCCGCAGCGCACGTATGACTTCACCAAGAAGAACGCGACCAGCTGCAAGCTGATCGCCGATGGTGACGGCATCCAGGGCTGCGCCGAGGGCATTCCGTTCCCGATCCCGCAGAACGCCTACGAGGTCATCTGGAACCACAAGCTCAAGTACAAGGGCCTGTCGGTGGTC
>JANOJQ010000070.1:0-9030 GCA_031418815.1 Lysobacteraceae bacterium
GGGGTGGCGTTCCGGGGGGGGGCGCCCGCCATCCCGTGGTCCAACTATCCGGAGGCGGCTGGCGTGCCGGCCGGAAATCCGTCGTCCAATCCGGGCGCGGCCGTGTGGACCTTCACGGCAGCGCCCACCGCGGCTGGCGTCAGCACGGCCGGTGGCTTCCTGTCGCTGAACCTGGCGGCCGCGGGCCAGAGCCTGGTGCTGCCGCCCGGCACCTACTGGCTGGTGGTCAACACCCGCGGAACCTTTGCCAACCGCTGGGCGCAGTTTGGCTCGGCCACCGGCAACGGCACCTTCATGTCCCTCACCGTCGACCTCGCCAATGCCGGCGTCTGGACGTCGAATGCCGCGTTCGCGGGCCTGAACATGCGGGTCACCGGCCAGGTGACCTGCGGCGCCCCCTGGCTGGGTGCGATCACGCCAGCCAGCGGCAACGTGGCGGGTGGCGGTAGCCAGGCCACCAGCGTCGCGCTCACCTCGTCCGCGTTGCCGGCAGCCAGCTACAGCGGCTTCGTCTGCGTGAACAGCAACGACCCGGTGACGCCCAGTGCCGCGGTGCAGGTGCAGCTGACCGTCACGCCTTAACGGGCCGGGGCAAGCAGCAAAAAAGGCCCGGACTTGTCCGGGCCTTTTTCTTTATGCCGGGTTCGGGCGCCGCGGTGTCAGCGCACCACCACCGTGGTGGCCTTGTTGGCGACGATGTAGGCCTTGAGGTCTTCGACCTGGCGCAGCTTGCCGATGGCGCGCTGGGCGAACTTGGCGCCGGTGACGCGGACGTGGCAATTCATGAACTCCTTCTCGGGGTTCTTGCCGCGCGAGCTGTAAACGACGCGGCCGTCGCGGTCCCAGCCCAGCACCAGGCGCTCCTGCAGGTTGCTGGTGCGGTAGATCCATCCCTTGAGGATGTCGGATTCGGACATGGCCATGCGGTGGTTCCTGTAGTCGGTGGGGCGGTCAGCGGTTGGGAAGCCAACCCAGCGTGTCTGCGTCGAGGCTCTGGACGTAGAGGCGTTCCGGGGTTTCGGTGACGGCGGTGGTTCCAGCGTACCCGCCCGCGGGGTCCTGCAGGTCGTCGACGATGCCGCCGTTCTCGGTGAAGGCGACGACGTGGCCGTAGGCGGGCGGTACTGGCCACAGGGCGCGCGGCAGGCGCAGCGTGAGCCTGCGGAGGAAGGGGTAGGGCGCCATCGCGTCCACGACGGCGCTGCGTGGCTTGGTGAAGCCCAGCCAGATCCGGCCATCGAGGCCTCGCATCAGGTTGTCCGGGTAGCCGGGCAGGTTGTCGAGCAGCACACGGGCCTGCGATGAGGCTTCGCGCACATCGAGCGCGTGTGCGTCGGCGTCGATACGCCACACCCGGTAGCGGCCGGTCTCGGCCACGAACAGCCCACGCTGGTCGGCCGACAACGCCAGCCCGTTGGCGAAGGCCAGGCCGCGCGCCACCTCGCGCAGCACGCGCCGGGACGGGTCGTACTCGAATACGCGGCCGGTGGCCGACTGTTCCAGGATGTCCAGCAAGCTGGCCTCGAAAGTGCCGCCCCACGATGCCGGCGCGAAGCGCGCGCTGGCGTCGCTGAAGAACACTCGGCCATCGTCCGCCACCACCACGGCATCGGCGAAGCGGATGGGCTCGCCTTCGAAGGTGTCGGCCAGTACGGTGACGTCGCCGCCGGGCGAAATCGACAGCAGGCCCTTGATCGCATCGGCGGCGATGAGGTTGCCGGCCGCATCGAAGTCGAAACCCAGCACGCGGCCGCCGGTATGGGCGAACACTTCGCGGCCGCTGCCGTCGGCGGCCATGCGCAGCACGTTGCCGCTGGCGACGGCGGCGTAAAGCCGGCCGTCGGGCCCGAACGCCACGTGCTCGGGGCCGCTGTCCGCGCCCAGGGCGATGTGCCGGAGGCCGGCGAGCCGCTGGTTGGGGGCATGTGCGCCGGCGTAGCTCCGGTCGGCGGCGGGCCGCCACGCCACCGGGTCGGCGGGCACGGGCCACAGCGCCAGATAGGCCAGCGGCAGCGAAACCAGGGCCAGCAGCAGTGTGGTCCGACGTCGCACCCCGGCGTGCTCCTCAAATGAAAACGGGGCCAGCGCTGGCTGGCCCCGTGTTGGCGCGGCGCTACGCGCGCCGGCTCAGTCGCGCGACTGCAGCTTCGACAGCAGGCGCAGGATTTCCAGGTACAGCCAGACCAGGGTCACCACCAGGCCGAAGGCGCCGTACCACTCCATGTACTTGGGCGCGCCGGCTTCGACGCCCGACTCGATGAAGTCGAAGTCCAGCACCAGGTTCAGCGCCGCGATCACCACCACGAAGCCGCTGAAGGCGATGCCCATCCAGCCCGAGTCATGGATGAAACCGAAGCCCTCCAGGCCGAACATGCGCATGCCGATGTTCACCAGGTACAGCAGGGCGATTCCGCCTGTGGCCGCCACCACGCCCAGCTTGAAGTTCTCGGTGGCCTTGATCAGGCCGGTCTTGTAGGCCAACAGCAGCGAGGCCAGCACGCCCATGGTCAGCATGACGGCCTGCATGACGATGCCGGGGAAGCTGGCCTCGAACATCGCCGAGACGCCGCCGACGAACAGGCCCTCGAGCGCCGCGTAAAGGGGCGCGGTGATCGGCGCCCAGGTCTTCTTGAACACCGTGACCAGGGCGACGATGAAGCCACCGATGCCGCCCACCAGCAGCCAGGGCAGGACCGCGCCGGGATTCTCCGGGGTGTACAGGCTCCAGGTGTAGGCGGCCGTGGCCACCAGCAGCAGCAGCATGAAGCCGGTCTTGTTGACGGTGCCGTTGAGGCTCATCGTGCCGGCGCCGGCGCCCGATACCAGCTGCCCGGTCGAGACATCAAGGAAGGTGTTCTGGTTGAGGGCAGGGTTGCCGCTGCGCATGGCAGGCTCCAGGTGGGGGATGGCGGGGATGCTAGCGAAGCCCGGCCCCGGAAGCCAGCGGGGGCCGGCTCAGGGCGTGATGTCGCCGCGCAGGCGCCAGAAGTGCTGCAGCACCGACACCCGCGAGTCGCCCGGGCGATAGGCGTGCCGCAGGGCGCCGTGCACATACTCCACGGCGTCCTCGCAGGCCTCGCGCAGGGGCAGGTGCAGGCACAGGTTGGCGGCGATGGCCGAGGACAGGGTGCAGCCGGTGCCGTGGCCCTCGATGGCCAGGCGCGGGTTGCTGAACTCGGCGCGCAGGTGGCCCTCGCCGAAGCGGTCCACCATCACCGGGCTCTCGGGCAGGTGGCCGCCCTTGAGCAACACCGCGCGCGCGCCCTCCGACAGCAGCTTCGAAAGCGCGCGCTCGGCGGCCTCGTCGTCGGGGATGGCCAGGTCCAGCAGCAGTTCGGCCTCGGGGATGTTGGGCGTCACCACCGTGGCCAGCGGCACCAGCCGCACCAGCAGGGCATCCAGCGCATCGTCCTCGAGCAGCTTGGCGCCGGACGTGGCGACCATCACCGGGTCGAGCACGATCGGCGGCGAGCCGTGGAATTCCAGCGCGTCGGCGACGGCGTGGATGACTTCGGCATTGGCGAGCATGCCGATCTTGACCGCGCCGATGCGGAAATCGGCGAAGCAGGCGTCGATCTGCGCGCGCAGGAAGTCGACCGGCGGCACGTGCACGGCGGTGACGCCGCGGGTGTGCTGCGCGGTCAGCGCGGCCACCACGCTCAGGCCGTGCAGGCCGTGCGCGGCGAAGGTCTTCAGGTCGGCCTGGATGCCGGCGCCGCCACCGGAGTCGGACCCGGCGATGGTGAGTACGGAGACGGGGCGGTGGCTCACGGTGCGATCCTTGCGAGTTGGCGGTGGCGGAAGATGCCGTAGATCAGGCCGGTGGTGCCGGTGAGCACCGCCGGCAGGTAGAGCGCCTTGTAGTGCCAGTGCCCGTAAAGCACCGCACCGATGACGCCGCCGGCCAGGAAGGCGCTGATGATCACCAGGCACAGCGACAGCCGGCGCTGGTCCACGGGCAGCCCGCGGATCGCGTGCCCCAGCGTGATGCCCAGGTCGGTGAACATGCCGCTGACGTGGCTGGTGCGGATGATCGCACCGCTGTAGGTGGTGGCCATGGCGTTCTGCAGCCCGATCGCCACTGCGGCCAGCAGCGGGCCGAGGAAATTCCCCTGTTCGAACAGCGGCACCGCCAGCATCAGCAGGGCCGCCTCGAACGCCAGGGCCACGCCGTAGCGCCGCCCCAGCTTGAGCACGCTGTCCTGGATCAGCAGGCCGCTGAGCACCGCGCCCAGCACGAAGGCCACCAGCATGCCCGCCAGCTGCAGGATCGAGCGCAGGTTGCCCTGCGCCAGCGCCGCGCCCAGCAGCGACGTGGTGCCAGTGAGGTGGGTGATGGCCTGGTGTTCGAATCCCAGGTAGCCCACCACGTTCACCATGCCGGCCACGCAGGCCAGGGCGGCGGCCCCGACCCAGACCCACGTGGCCAACCGCGACGCCATCGCCCTACAGCACTTCCGACGCGTAGTCGGCCAGGCGCGAACGCTCGCCGCGGCGCAGGGTGACGTGGGCCGAGTGCGCCCAGTTCTTGAAGCGGTCCACGGCGTAGGTCAGGCCCGAGGTGGTCTCGGTGAGGTAGGGCGTGTCGATCTGCTCGACGTTGCCCATGCAGATGATCTTGGTGCCCGGGCCGGCGCGCGTTATCAGGGTCTTCATCTGCTTGGGGGTGAGGTTCTGCGCCTCGTCGACGATCACCCAGCGGTTGAGGAAGGTGCGGCCGCGCATGAAGTTCATCGAGCGGATCTTGATTCGGCTGGCCAGCAGTTCATTGGTGGCGCCGCGGCCCCAGCTGCCGTGGTCCTCGGTGTGGGTGAGCACCTCGAGGTTGTCGGTGAGCGCGCCCATCCACGGCGTCATCTTCTCCTCCTCGGTGCCGGGCAGGAAGCCGATGTCCACGCCCACGCTCACCGTGGCGCGGGTCATGATGATTTCGCGGTAGCGCTGCACGTCCATGGTCTGGGTAAGGCCCGCCGCCAGCGCCAGCAGGGTCTTGCCGGTGCCGGCGGTGCCCAGCAGGGTGACGAAGTCGATCTCGGGGTCCATCAGCGCGTTGAAGGCGAAGTTCTGCTCGCGGTTGCGCGCATTGATGCCCCACACCTGGTGCTGCGGGCTGCGGAAGTCGTCGACGATCTGCAGGATTGCGCGCTGGTCGTCCAGCTTGGCGACCTTCATCTCCACTTCGTCGGTGCCCGGCATGTACAGGAACTGGTTGGGGTACCAGCCGTCGTCCTCGGTGCGGCGCACTTCATAGAAAGTGCGGCCCTTCTCGGTCCAGCTGCGCAGGTTGCCCTCGTGGCGCTCCCAGAAGTCCACCGGCAGCTCGTTGGCGCCGGTGAACAGCAGGTTGAAATCGTCGATGGCGCGGTCGTTCTCGTAGTCCTCGGCCTTGACCCCGCAGATCGAGGCCTTGATGCGCAGGTTGATGTCCTTGGACACCAGCACCACGGGCACGCCGGGGTTGTCTTCGATCAGCTGCAGGATCGAGCCCAGGATCTGGTTGTCGGGCATGACGGTGCCGAAGCGCTTGCCGGTCTCCATCGGCTTGAGCTGGAACAGCAGGCGGCCGACGCTTTCCTCGGCGCGCAGCTGCAGGCCCTTGGGCTGCACCAGCTTCACGCCCTGGTCGAGGTCCTGGCTGCCGTGCGCCTCGATGATCTCGTTGAGGAAGCGGCTGACCTGGCGCGCGTTGCGGCTCGCTTCCGAATGGCCCTTCTTGCCGTTGTCCAGTTCCTCCAGGACCATCATCGGGATGAAGACGTCGTGCTCTTCGAACCTGAAGAGCGCGGTCGGGTCGTGCATCAGCACGTTGGTGTCCAGCACGTAGATTCGCTTGCTTCTCGTCATGGGATTCTCATGTAGGGAAGGGACACGGTAGCTCTTGCCGCCGCTCGGGCGGCCGCGACACTCGAACGTCCATGTTCCGGGCATCCTGCGCCCGCGGAACCGGCGCGTCCGTGCGCCAGAAAACGAAACACCGCCGTGGCTCGCGGGGCGAGACGGCGGTGCGGGTTTGCCAGGGGGGCATCACTTGGTCTTGGCGGCCTTCTGCAGCGCTTCCAGTACGGCGTCGGCGTGGCCGGCGACCTTGACTCCGCGCCAGCTCTCGGCGACGCGGCCCTCGGGATCGATCAGGAACGTGCTGCGCTCGATGCCCATCACCTTCTTGCCATACATGTTCTTCTCCTTGATGACACCGAAGGAGCGGCAGACCGCCTCGTCGGCGTCGGAGATCAGGTCGAACACGAAGCCTTGCTTGGCGCAGAAGTTCTGGTGCGACTTCACCGAGTCGCGCGACAGGCCCAGCACCTCGGCCTTGAGCTTGCGGAACTTCGGATACAGGGCGTTGAAGTCCAGGCCTTCGGTGGTGCAGCCCGGGGTGCTGTCCTTGGGGTAGAAGTACAGCACCAGCCACTGGCCGCGGTAGTCGGCGAGGTTGGCGCTGCCGCCCTTGGCCAGCGCGATCGGCAGGTCGATGACGCGGTCGCCGACGTTCACTGCGGGGTCGTCCCCCGCGCGGACTCGAGCTGTGCGACACGCTTCTTCAGTGCGAAAACCTCACTGTAGGCGATGATGGCAAAAACGAAACCGAGGTAGCCGAAGAAAGCCATGCCTGTCTTGCCTCTCAGAATTTCATGGGATCCATGATGGCGTCGAGGTTGAGGTGGTCGCAGAACTCGAGGAAGTCGTCGCGCAGCGCCGCGATGTGCATGTTGGCCGGGATGCCGATGGTCACCTGCGCCGAGAACATGTCGGCGCCGGTCTGCATGGCGCGGTAGCGCGAGCTGTGCAGGCTTTCGATGGTGATGCCCTGGCGGTCGAAGAAATCGGCCAGCTGGAACAGGATGCCGGGCTTGTCGGCCGCCACCACTTCCACGATGTAGGGCAGCAGGTTGGACTGCATGGCCTTGGGGCCGGTGCGGTACCAGACCAGCTTGAAGCCTTCCTCGCGCTCGAGCCGGGTGAGCATGGCCTCGAGCTTCGCCACCGCGTCCCAGGAGCCCACGGCCAGCGCGGTGACCGAGACGTCGCGGCCGACGGTGGAAAGGCGGGCGTCCACCATGTTGCAGCCGCTGTCTGAGATGCGGCGGGTGACTGCCAGCAGGGGCGACTGCGGATGCGTGGTGTAGGCGCTGATCAGCAGGTGGTTTTCGTTGGCGGCGGGGCGTGCTGCGGTGTCGGTCAATGCGGTGTTCCGTGGCGGCGCGTCTGAAGCTGCGCGGAATGTTCCAAGCCAGCATACTTGCCGCCGCTTTCCACCCGCAAGTAACATCGGCACCAGTCCCCGCAAGGCCCATCCATTGCACCTCTCCGGCAGCATCACCGCCCTCGCGACGCCGTTCACGGCCGCGGGCGACCTCGATTTCGACGCCTGGACCGACCTGATCGACCGCCAGATCGCCGGCGGCACCCGCGGCATCGTCGTCGCCGGGTCCACCGGCGAGGCCGCCGCACTGTCGGATTCCGAGTTCTCGGCGCTGCTGGTGGCCGCCGTGGCGCAGGTGGCCGGCCGCATGGTGGTGCTTGCCGGCACCGGCCAATCCAACACGGCCAAGACCCTCGCTCAGACCCGCCTGGCCTGCGAAGGCGGGGCCGATGCGGCGCTGGTGGTGACCCCGCCCTACGTCCGCCCGACCCAGGAAGGCCTGCTGGCGCACTACCGCGCCGTGGCCGAGCAGGGCGGCCTGCCGGTGGTGCTCTACAACGTGCCCGGCCGCACCGGCTGCGACCTGCTGCCGTCCACGGTGGCGCAGCTGTGCCGGCATCCGGGCATCGTCGGCCTGAAGGAAGCCCGCGGCGACCAGGAGCGCTGGGACGCGCTGTACCCGCTGGCCGGCGACGATTTCGCCCTGCTCAGCGGCGACGACCCGACCTTCGTGAGGGCCATGCTGGGCGGCGCCCATGGCGTGATCTCGGTCGCCTCGAACGTGGTGCCGGGGGCGTTCAGCCGCCTGTGCCAACTGGCCTCGGCCGGCGACGCAAATGCCGCGCAGGCGCTCGATGGCCAACTGAACGAGCTGTACGATTTCCTGGGCGTCGAGCCCAACCCGATCCCGTTGAAGGCCCTGCTGGCCCGTCTTGGCATCGGCCGAGGGCTGCGGTTGCCGCTGCTGCCCCTCTCGGCCGGGCACAATGCCCAGGCTGACGCGATGGCGGCGCTCTGCCAGCGCGTCGAACACGAACGGCCCTAATCCCGCTTACCATTGCCACACCGAGCCCGCGGCCACGCCGCGGCGCCATCCAGGAGATCACCATGACCGCGCCATCGCCCTTTTTCCGCCCGCTGCTGATCGGCGCCGTGGCCATCGCCATGCTTTCCCAGTCCGGCTGTGCCTGGACCCGCAGCAAGCTCGGCATGGACGCCAAGTACCAGGACAGCGTCCAGAACCAGCCGCTGGAAGTCCCGCCGGGCCTGGACACGCCGCCGACCCTGGGCGCGATCACCGTGCCTGACCTGGGTACGAATGCCGGCTCTGCCTCGGTCGCGGCCGGCGTCGCGGGCACGGCGGCCGTCGCCAGCTTCACCCTGGCCGACAGCGTCGACAGCGCCTGGCGCCGCATCGGCATCGCCCTGGGCAAGATCGAAGGGGCCAGCAACATCGTGCCGGCACAGGCGCTCAGCAGCTACGAAGTGACCTTCCAGGGCGCCACCATGCTGGTGCGTGCCCAGGTCGTCGACGGGCAGACCCAGGTCCTGGCGCTGGGCCCGGACGGCAAGCCGCTCGGCACCGGTCCGGCCGCCCAGCTGCTGGGGCTGCTCAAGGCCCGCCTGGGCTGAGCGCCACGCCGACGGCAAGGAAAAAGGGCGCCGTGAGGCGCCCTTCTTTTTGGCTCTTCTCCCAAGTCCGGGCTCGGCGCCGTCGCCACCCCGGAAGCGAGCAAGCACGGGTCCGGCGCCGTCGCCACCCCGGAAGCGGGGGTGCCAGCCAGCGGCGATTAGCCCTTTTTTTGGCCGCAGGGTCCCCCGCGTTGCGGGGGGGGGCGGGGGGTGGGGCGCCGGGTGCGTGTGGGGTCGCCCCCAGGGCCGCGCGC
>JANOJQ010000071.1:0-16613 GCA_031418815.1 Lysobacteraceae bacterium
GCACCGCGTCGCGCTCGCCCACCACTTCACGCACGTAGTGGAAGGTGGGGTTGAAGAAGACCTGCACGGCGGCCATCAGGTAGTGCGTGGTGATGCGCTTGCCCAGCTGCGGCGCGTGCACCACCGGCGAATGGAACACCACGTCGTCGGCCAGCAGCGCGGCGATGCCGCTGCCGTCGGCTTCGCGGACGATCTGGTGCCAGGCGGCGAGCGGGGAAGGCGTCATGGGGGCTGTGATGCTCAGTAGGGAGCGTAACGATGCCACGCCAGCGAGGCCAAGACGATGGCGCTGCCTGTCAGGGCCAGGGCGAATCCGCCGCGGTTGAGAAGGCGTCCTGGCCCGGCGAAGCTGGCCGCTGGCGCCCAGAGCTGGGTCCAGGGCCGGTGCACCCCGGGTGCCGAAAACAGAAAGCTCGCCAGCAGGCACGCGACGCCGGCCAGAGACAGCGCCGCGCCCACCCAGAAGGTGGCCAGTACCGGCGTCACGGTGCGCTCCCGGCTACCGGCGCTCGGTAGCTGAAGGTGAAGTGGTTGAACCAGGGCAGGCTGGGCGGGGCGGGCAGGGCCTGGCCCTCGAGCGCCTTGCCCAGGCAGCTGGCGAATGGACCGGCTGGCGCCAGGACGACCGTGTAGGCGGTGCGCGAGGCGAAGTGGAAATAGCCCTGCAGTTTCTGGTCCTCGGGATGTTTGCGCTGGCAGGCACGCATGGCATCGGCAACGGCGGGCAGCGGCATGATGGCCTCACCCAGCACGCGGTCATAGGCCGCGCCCGGTACCGTGGCCAGGTTCTGCCGGGCGAGGGCGAGGTTGGCGTCGAAGGCGGCATCGGCCGCCGCCGTAGGCAGCACAAAGGGAAGCGCGACAACCAGCAGCAGCGCACGCAGTGTGTTCATCGGCAAAATTTCCATGGCGGGCCCGGGGCTAGGGTACGTCGAACCGCGGCACGGCTCCAGCCAGCCACTGCGGATCAGCGCCGCTCTTCCATCAGCCCCACGAGGTTGCCGTCCGGGTCGCGGACGAAGCCGATCCACAGCTCATGGTCGGGCATGCGCGCCGCCAGCTGCGGGGCCCGATCGGCGGTGGCGCCACGTTCGACGACCGCTGCGAACACCACCTCGATGTCGGTCACCTTGAAATACAGGATCGAGTTACCGCCCACCGTGCCGGCGCCCTGCGGGGTACTCAACATCAGCCGCACCGGCCCCGCCTGCAGGAACGCCAGGGTTGGCGAAGGGCTGAAAAGGAAGGCCAGGCCCAGAGTGTCGCGGTAGAAAGCCAGTGCCTTGTCGACGTCACTGACCGTGATCGCGATCTGCGCGATGTCGGAAACCAGGCTGTCCACGTTCCGGGCCACGGCGATTCCTTGTGCTGTTGGGGCTCAGAGGCCCTTGTCGGCGCAGCGGCCGGTGACGTCGTGCTGCTCCAGCGAGCCAGGCGATGCCCCCGTGGCGGTGTCCGTGACCACCATGGTGCAGGTGGGGAAGGGTTTCATCTCCACGGCATAGTCGTGCCCGGCCTCGGGCGTGAAGCTGACCAGGCGCCGGCAGTAGTGGCTCGTGGCCTGCGTGGTGCCGCCGGTGGACGTGACATCGGACAGGACCTGGCGGTGGCCCAAAAGGTAGCCTCGCCGGCCCGTCGTGACGCTGGCGCGTTTCTCCGAACCGTTGATCCAGTCCATGGCCGCGATGCGGCCCTCGCCTGCGGCCTGCGCGCAGGCCTGCGTGGAGTGCCAGACGAAGAAGTTTCCCTTGCCGTAGCCCGCATCGCCGTCCCGGAACGAGAAGGTGGCAATGGCCGCGCCGGCGACGGGGGCTTCATGCATCGATACGCACCCAGCCAAGCCAAGCACTGGCAAGGCTCCGGCCCACAGCGGCGAAAGTTTATTGACCGGCATCATTGTTTCCCGGAGTCGCTGGTTGGGTGAACAGTTTAGACATTCCTGCGCGGCAGGGCGAACAAGCCACTCGCCACGGGGAGCCCTGGGTGAGGCTGGCCAAGTCACTTCTGGCCTTGGGACACGACGAGGGCGGGCTTGGGGACCGGCTGCCGTGGCCTAGGGCTTGGGTATGGCAAACGGTTTCCGGTTCCGGTCAATGAAGCTGTCGCATGTCAGCGAGTCTCCCGTCATGTCGACGGCCACGACGGTGTTGTCTTGGCCAATGTCGAAGAAGAACTGGCAATTCTGGTTGTTCATCACGGCGGGCGTTGACAGGGGGCCGCCGTAGTTCGCGTACCACCCGACCGTGAAGTTGCTGCCGGACTTGAACTTTCGATGGGGTTCGCCCAGGTTCGCCCGCAACTGGTCGTATGGCATTCCCACCAGGTGGCTAAGCCGCCCGGTGGGAAATGGCCGCAGCGAATTTGTCTGCGCGCACGACGTGCACAGGGTGAGGAAGAGGGTGGCAAGTGCAAGCGTGCGCATCGTCGGCGTCTCCAGGCGGATTAGTGTTGCCGGGCCAACGTCGGCGGCCAGAGCGTGGCGCAAGAATGCCACAACGGAATCCCGTGCCAGGGGGGGGGAGGGCGAAGCCCCCGAACGATCACGAACTTCATGTTGAACTCCGCCTCGCGACGACGAGCGAGGCCCATGGACGGTGGTTCACTCGCGCAGCCAGCGCAGCATGTGCGGGTAGGGCGCCGCGCCGGCCTGCCGCGCGTGCTCGCCGACGAGCGTCATGCCGGCGTCGGCCAGGCCCTTGGCGCCGGGGTAGACGCCGAGCGCGTAGGTCATCACGAGCCCGGCCGATTTGCCGTGGTAGCCGCCTTCGTGGAACAGCACCGCCGGGTCCAGGCCCATGGCCACGCTGGCCGCGTAGGCCCACGCGGTGGCTTCGACTTCCCCGCCCCCGGCATCGACCGGATGCCCGGCGAGGCTTTCGGGAAGCAGGCGCCGCTGTTCGGGCGGCGTGACCGCGATGTGCCCGGCTTCGTGCAGCAGGTCGCCCGGCCAGGTGAGGCGGCTGGCATCGAAGACGATCTCGCCGCGTTCAAGCACCAGCCCCGGCAGGAAGGCGTCGGCGGCCACGGCCCCCTCTCGCACGACGATGCCGATGTTGCGCAGGAAGCTGACGATGGCTTCGGTGTGTGTGTTCATGCGCAAGGTCGTCGTCTCCCGGGGCCTTGCATCACTCTGCGGCCTTGCGGCGCGAACGCACCATGAGCGCCGCGATGGCGGGCAGTGCAATCAGGTTCGACAGTACGCCCAAGTCCCCATAGCGGAGGATGCTGTACCAGTCGCCCCAAGAGTAGGCCGTGGCAATCGCGACCACGACTCCGAGCGTGAGGAGTGTGTACCTGTGATCCCTGGGAACCATCAGGGTAGCCAGCAGCCGGTGGAAAACCCAGAACCAGATGCTGAGCGACAGCCAGAGCACCGGAAGAAAAGGTATCCATAAACCGCTGCCGTCGCCGTTGCGGATCATCGCGTAAAGGACCAAGCCTGCCAGTGCAAAGGTCTCGAACAGGGCGAGGAAAACGCAGTACCGCCAGATCTTCATGGAGTCCTTCGTCCTGGCAGGCGCACGTTGAAGGCATGGCGGCTTTCGTGGCCGCAGTCAGGGCGTCGAAGCCGAGGCCAGGAGCAGGAACGCCCAATGGACCCCAATGGCCATCTGCACCGCGAACGCCGTGAAGCGGATCGTGACGGCCGCCAGGCCCACGGATGCCAGGTGGACCAGCGACTGGAAAATCCGGCTGCCATCTTCACTCCTTCAGACTATTTCGCCGGCCCGAACACCGCGCCGTGCGGCACGGCCTTGCCGCTGGGCCCGTGTGGCCATTGCGCGCGGTCGAAGCTGACGCCGGGAACGTCGGCCCCGGCGTCGCGGAACGAATCGTCCAAGGCCAGCGCGCCGGTCGCGGGGTCCATCGAAAACAGCATCACCCGCGGGCCGTAGCCGGTCATGACGATGCGCCGCCCGTTGGGTTCGGCGGCGATCCAGTGCGGCTTGAACTCGTCGCCCAGCACCAGCCGGCTGACCTCGCGCGGCTTCGACGGCACCGACACGTCCAGCACCACCAGCGCGTGCGCGTCGGGAACGGTCTGCACCCAGTAGTTGCCCACCACCATGGGCAGCGCGCAGCCGCCGCCGCCGAAGTCGTGCACGAACTTCGCGGAGGGTGCCGCACCGGCCAGGTCCACCAGCTCGTACAGCCCGCAGCTGAAGGTGCCCACCATCACGGTCTTGCCGTCGGCGAGCACGCGCGCTTCGGCGGGGTCCCAGCCTTCCTTGCCGTTGGGGCCCGGCGGCAGCGCGATGGTGCGCACTTTTTCCAGCGCGGGCCACGACCACACCTGCACCACCTGGCTCACCCAGCGCTCGTGCATGTCGGCGCTGGTGGTCACCACCCGGTTGAGTGCAGGCACGGCCACCGCGCTGTACGGCAAGACGTGCTTGTCCACGGCGTCGTCGCGCGCGTCCACCGTGCGCACCACGGCGCCGCGCGGGGTCACTTCAACCAGGCCGCCGGGCAGCATTTCCTTGTCACCCTGCGACTGCAGCGTCATCAGCACGTTGCCGTTGGGAAGCCGCGCATAGCTGTGCGGCCGCTTGAACGGCGCCGGCGGCAGGAAGCTGGCCAGCAGCCGCGGCAGCCGCGGCTGGTTGAGGTCGAACACGAAGCTGTGCTGCGACGCGAAGCCGTTGGCGAACAGCTCGCCGCTGGCGTCGAGCTCATGCTCGGTGTGGTGCGGAACGCTGCCTTTCACGCCCACCGGCAGGGAAGCGACGACCTGGCCGAAGGTGGGCGATCCGGGCTGCACGTCCATCACCGCCAGGAAATCCTCCTGCTTGCCGTCGTCGTCGGCGCTCCACAGGAACAAGTGGTCGCTGCCCGTGGGCGGTGTCGTCGCGGCGTCGGCAGGCCCGGCGGCCAGGCCGGTTCCCAAGGTGAGCGCGATCAGCGCCATGAGGTTTTTCGCGCGGCACGACGTCAGGGACATGGGCTCAACCGTTCGCGGTGGACGGATCGATGACGGCGCTGATGGGCGTGATTCGGTTGGCGGGAAAGCCGGATTTCTCGGCGTGCTCGCACCGCGTTGGAGTGTTTCGAGGCATCGCGCAACGCCTCGCCGGACATGCCACCGGCGCCGGCGATCTCACGCTCGATCAGGTACTGGGTCACGGGCTTTCTCCTGGCGCGGCAGGCGGCTCCGGTGCTGGGCCTTGCCTGGCCCCGACGCTACGACGGGTGGCGCCCTTCTGCAAGTAATGCGCCGCCGCTACGCCCAGCAATCCGCCGCCAAGGGCGGACACCAGCTCGGCAGAAAGGAGGCCCGGGGCGGCGCCTGCGAAAAGAATGGCCACGGCAGCGCCGAGGCCGAAGCAAACCCAGGACACCGCCTCGCGATGCGACGGCGCGACCCAGGCGGCGAGGCCAACGACCAGCAGCGCCGACAATCCGGCGCCAAAACAAACCACGGCGCGGCTTGCGAAGGGATACCAGGACGCGCCGCACAGGCCGGAAACGACTTCCTCGGGCGGACACAGCGAATCGACAAAGCCCAGGACCAGCAGCCCGATGAACAAGGCGAGCACCCACCCTGCGATCGCGGCGGGTGCGACCAGAAGCCAGCGCACCAGGCCCATCAGTGAACCCGACCCGGGTGCAGGCGATACGCTTTCGGGGCGCCGGCCCCAAGTTCCCGGGGCGAGGAGATCGAATCCGGTGCACGCCTTCGGAAAGCCTTGCCCGGAAGAAGTTTGCGATTCGATTCCATCAGTCGGCCTGAACTGCCCTTGTCGCCCTTAGCCTAACCCAGGCCGCGCCGGCAGAAAGCAGGAAAAACGCACCGTGCCTGGCGGACGCTGGCCACGCTGCAAACCCTGGCGTCATGCGCCCTTGTTCTTTTCGTCCCACGGCATCGGCTGCCACAGCTCCACCTTGTTCCCGTCCGGGTCCATGATCCACGCGAACTTGCCGTTCTCGTGCGATTCCGGTCCGGCCACGATCGCCACCCCGTCCACCCGCAGCTGTGCCAGCAGCTGTTCGAGGTCGTCCACGCGGTAGTTGATCATGAAGGGCGAGTCGCTTGGGCTGAACCATGGGCTGTTGGCATCCGCCACATGCCATACGGTGAGGCCCTGGTCTGCGGCCTTGTCGTCCGGCCATCGCAGCACGGCACCGCCGAAGTCTTCCAGCGCCATGCCCAGGTGCGTGCGATACCACGCTGCCAGCGTGGCGCCATCACCCTTGCTCTTGAAGAACACGCCGCCGATGCCGGTGATCCTGGCCATCATTGCCTCCTGTGGATGGTGACGCCTGAAGCCTCGCCTCACTGGCGCACGAACGCCATGCCCCGGTTCGTTTCCCGCTGAAGATGGCTGACCCTGTCTACGCTATGCCGCGCCCGGCAGCGGGGCAAGGGGGACCATCGCGCCCACGGTGGCGAAGGCTCAGCGCGGACCGGCTTGGCGGGCGCGGTGGAACACACCGGCCATCACCGCCGCGCCTATCGGAAAGAGAACCGCATAGCCAAGGATGCCGATGTTGCGAACCTGCATGTCGGCCAGCGGTACGCCGAGAAGGCCGGCGAAGGCCAGCACCGCGCTGAGCACGAAGAGGGCGCGCACGCTGGCCAGTGCCCCCGGGCCCTGGATGGCCGCGGCAAGGCACAGGGCGCCCAAGGGAAACAGGACATCCCAGGCCAGGATGTCCAGCGCATACGCCAACGAGGGCCAGCGGAATCCGAACACCAGGGAAGGCCACGGCTCCCCTGAAAACGCCGGGTGATGGCTGAGCACCAGGATGCAGAAATGAAGTGCAACGGTGACGCCCGCGAACAGGATGAAGAACGCGACGCCGAGCAGCGCCAGCGGCTTTCGCTCCGGGGGCGACCAGGCATGTACGGCGACGGCCAGTGCCAGCATCGCCGGTGCAATGGCGAGGATGAGCACTTCGAGCACGGCGAACCAGGGCGGCTGGATCTGGACATCCGGCGACGGCAGCGTCAGCAAGCCGACGGCAAGGACCACGACGTACGCGGCGCTGAGCACCGCGACCGCGCCGCCCGCAAGGGCCCCGAGCAGCAAGGCCCCAGGCTCGCGGCGATGGTGAATCGTCGTTGGCTGGTCAGGCCCCATCGTTTCGCCTACGCAAAGTCGCGTGCGCCTGGTTCCGCCGCAGCCAAGGCATGGCGGCAAATACCGCCAGCATGGCCAGGTAGACCGTCCCGGAAACCGGATCACGGCTGGCGATGTATTCGGCGACGCTGCGCTCTGCCATCACCACGGCGAGCAACAGCTCGGCGGCGATCATGCATGACAGCGCCATCAACCCAACCATCACCAGGCCACGCGGCTCATGGGGCGGGTGGACCCGTCGCACGACGTAGCCGGCGGCCAGGTAGATCACTGCAAGCATGAGTGGCGTTTCAGCCAGCTCCGCCAAGCGTTCGCCCCATCGTGGCACCAGGAATGGAACCCGCACGGAACCCAAGGCGAAGCCGGCCGCGAACACGATGGCAAAATACGCGGCGGCGCTGCGCGCGACCGCAAGGCCCTTCGTTTGAAAGGCGCTGCGAGCGCGGTGGGCGGAGCGGCCGGTCATGGCTGCAGCGGGTTTGCCTGGGTTCGCATACCGGGACGGTATAGCAGCAACCCTGCCATGGCCACGACCGCGAAGGCGGCGCCGGCAAGGAAGGTCGCCCAGGCCCCGAAGACACTCCACAGCACGCCGGCGACAACGCTTGCCAGCAGCAGCGCCACGCCGCTGACGAGGTTGAATACCCCGAAGGCCGTGCCGCGAAGCTCGGCCGGCGCCGCATCCGCGACAAGCTTCGACAGCAGGCCCTGGGTGAGCGCCATGTGCAGCCCCCAGAACACCACGCCGAGGAAGGCCCACGAAGGCGACGTGGCCATGGCCAGGATGACGTCGGCGACGACCAGCAGGCCAAGTCCCACGACCAACAGCGTGCGCGCGGGCAGGCGGTCGGCCGCCAGGCCCGCGGGATAGGCAAAAACCGCGTAAACCAGGTTCATCACGATCATGATGACCGGAACATAAGTGATCGCCAGGCCCACGTCCTGGGCCCGAAGGATCAGGAACGCCTCGCTGAACCGGGCCAGGGTGAACACGCCTCCCAGCATCACGACCAGCCAGAAGCGCAGCGAAAGCCGCTTCGCGTCCCTGAGCCCCAGACGACTCCGGGCGTGGGCGATGCGGGCTGCCGGCTCGGGTTCGCGCAGGGCGAAGATCAGCAGGAAGACCGCGACGAACGCCGGCACCACGGCGACCCACAGCACGGCCTCGATGTCGTTTGCGAAAGCGACCATGAACACGACCGCCAGCAATGGCCCGATGAAAGCGCCTACCGAATCCAGCGCCTGCCGCAATCCGTAGGCCGCACCCCGCAGCGCGGGTGGGGTGATGTCGGCGATCAGCGCATCACGCGGCGCGCCGCGGATGCCTTTGCCGATGCGGTCGACGAACCGCGCCCCGAACACCCAGCCAACGCTGGTCGCCAGCGGGACCACGGGCTTGGTCAGGGCGCCCAGCGCATAGCCGATGACGACGAGCAGCTTGCGCTTGCGGAAGTAGTCGCTGAGCGCACCGGAGAAGACCTTGGTGGTGGCGGCGATGCCTTCGGACGCGCCCTCGATGATGCCGACCGTGACCATCGAAGCGCCGAGCACCGTGGTCATGAAAATCGGCAGCAGGCTGTGCACCAGTTCCGACGACGCGTCCATGAACAGCGAAACCAGGCCAAGCACCCAGATGCCCCGCGGCAGCCTGCCGCCCACTACCGTCGTGGCGACTGGCGGATCACGATCCGCGGGTGGCGGCGGGGTCATGAAACCGATCTGGGCGCTTGGTCAGGCGCCAATTGATTGCTCTGCCTTGCGCCGCAGGCGCGCAGCGGCAGCGGCACCCGCGGTGAGACAAATCAGCGCAACGATGTCCGCGGTGACGACGCGCCCGAGTTGCGGGCTGTAGCCGCCAACCGACCAGGCCAGGCCGAGGAACGAGACGACACTGGCGAACCCGGCCATGAACGCGGCTGTTTGCAGCGAAGGCCGGAAAGCCGCAAAGACAAGGAATACACCCAGCAGGCCGAACAGCACCGCGCGGTGGCGCATGAGGATGGCCAGGTTCGGCTCGCTGAATGCAATGCCGTAGAGCGCCGTCAGCTGGGCATCGCCCAATGCTCCCGCCACAGGCAGCAGGTGGATGATGCCTACGGTTACGAGCATTGCCGAGACGAAGTGGCGCATGGCAAGGCGGATCGTACCGCGTTGCATCGTGGAACCGCACCGTCGGGTCCGGGCCCAGGGCCACGCCGGCGGCGCAGGCCCGGGCGGTGGCTTCGATTTCGCCGCCCGCGGCATGCGGGTCAGTCCTGCCTGAAGAGTTCGACGCGGTTCTTGCCGGTGTGCTTGGCAAGGTACATCGCAGTGTCGGCATGGTTGATCAGTGTCTGGGCGTCGAAGGTGTCGCCGGAAAGCCCGATGCTCAGGGTGAGGGGCATGGTGCCGCCGGTCGGCAGCGGCCGCTGCGCCAACGCTTGCATCAGCTTCCTGGCCACTTCGTGGGCGGCCTTGATGTCGGTGTTGGGCAGAAGCACGGCGAATTCGTCTCCGCCCAGCCGGCCGCAGACATCCGATGCACGCAGCGTTTCCATCAGCAGGCGCGACACGTGCAGCAAGGCAGCGTCGCCGGTCGCATGGCCGTGCTTGTCGTTGATGCGCTTGAAGTCGTCGATGTCTATCAGCATGGCGGTGGTGGACCGCCCCTCGCGTGCCGCCACGCGCAGCAACGACTCCGCCGTTTCGGTGAAGGCGCGGCGGTTCTTCAGGCCGGTCAGCGGATCGGTTCGGGCCTGGTGCTCCGCCACGCGCTTGGCGGCATCGAGCTGGTGGCCGCGCAGGAAGGTCTCTTCAACCGTGGCGTTGTGCACCGTGATCGAACGCAGCGTGGTCAGGAAGAACCAGATGCCCGCCAACGCCAGCACCACCTGGTCGCGTTCGCCCACCAGCAGGAAGTACGCCGTGCAGGGCAGCAGCACCGCACAGACGATGGCGATGGTCATGCCCCGGAAAACCCCGTACGCCGACAGGGCGGCTCCCGCCAGTCCGACCAGGAAGACGTAGGTCAGCGTCTGGTAGAGGAAGGAGTCGGCCGGCATGGCCCAAGTGGTGCCCACGCCCCAGACCAGCGCCGAATACAGCAGGGACACGGTGTAGGGCCCGATCCATCTCAGCACGTTGTCGTCGTTGCTCCTGCGCGTGTAGAGCAGGAAGAGCGACAGCCGCACCAGCGTCGCCACCGCCATCAGGCCCAGCCAGGTCAGCAGGGTGGACCGCGGCACTTGCTCCCACATCAGGGTGGCCCAAAGCCCGGCCACCACGATGGTCGAAAGGGCCGCCTGGTAGGACTGCCGGTAGAGCAGGCGAATCTTGTCGGCGCGGACCTGCAGCTCGACGAAGGCCGGATCGACAGCCAGATCTTTGGAATCCAAGGGGGAATCCTCCGTACCGCCACCCTGTGCGGATACTCGCATGACCGCGCCATCCGGAGTGCCCGGGCGCGGGACAGGCCCCGGTTCACCCCCCGCCGCGGGCGTCGAAATCGGGCGGCCAATAGCTCCTGCGCTCCGGGCTGCAGAAGCAGCACTTCCCCCCGGGCGATTCGAACGTGGAAAAGACCAGGGCCCCGCTCAGCACGCGGGCGGAGAACTCCCTGAGGAAGCCGCTGACGCTGCTCGCCACGCGTTCGCGGGTGGGTGACTCGTGGTCCCGGTAGTAGAGGGCGCTGTCCTCGCCGCGGCCACACTCCACGTAAAGCACGTCGCCTTCGTAGTCGAGCAGAGGCAGGGCAATGGCCGCGTCATAGCCGCCGGAGGGGTCTTCCTGTTCGATGGCCCGCAGTTCCAGCGCCATGTCCCTGGCCTCGTCCACCGGAAGCCAGCGCCAGCCGCCAAACAGCCCGCAGGCCAACTCCGAGGCGCCGTTGAAGGTCAGGTAGAGGGTCCGGACCGCCGGGGGGAGGGCCAGCTGAAGCGCCAGTTCGCAGCGCGCCAGGTCGCTTGCACTGGCGGGCGGGTTCAGGCCCTCGAGCGCGAGCGGCAGCCGGGCCCGGACCAGGTCGAGCGCCTCCTGCAGTGCCGCCGATGGATCAGGCTCGGGTGGGTGGTACTGGGCGGTATGAACTTTCGCGGCGACGGGGGCCAGGGCCTGCTGCGGCTCCCGGGCGGGCGGGGCAGGCGGGGCCGAACGCGTCGGCGGGTTCAGCGCCGCCGCATCCACCGGCGCGGAGAAAACCGCGCGAAGCAACGACAGCAAATCCTTCAACATGGGTTTACCTGCAGAAGGATGCGCCGGAAACGCGGGTGCGGCCGCTGGCTGCGAATCGAAATGGCATGCGACCATCGCTCCACGCGCTAGAGGGGTTCGATGTAGGTGAGCGGAACGGTGAGCGTGTCGTGCTGGTGCTGGCCGAGGCAAGCAGCAGCCCCAGTTCCAACAGGGTCACGGACGAAATACCCAACGCATTCATCGATCCTCTCCAGCAACGGTCGGCCCGGTTCCCGAGGCGCTTTGGCCAGCGCATCCAGGACCCTGCCGAAGGAAACTACGGCGCGATCAGGTCAGCCAGGCGGAAGCGGTGCGGGTCACGGAAGAACAGCGGATGAAACGGCGTCGCCTTCCTGTCGAACGGCTTCCACTGGCCTTCCTTCTGCGCCAGCCGGTCGGCCATCGCCCACAGGACCGCGGCGTTGGCGCCCATGCCCAGATGCGTCGCGCTGACCTCGATGTTCTCGGCCATGGGGTGGTCGGGGGCAAGGCTCATGCGCCAGCTCACGACGCCGTCGGTCTTGCTCATGATGGACGTGGTGGGCACGCTCGGCTTTCCTGCCATCAGGTCCATCAGGCGCGGGTCGTCGTGTCGAAAGCCACTGAACAGCTCGAAAATTCGCCAGGCATTGGTGCCCTTGGGATGCCCGGTCAGCGGTGAACCCATCGTCACCACCGAGCGAATGCGCTCGGGCATTCGCAGCGCCAACGCATTGGCCATGGCGCCACCGAGGGACCAGCCAACGATGCTGATTTTCTGATCGTGGTCCGACTGGATCCGCTGGACCTTTTCCACGAGGCCCTTGATCACATGCTCGCGCGGGCCGAAGTTGATGCCCTGGTCCCACTTGTAGGAGGTGTATCCCAGCCGATCAAGGCACCGGCGAATCGGGTAGGTGCTGCGGTCGCCTACCACCAGGCCCGGCAACACCAGCACCGGATGCCCATCACCGCGCGGTGCGTTTCTCAACAACGGCCATGCGGCCAGGTACGAGCCCCACTCGAACACCGCGCGCCCTTCCAGCGCCATGCACAGCCAGGACGGTGACTTGAGCGCTTGACGTGTCGCCGGGCGCACGGACTGCGTTTTCATTCAGCCAACAACCCATTCAGTTCGTGCAGTGATCGTGACAAGGCGGCAGCCAGGGCCTCGGGTTTGCGCACGATGTCGCCGCAGGCGGTGATGCCGAATTCAAGCGAGCCGGCATAGCTTTGCACCGTGATGTTCAAGGCCAGGCCGTGGGTGACGATCGACACCGGATAGTAGTGCCTGAGCTTGGCTCCCGCCAGATACAGGGCGATGGGCGGCCCGGGCACGTTGGAAATGGCCAGGTTCGCCAAGGGCGGCAGCTTTTCCGCGATGCGGCCCATGGCCCAGAGGCGCGACAGTCCCGAGGCCCAGATCGGCGCCGCCAAGCCGGGGAAATCCGTCGGGATCAGGTTCTTGAAGGTGGCGACGCGCTGCTTTATCTGGGCGGTGGACGCGTGGATCGCCTGCAGCCGGGCAATGGGATCGGCGATATCGGTGGCCAACGAGCATTGCACCATCGAGACCTGGTTGTTGGATTCGTTGTTCCCGCTCTCACGCAGCGAAACCGGCATGGCGGCCACCAGGCTTTGCCTGGGCAGTTGGTCCGTCGTTGCCAACATTTCCCGCAGCGCGCCGCTGCACATCGCCATCACCACGTCGTTCAGGCTGACGCCGAAGCCGCGGGCAACCCGCTTCACCACGTCCATGGGAACGGAAACCGAGGCATAACTGCGCTTGCTGCTGACCTGCTGGTTGAAGGGGGTGCGAGGTGCGATCAGCAAGCTGTCGCGCAGATTCTTCAGGCTGCCGGATGTGGTCATCTCCCCGGCGAGTTTCAGGGTGCTCGGCAGGGCCCGCAGCAGCTTGGCGAATTGATTCACCGTTGAACGCACCGCCGTCCGCGTCACATCGCGTTTCCGCAGCCGAAGTGGCGCTGGTGGCGCGGCCCTGACGCCGGGCCCGCGCTTGCCCGGCCTGCGCGCCTCGACATCCAGCAGCGCCTGCGCCAAGGCAATGCCGCCTTGCCCATCGAGCAAGGCGTGGTGAACCTTGGAGTACAGGGCGATCAGGCCGGGCTCGACGTTTTCGATGACGACGAACTGCCACATCGGCAAGCGCCGGTCCAGCCGTGACGCGTGCAGTTTTCCAGTCAGAGCGTGCAGTTTGCCCATGCCGCCGTCGCCGGGCAGCGTCCGCTTGAGCACATGCTTCTTCACATCGACGTGGTCGGTCTCGACCCACATCGGGTGGGCCAGGTCGAGCGGCGTTTCCTTCAGCACCCGCCGCAGCGCCGCCGCGCGCGGCAAGCGTTCCTGCAGGTGCCGGATCAACTGCGCCCGGAAGTCGAAAGGGGCCTTGGCGTCCGGCACCTCGATCAACATCACACTGCCCACGTGCATGGGCGTGCCGGCGTTCTCCAGATAGAGGAAACCTGCGTCCAACCCGCTCAGTGGCTTGAGCCTCTGCGCCATGGACGGGGGGCTTGCCTGGCCTAGCGCGGCTTCATGGGCATCGGGAACGGCGTCACCACTTTCTCGCCGGTGCCGGCGTCGCGGATGCTCAGCGGCGCCTTGCGGTCCACTTCCTCCACGCGCACCACGCTTTGCATGGGCAGGTGCAGCACGCGGGTGTTGGCAAACTCGTCGCGCAGGCGCTCTTCGGTGGGGTCCACCACCAGGCCTTCGTTGACGTCGAACACCAGGTCGGCCACTTCGGTGAAGCCCCAGAGCGAGCTCGACGCCACGCGCCGCGCATACAGCTCGTAGATCTTGCCGGCGTTGTGGAAGGTCACTTTGTAGAGGACGCGGGTGCTCATGACCGGAGTATACGAGCCGTTTCAGCCGCCGCGCGAGCGCCGGGCCAGGGTGGGTTTCACCACCAGCGCGTACACCAGGCCCACTACGAACCCGGTCAGGTGCGCCCACCACGCCACCGCGCCGAAGCTGGGGCCGACGAAGGTGAAGATCAGCTGCAGCACCGCCCACAGTCCGATCAGCAGCGCCGCCGGCACCTTGATGAATTCCAGCCACACGCCCAGCGGCACCACCAAGCCCAGGCGCGCGTTCGGGAACAGCGCCAGGTACGCGCCGATCACCGCCGACACGCCGCCGCTGGCGCCGATGATGGCGCGCGCCGGCGTGCCCATCAGCAGCGCGGCGGCCAGGTTCGCCAGCGCGCCACCGGCCAGGAACAGCAGCAGGAAGCGCCAAGGCCCCAGGCTGCGCTCGGCCGGCAGCCCGAAGATGAAAAGGAACAGCAGGTTGCCGACCAGGTGCACGGGGCCGAGGTGGATGAACAGCGCGCTGACCAGGGTGAGCAGGCGCTCGTCGCGCATCGCCGCGCCCCACTCGGTGACGCTGCCCGACAGCGTGCCCCAGCGCAGCAGCGTGGCGCGCCAGGCGGCGTCGTCGGGCAGCAGCGCGATCCAGATGAACGCGGCCACCATCAGGGTGGCGAGCAGGGCGGTGGCCCAGCGCATTTGCGGCTTGCGCCGCGTGGGCAGGAAGACGAAGACCATGGTTGCCTAGGGTCGCGCCAGCAGCAGGCGCTGGCCGTTCACCGAGAGTACCAAGCCGTCGCGGCGGATTTCTTCCAGCACCACGCCGCTGGCGGGGCTGGCGCCTTCGCCCAGGCGCTGGCCGTCGAGGATGACGAAGCGCTGCGCGGGCGCCTGGGCGTAGACGTGCATGCTGAGCTTGAGCGGCGGCAGCGCGGCGCGTTCGGTGGCGCCCAGGGTTTCGAGGCCGGGCAGGTATGCCACGGGTTCGGCGGGCGGAGCAGCGGCCGGTGCCGGTTCGGGTGCGCCGATGGCTTCGGAGCGCGGCGGCATGATCGCAACGGGCGATGCGGACGATGGCGCGGCAGGCGGTGCCGCGGTCGGGCCGGTCGGCGGCGCCGCTGCGGGTGCTGTTGCGACGGATGCGGGAGCCGGCGCAACGGCCATCTGCGCCGCCGCGGGCGCCAGCGCGATGGGTGCCAGCGAACCCGGCTCGCCCGTCGCGGGTTCGGTGCGCGGCGCGAACTGCGTGGGCCGGGCTTCGGTCACCGTGTCGGCCGATGGTGCGGCGGTTGTCACGACCACCACCGCCGGGCGCCGCCACTCGCGCCAGCCCCAGGCCAGCAGCACCGCCGCCAGCAGCGCGGCCAGGCCCCAGGCCCAGGCCGGCACCCGCCGATCGCGGGACCGCGCGGGCCGTTGTTCGACGAACAGCCCCGGCGAACGCCCGCGCTGCCGCTCGGCTTCCGATTTGCGCAACGCCTCGAGGATCAGCGACATCAGTCCAGCACCCGGCGCAGGCGCGGGCCGTCGCTGTCGCCCGACGACAGCGCCAGCAGCGTTTCCGGTCCGATCACGCCGTCGGCCAGCAGGCCGTGCGCGGTCTGCACCCGCCGCACCGCCACCAGGCTGGCGGCGTCCAGCACGGCGGGGCCGGCGTCGGGGGTTTCCAGGCCGGCGCGGTCGCGCAGGCGGTCGTGGATCCAATCCACGGCGGGGCCGCTGTCGCCGGCCGCGGGCGGCAGGGCGAGGAAGGCAGGCCCGCGCCAGATCGCCGCGTAGTCACCGCGCCAGGCGCGCTCAAGCGCCAGCCGGTCGGTGTCGAACCGGCCGCCGCCCAGCCACAGCCGAACGCGCACGGCGTCGGCACCCAGCAGCACGGCCCAGGCGTCGCCTTCGCGGCTTTGCAGGCGCAGCAGGGCCGGACGGCCCAGCGCGGAAAGTTTGTCCAGGCTGGCCCGTCCGCGCAGGCAGAACAGGCCGGGGGCCAGCACCGGCGGGCAGTTGGCGGCATCGGCCAGCGCCGCTTCGTTCGCGCGCACGGTCCACAGCCCCAGCAGCTGGCCCCAGGCGGGCTGTGGCGATGCCCCGGCCAGCCGGACGCGCTGGTCCAGCGCGTCGCCCGGCAGGTAGGGCACCACGTCGGCCACCGGGGCGGGCGCGGCGGCGGCGGGCGCGGCGGCCGGCGGCGTAGCAGCAGCGCCGCGCATGAGCGCCGCGTAGTAGCCGGCGCGGGGCGTGCCCGCGGTGACGGCTTCACGTGCACGGCGAAGCTCGTCGTCGATGATCGTCTGGAACTGCTCGTAGGGCTGCGCGCCGACGAGCGCGCGTCCGTTGATGAACATGGAGGGCGTGCCCGTCACGCCCACGCGTGCACCGGCTGCCGTGTCGGCCGTGACAGCCGCGGCGTGCGTGTGGCCGTCCATCGCCGTGCGGTAGCGCGCCATGTCGAGGCCCGCGCGCTCGGCGTACGTGTCGAGGTTCGCACGCTCGAGCGCGCCCTGGTTCTCGATGA
>JANOJQ010000072.1:0-10987 GCA_031418815.1 Lysobacteraceae bacterium
GCCGCTTCGCGGGGTTGGCGTGGGCGCGGAACCGCCCCAGCGACACGGTGTTTGCCGCGTCGCCGGCGGTCACCAGTTATTTGCCGCGCCCCCCGGGCGGGGCGAGCGGGGGCGCGGCCGCCAGCGCCGCCTCGCGGCTGCCGGAGGCCGGCAGGTAGACGCGGTAGCCGCGCAGCTGGGTGGCGGCCAGCTCGCGGTACTGGATGCGCGCCACGCCGGGCGTAAGCGCGGCCATCGCGGCGCGCAGCGCGGCCGGCGTCGCGAACGGGCCGATGGTCAGGCAGCCCGGGCTGGCGGGCATCGGCACCGGCACGCCGCCCAGCTCCGCTTCGTCCGACGAAGCCGGCGCCTCGGCTTCACCCAACAGCACCAGGCGGCCGACGCCGGCCTCGATCGGCGGCGGCGGCACCGGCATCGGCGCGGGCTGCGCCAGCCACCACGCGCCCACGCCCAGGTTCAGGCACACCAGCAGCACCACCAGCCCACGCAGGATCATGCGTCGCTCTCCGCGGCCTGCGCGGCATAGACGGCCAGCCCTTCAAGCACCAGGCCCGGCGCCAGCTCCATGTCCAGTTCGAGCGCGCTGGCCAGGCGCGGGCCGCCGCCGCCGCTCAGCAAGACGCGCGGCGCCACGCCAAGCAGGCGCGCGGCCTGCCGGTGGCTTCGCTCCACCAGCCCCGCCGCCGCACCGATGCTGCCGCTGGCCAGGGCGTCGGCGGTGTCGCCGGCGAAATCGCTGGCTTCGCCGCCGGCGAAAGCCAGCGCCGGGAAACGGGCGGCCAGCGCCGACCGCATGTGCTCGGGGCTCGGCGCGATCAGCCCACCGCGGTGGCGGCCGCTGGCGTCGAGCAAATCCACCGTCAGCGCGCTGCCGGCCGACACGATCAGCCAGGGGCCGTCGCCGCGCGCGTGCGCCGCCAGCAGCGCCAGGAAACGATCCACGCCCAGCCGCGACGGCTCGGCGTAAGCGATGCGCACGCCGGCGCACTCGGGCCGCGGCCGCGCCCGCACGGCCGGATTGCCGTGGCTGGCCAGCGCCTCGGCCACGGCGGCGGTCAGCTCCGACCCGGCCACCGACGCCAGCCAACAGCGGTCGCCGGCCTGCACGCCGGCCAGCCAGCGCTGCATCGACGGCGCGAAATCGGCCGCGCCGTGGGTCCAGGCCTGCACCTCGCCCAGGCCGTGGCCGGGGCGCCAGGCGGCGACCTTCAGGCGGCTGTTGCCCAGATCGAGCAGCCAGGTGGTCATGCGGCGCGCAGGCTCGCTTCGCCGGCATGGTGGTGGTGTTCGCCGCTGGCGTCGCGCAGGCGCAGCGCGCCGTCGGCGGCGATGCCCAGGGCCACGCCGTCGATCACGCGGTCGCCCACGTGCAGGCGCACGCGCTGGCCAGCCAGCACGTCGTGCCGCGCCCAGCCTTCGACGAAGGGCGCCAGGCCCTCGCGCTCGAAGCGCGCCAGCATCGGCTGCTGGGCGTCGAGCAGCGCCACGCAAACCTGCTGCCGCGACGGCGCCGTCGCCGAAAGCGAAGCCAGGTCGCACCAGGGCTGGTCGATGCCGCGCGCGGCCGACGCCGGCATCGCGACGTTCAGGCCCAGGCCGACCACCACGCGCATCGGGCCGCCGGCCTCGCCGCCGATCTCGACCAGGATGCCGCCGAGCTTGCGGCCGTCCGCCAGCAGGTCGTTGGGCCACTTCAGGCCGACGCGCGCATAGCCCAGGGCGTGCAGCACGTCGGCGACCGTGACGCCCACCGCCAGGCTCAGGCCCTGCAGCGCGGCCAGGCCACCCTCGAAGCAACGCGACAGGCTGAGGTAGACATGCGCCGCGAGCGGCGACGACCACTGGCGCCCGCGGCGTCCGCGGCCAGCGGTCTGGCGCTCGGCCAGCCACGCGCGGGTGCCGCGCGCAGGCGCGGGTTCGCGCAGCGCCACGGCGTTGGTGGAATCGGTTTCGAACAGCACCTCCAGGCCCGACAGCTCCATTCGGGCGGCCGGGCCCAGCGCGGCGGCGAGCGCCGGTGCCTCAAGCAGCGCCAGCGGGGCGGCCAGCGCATAGCCCTGGCCGGGCCGCGCCCTGACGTCCACGCCGGCGGCGCGCAGCGATTCGATGCGCTTCCAAACGGCGCTGCGGCTGATGCCCAGTTCCCGCGCCAGCTCGGCGCCCGACGCCGGCGCGCGGCACAGGCGGATCAGCAGCGCGCGGTCGCTCACGCACGCTTCCGGCGCAGGCGCGTCCACACGCGGGCGCGCTCGAAGCGCGCCTCGGTGCCGGCGCGAAGCCGCGCCAGGTTGCCGCGATGGGTGAACACGATGAACAGCGCCAGCACGACCGCGAACACCCAGCGCACCGCTTCGGCGTCGGTGGCCAGCGCCAAGGGCACCAGCGTGGCCGCCGCCAGCACCGTGGACAGGCCCACGTAACCCGTGGCCACCAGCACCAGCAGCCAGCTGCCGATCAGCACCAGCACGGCCAGCGGCCACAGCACCAGCAGCGCGCCGACCAGCGTGCCGGCGCCCTTGCCGCCGCGAAAGCCATGGAACGCCGGCCAGACGTGGCCGACCACCGCCGCCAGCCCCGCTGCATAAGGCAGCCAGTCCTGGCCGCTGCCCCAGCGCAGCGCCAGCCACACCGCCAGAACGCCCTTGCCCACGTCCACCAGCACGGTGCCGAGCGCGAACTTCCAGCCCTGCGTGCGCAGCGCATTGGTGCCGCCGGCGTTGCCGCTGCCCAGGGTGCGGATATCCACGCCGCGCATCCGGCCCAGCAGCAGGCTTCCCGAGAGGGAACCGAGCAGGTACGCGGACAGGATCAACAGTGCGGCGGTCATGCCGGCATTATGCGGCAGCGTCGCCCGGCCGTCAGTCCAGCGGCTGCAGCGACACCACCCGCGCGCCGGGCCCGGCGTGCGCGCCGACCGCCGAACCGGTTTCCACCAGCCAGCCGTCGCGCACGTCGATGCGGGTGCGCAGCGCCGCCAGCAGCGCCTCGCCGTCGGCCTGCGCATCACAGTGGCCGACGATCAACCGCCAGGCCTTCCTGCGATCCACCCGCTTGGCGACGTGGGCCGCGAACCGCACCGGCACGTTCGACGTCCCGAACAGGCCACTGGCCATGCCCATGCGGCCGGCGGCGTTGATCTTGGCGATCGGCGTCAGGCCGAGCCACTCGACCACGGGCAGGGCCCAGGCCGGAATGCGGCCGCCGCGCACGGCGTGGCGGATGTCGCGGGCCACGGCCCAGGTTTGGGTGAGTGGTTTCAGGCGCGCCAACTCGGCCAGGATGGCGGGCACGTCGGCGCCCAGGGCGGCCATTTCGCCGGCGCGCATCGCCAGCAACCCTTCGCCGCCGGAGGCATTGCCGGTGTCGAACACGTGGGTGCGGTCGGGATGGCCGCGCTGGGCGGCGGTCTCGGCCGACTGCAGCGTGCCCGATATCGCCCGCGACAGGCCCACATAGACCAGCGAGCGATGGTGCGAGAGCAGGAACTCGAACTGCCGGCGGAAATCGCCAGGCGGCGGCTGGCTGGTGCGCGGCAGCACCACTTCGGTGCGCAGCTTGCGGTAGAACTCGGCGGTCGACAGGCCGACCTTGTCCAGGTAGTCCTGGTCGCCGAAGTTCACGCGCGCCGGCACCATGTGGATGTTCAGGCGCTGCATGGTCTCGGCGGGCAGGTCGGCGGCGCTGTCGGTGATCACCGCGACGGCGATCGAACCGGCGGCCGTGCGCGCCTGCGCGTGCATGTCGTCGGCCTTGGCGCTCTCGACGCGGCCAAAGCGCGCGGCGATGGCGAACATCGCGCTGGGGTCGGCCACGTGCGCGTGCAGCCGCAGGCGGGTGTGGCTGCCGGCGATCACCACGCACGACGAGCCCAGCTCACCCATCGCGGCGCGCAGCGCCGGGCGGTCCAGGCCCTCGCCGATCAGCAGGCACTCGCTGCACCAGCGGTGCTCGGGGTCGGCGTCGCCAAGCTCGCCGTGCGCCTGTGCGGCCTCCAGGTCGCCGGGCAGCTCGTCGGCCACGCCGACCGAATCCACAGCGCCGGAGGAAATGAAGTCGTCGATGCCTTCGAGCAGGTCCACGAAGCCCTGCGCGCCGGCATCCACCACGCCGGCCCGGGCCAGCACCGGCAGCTGGTTGGGCGTGTTCGCCAGCGCGCGCTGGCTGTGCTCGAGCGCCGCGCGGAACCAACTGCGCACGTCCGCGGCGCGCCGCTGTTCAAGCGAGTCGGCGAAGGCGGCGATGACGCTGAGGATGGTGCCCTCGCGCGGATCCGAGAGCGCCTGCCGCGCCGAGTCGGCACCGGCGCGGACCGCGCGCGCGAGCGCCTCGGGCTCCAGCGCGCGCACCGGGCCGACCGCTTCAGCAACGCCGGTGAAGAACTGCGCCAGGATGGCGCCGGAGTTTCCGCGCGCGCCGTCCACTGCGTCTTCGCCGACGCGCCGCAGCAGGTCGCCCGCGCCCTGCGTGCGCCGGCTCAGGGCGCCCGCCAGCACGCCACCCAGCGTGAACGCGAGGTTGCTGCCCGTGTCGCCGTCGGGCACCGGGAATACGTTGATCTTGTTGAGCATCTCGCGCTGCGCAATCACGCGGCGGGCGCCTGCGATCAGGGCTCGGCGGAGGGCGGGGCCGCGGATGAGGGCGCGCGGCGGTTCGAGGAGGGCGACATTCATGGGATCACCGGAGTCTGCCCGAAGCCGGGTCGAACGCCATGCTGCGCCGCCGCATGCCCCTGCACGCGGCTTGAACGCAGTTCGGGTATAAACTCGGCCTCGCAACCCTTTGGCTCGCAGCGGCATCCCTTGTGAACAACCGACTCCAGGTGTCCGCCATGCTCCGCACCCTGCTCGCCCTGTTCCTTGCCGCTGCCGCCGCCGGCGCCATGGCGGCCGAGCCGCTGCCCGCGGACGCGGAAGCCCCGCAGTGCGAGAAGGCTGACGCCCAGGAAGGCAAGGCCGCGCCCGGCACGGCGGGCGCCTCGTCGGCGGCGCGCCCCGGCGCCCCTGCCCCGGTTCGCCCGCGCGGCGCCAATGGCCGCAGCACCCCGCGCTGGCACAGCCTGCTGCCGGGCATGATCCGCTAGGCACCCGGCCTTGCCAGGCGGCCCTGGCGCCCGCACCTTGGGGACATGAAGTCCCTGATCGCACGTTTCTTCCCCGGCCCGCCCGCCCTCTCGCCCGCCCAGGACGCCCTGCTGCTGTCCGAGCTGCCGTGGCTGGGTCGCCTGGATACGCCGCGGCGCGAGCGCCTGTCGGCACTGGTGGCGCGCTTCCTCGCCGGCAAGGTGATCACGCCCGTACACGGCCTGGTGCTGGACGACCGCCAGCGCCTGCGCCTGGCCGCCCTGGCCTGCCTGCCCCTGCTGGAGTTCGGCGCCGAGGGGCTGGGCGGCTGGACCCAGGTGGTGGTCTACCCCGGCGCGTTCCGGGTGCAGCGCCAGCAGCACCACGAAGACACCGGCGTTCTGGAGGAATGGCAGGAAGACCTGGCCGGCGAATCCTGGGAACACGGTCCGCTGGTGCTGTCCTGGGACGACGTCGAGGCCGACCTGGCCGCGCCCGAGGCCGGCTTCCAGCTGGTGGTGCACGAAATGGCGCACAAGCTCGACGCGCTCGACGGCGCCATGGACGGCACCCCGCCCCTGCCGGCCGAATGGCAGCGCGAATGGGCGCGTGATTTCCAGGCCGCCTACGACGATTTCAGCGCCCGCTTGGACGCCGGCGGCGACAGCGCCATCGATCCCTACGCGGCCGAAGCGCCCGAGGAATTCTTCGCCGTCACCAGCGAATACCACTTCTCGGCGCCGGCCCTGCTGGCGGCGGAAATGCCGGCCGTGGCCGCCCACCTGCGGCGCTTCTACGGCGAGTCGCCGATCCCCGCGAACTAGAACGCCGGCGGGAAGCGCACGCGGAAGCGGCCGCCGCCCAGCTCGGGCGCGCGCCCCACGGTAAGTTCGCCCCGGTAGGCGGCCACGATGTCCTGCACGATCGACAGTCCGATGCCGTGGCCCTGCACGCGCTCGTCGCCGCGCACGCCGCGCTGCAGCAGGCGGTCCACCTGCTCGGCCGGGATGCCCGGGCCGTCGTCGTCCACCGTGACGATGACGCCGGGCCGCCGGTTGGCCGAGGCGCCCTCCACCTGCACGCTCAGCAGCACGCGCCGCCTGGCCCACTTGAAGGCGTTCTCCAGCAGGTTGCCCAGCAGCTCCTGCAGGTCGCCCAGCTCGCCGTGGAAGCGCGCGCTGCCGTCGATCTCGAACTCGCACAGCACGCCCTTGGCGGCGTAGACCTTCTCGAGCCCGGCGACGATTTCCTCGGCCCGCGGCTCGATCTCGATCGGCGCCGAATACAGCGCGTGGCCGCTGCGCGCGGCGCGCGAGAGCTGGTAGGAAACGATTTCGTTCATGCGCTGCACCTGCGCGGCGACGTCGTCGCGCAGTTCGTCAAGGCTGGCGCCGGCGTCGAGTCGGGAACGCAGCACCGCCAGCGGCGTCTTGAGGCTGTGCGCCAGGTCCGACAGCGTGTTGCGGCTGCGCTCGAGGTGGCTGCGCTCGCTTTCGATCAGGCTGTTGATCGATTCGGTGATGGATTCAAGTTCGCGCGGATGCCGGCCGGACAAACGCTGGCCCTGGCCCTGGCGCACGCGCGCCAGCTCCTTCTCGACGTTGCGCAGCGGCAGCAGGCTCCAGCGCAGCACCAGGACCTGCACCAGCACCAGCAGCAGCGCCGCCAGGCCCAGGTAACCCCACAGCGCCTGGCGGAACACGTTCACCTGGTCCTGGATCTGCGCGGCGTCCTCGTAGACGCTGAAGGTGAGCCGGAAGTCGCCGGCCGATTCCCAGATGACGCCGATCGAATAGGCGTAGACGCTGTTCTCGGTGCCGCGCGCGTCGACGATGCGCAGGGGGCCTTCGAAGCGGCGGGCGCCGGGCTCGAGGAATTCCACCGGGGGCAACGAGCGGCCCAGCGACGAGGCCGAATCCCAGCGCATGCCTTCGCCACGCACGCTGGCGTACAGGCCGCTGCCGGGGATCATGAAGCGCGAATCGGGCGGGGTCTCGGGCGGGATGAAGCTGCGGCCGCGGTCGAGCTCACTGCCCGAGAGGTAGCCGTTGGCCAGGTCGGCGAGGCGTTCGCGCAGGGCGTTCTGCGCCGTCTCGACGAAAGCGCGGTCCAGCGCGTAGCCGGTAAACCCCAGGAAGGCGACCAGCGCCAGGCTGGCCGCCAGCAGCTGCCGGGCCTGCAGCGAAAGCGTGCGCCAGCCGCGCAAGGCGGCTTACTCGTCGCGCGGGATGGCGAAGCGGTAGCCGCGGCCGCGCACGGTTTCGATCGGCTTGATCTCGCCCTCGGGGTCGAGCTTCTTGCGCAGGCGGCCGATGAAGACCTCCAGCACGTTCGAATCGCGGTCGAAGTCCTGCTGATAGATGTGCTCGGTGAGGTCGGCCTTGGACACCAGCTCGCCCGCGTGCAGCATCAGGTACTCGAGCACCTTGTACTCGTAGCTGGTCAGGTCCACGCCCACGCCGTTGACGGTGACCGTCTGGGCGGAGAGGTCGAGCTTGACCGGGCCGCAGTCCAGCGACGGCTTCGACCAGCCCGCGGCGCGGCGCAGCAGCGCGTTGAGGCGGGCCAGCAGCTCTTCGACGTGGAAGGGCTTGACCAGGTAATCGTCGGCGCCCGACTTGAGGCCCTCGACCTTGTCCTGCCAGCTCGAACGCGCCGTGAGGATGAGGATCGGGAACTTCTGGCCCTCGGCGCGCAGCGCCTTCACCAGGTCCATGCCCGACATCTTGGGCAGGCCCAGGTCGATCACGGCGATGTCGAACGGCACTTCGCGGCCGTGGTACAGGCCTTCTTCGCCGTCACCGGCGGTGTCCACCGCGAAACCCTCGCGCTTCAGGCGCGCGGCCAGGGTTTCCCGCAGTGGAGCTTCATCCTCGACCAGCAGTACGCGCATGTCGTCTCCTTTCGACAGGGGGGCCGACCCGGTTGGGCCGGCCTATCAACAGTTCGGCGATCAGCGGCCGCCGTCGTCGCCGCGGCCCGGTTCCTGGCCCGGCGGGTCCATCCGTTCGGGCGGCGGCTCGCGGCGCGCTTCCGGCTCGCGATAGCGGCGTTCGCTGGGCGTCGGCATCGACCGGCCGGAATCGTCGCGGCCGAAGCGGCTGCGCTCGTAGTTCTCCGGGCGGGCGTCGCGACGCCGCGAATCGTCCAGCACGCGCACGCGGCCCTCGGGGGTCAGCACCTTGAGGCGGTAGACCTCGCGGCCGCTGCGCTGCATCGGCTCGGCCTGCAGCACCCGGCCGCCGTCGCGCTCGACTTCGCGCACGCGGTCGCCGGCGTTCTCGCGCTCGCTGGCGGGCTCGCGCGCTTCGTCCTGGGCATGCGCGGGCGCGCCCAGGGCGATGGCGAGGATCAGCAGCAGCGGGCGGAGGGTGCGGGACATCGTCGGGATACTAGCTCCAAGGGGGTCGGGCGGCTAGCGCGACCACGGGGCAGAGTCTGGGCGGCAAGCGGTGAATCCGATATGAACCCTTGCCGCGTCAGTCACTTGCCGGCGGGCGGGGTTCAGGCGTCAGAAAATTTCTGCCACGCAGCAGCGCAGCGAGCCGCCTGCCTTCTCGATTTCGTCCAGGGCCACGCGGCCGACGGCGAAGCCGGCCTGCTGCAGCTGGCCATGCTGCGCCGCGGTCAGCGACGCCGCGCCGGCCTCGCTCAGCCAGACCCGGTCCGGCGACAGCGCGATGCCGTTGCCGGCGAACGAAGCCTTCTGCGCGGGGGTCAGCGCCACCACGTGCGGGGCGTAGATCGACGCAATGCCCTCGGCCGCGGCCGGGTCGGCGAAGCCGGCCGGGCACAGCACCAGGGCGCGGCCGGCCAGCACGCTCATCACCACGTTGGTGTGGTACTCGCCCGGCGCCAGGTCGAACAGCAGCGTGCCGCGCAGGCCGAAGGCCGCATGCATCGCCGCCGCGCCCGCCTCGTCGCAGCGTTCGCTCAGCCCGCAGAACCCCAGGCCGCGCGCGCGGTCGATGATCAGCGCGCCGGTGAGCTCGCAGAGGCCGGGCTGCGTTCGCAGGTCGGTTTCGGCGTAGCCCATGGCCGCGAAGAAACCGCGGATGTCGGCGCGGTCCGCCTCGCGCTGGCGCACGGGGTGGCGCATGTGGCCGATCACCAGCCGGCCCGGCGCAGTGGCGAACACGTTGTTCGGGAACAGCCCGTCGGGCGTGGCCGGGTCGCCGGGGAAGGCGACCGTGGGCAGCGACGCCGACAGCGCCCGGTGCAGGTCGCGGTGCTGGGCCAGGGCGCGCTGCGGGTCCACCGTGACGCCGAGATCCATGTAGGCGTTGTCGCTGGCCGACTGCTCGGCCAGCGCGAAGCCCTCGGGCGTGACCAGGAACGCGGCCTTGGCGCAGGCCGGGCCGAAATCGGGCGCCAGCGAGCGGGCGAACGCGGCGAAAGCGACGACGTCGCGGGTGATCATGCCGCGTCCTCCCGGCGCTCGGTGACGGCCAGCGCGCGTTCGACCAGGTCCCAGCCGGCGTCGCTGCGCGGCGCGCCTTCGCTGAGCACCTGGCGGAAAGCGCGGCCGCCGGCCTGGCCGTGGAAGAGGCCCAGGATGTGGCGCGTGACGTGCTTCACCGCGACGCCGCGCGCGCGGCAGTGCTCGATGTACGGGCGGTAGGCGCGCAGCAGATCGCCGCGCTGCAGGGGCGCGACGCCGGGGCTGAACATGGCGCGATCCATCAGGTGCAGGCGATAGGGTTCGTGGTACGCGGCGCGGCCGATCATCACGCCGTCCACGTCCGCCAGCGCCGCAACGCTGTCCTCCACCGTGGCCAGGCCGCCGTTGAGCACGATGCGCAGGCCGGGGCATTCGCGCTTGAGCTGGTGCACCCAGTCGTAGCGCAGCGGCGGGATCTCGCGGTTTTTCTTCGGGCTCAGGCCCTGCAGCCAGGCCTTCCGCGCGTGCACCACGAACAGCCCGCAGCCCGCCGACGCCACCGTGTCGATGAAGGCGCGGAACACGCCGTAGTCCTCCATCTCGTCCACGCCCAGCCGGCACTTCACCGTCACCGGCACCGGCGACGCGGCCACCATCGCCGCGATGCATTCGGCCACCAGCGACGGCTCGCGCATCAGGCAGGCGCCGAAGCGGCCGGCCTGCACGCGGTCGGACGGGCAGCCGACGTTGAGGTTGATCTCGTCGTAGCCCCAGTCGGCGCCGATGCGCGCGGCCTGCGCCAGGTGCGCCGGATCGCTGCCGCCCAGCTGCAGGGCCAGCGGGTGCTCGACGGCATCGAAGGCCAGCAGGCGTTCGCGGTCACCCAGGATCACGGCCTGCGCGTGCACCATCTCGGTGTACAGCCGCGCATGCGGCGCCAGCAGGCGATGGAAGACGCGGCAGTGCCGGTCGGTCCAGTCCATCATGGGTGCAACCGACAGCCTGTAATCGGCTAGATTGCAGGCCTGGCGCGGCTCTTGGCCTGATTCCATGGGCTTCTCGGGCGTCCGGTTCTCGGTGGATTCTCAGGGTTTTTTGGCTATTCGCCTGATCCCGGTGCTACATTCGGTGCTACAAAACTTCGCATGTAGCACTGATGGGAACGATCACCCCCCGCCGGCGGGCCGACGGCTCGACAGGATACACCGCCCAGATTCGGCTCAAGCACCAGGGCAAGGTTGTCCACTCCGAGGTGGAGACCTTCAGCAGCCGGGCGCTGGCCAAGGAATGGCTGAGCCGGCGCGAGGTCGCCCTGCAGGGCCAGAAGGCCCGAGGCGAGCCCGTCGGCCGTCGTATGACGCTGGGCGAGCTCGTGGGCTGGTACGAGGGCCGGGAGCGCCCTGACCAGCCCTGGGGCCGATCGAAGCGGGCCGACCTGGCCAGGCTCAAGGCCGGCACACTTAAGGACCGGAAGGTCGAGGATCTCGCCCGCCCGGATTTCATCGCCTACGTGGAGGCCCGCCGCGCCGCCGGCGCCGGGCCGGCC
>JANOJQ010000073.1:0-13761 GCA_031418815.1 Lysobacteraceae bacterium
CCGCGGGTGCCCGCCAGGTGCGCCTGGTCACCGTGCCGGCGACTCCCGGCGGGCAGCCGGCCGTGAAGTACCGCCTGCGCGCCACTTCAGTCGCGGCCACCGACGGCCTGCAGTTGGCCGTGGGTCGCGACATCGACGGCGACGGCCAACCCGACCTCAACGAAGAAGCTTGCGGGTCATTTTCGTCCTACCCGGTCGAGACCTGCCAGTTCGAAGTGATGAGCGAAGCGGCCGCGGTGAACTATTGGGTCGCCGTGCAGAACCAGGCGGCCGCCAGCATCACCCCCACCATCGAGTCGTTCGTGGTGGCCCTGCAGGCCATGCCCGGCAGCAACCTGGTGGCCACCGGCCCGGGCCGCACGGCGCCCGGAGACACCTTCAAGGTGCGGATGGTGTACGACGATCCGTCCATGGTCGCCGGCGCTGTGCGCGTGGGCTACCTGCTGATGCAGCCCACCGCGGGCAACACGGCCATCGAGGTGCCCGTGCGCCTGACGCGCAGTGGCGTGACGTTCGAGCCGTTCGCGCTGGCCAACGGCGTGGCGCGCGCGGTGACGCTGCCGGCCGGCGCCAGCCACGGCGGCCTGTACTTCGACGTGCCGCCGCACGCCACGTCGGTGCAGTTCACCACCACCGGCAGCACGGGCAACGTCGACCTGTACGTGGTCCGCGTGGCGAGCCCCGTGGGACCGACCATCGCGGCTGCTCCGGCATGGGACAACAACGCCGCGCTGCGCGCCGCCACGGCCGGTGGCAACGAAACGTTGACCGTGTCGGGTGCCAACCTGGCGCCAGGTCGCTGGTACGTGGTGCCCGGCAACACCACGGGCGCCGCCGCCAGCGCCGACGTTACCGCCACCGTCACCGCGCAGGGCGCGCGGCCGGCGTTCCTGTCGGGCCAGTACGTGAACCTGGCGCGCGACGGCCACGGCATCTTCGTGGACTTCGCCGGCCCGCAGGGCAACCCCGACCAGTGGGTGACCGTCTGGTACACCTACCTCGAGGACAACACGCCCACGTGGTACTACTCGCAGGGGGCATCGCCCACGGCGGCCGGCATATGGAAGGCCGAGCTGTTCCGCGTGGCCTGGGACGGCGCGGCCACGAATGCCGTGGACGTGGGTGACGTGATCATCACCGCCACCGACACGCAGGCGATGACCTTCAGCTTCAACCTCGACGGCAAGAGCGGATTCGAGCCGATGATCCGCGTCGGCGGCGGCAGCTGCCCGCAGTTCAATGCCCAGAACCTCGACGTCAGCGGCCACTGGTTCGCGCCCAGCCTGTCGGGCTTTGGCTACACCTACCTGGCCACGGGCGGCGGCAACCCGCAGGAAGTGTTCATTCCCTACGTGTACGACGGGCAGGGCTTCCCGCGCTGGCTGTACGGCCAGAAGAACTTCGCCGCGGCGACCACGGGCTTCGACCTGCAGTGGTTCTCGGGCTTCTCGCCGCTGGCCGCACCGGTGGCCCTGATCGGCACGCCGTCCGGCACGGGTACCCGTACCCTGGCCACCAACAACTTGACCAACATGTCCGTGAACACCACCTTCGGCGGCACGCTGACCGGCACCTGGCTGCAGAACCGCGCGGTGGGCATGCTTTCCCAGCGCAAGAACTGCCTCTGAGCCCAGCCCGGGTGCGGCAGGCTCTGGTGGCCCGATGCTTTTCGTGTGAATGAAGCATCGGGCCTGCCCGACCTCCTCCAGGGGCCGGCTTGGCCGCATAATCTGGGGCCGAAAACGCACCCTGGCGGACCATGCAGATCCAGACCAAGCTCCCGAAGGTCGGCACCACGATCTTCACCGTGATGTCGCAGTTGGCCCTGGAACACCGGGCCGTGAACCTGGGCCAGGGCTTCCCGGATTTCCCGGTGCCCCAGCGCCTGGTGGATGAACTTGCCCGTGCCATGGCCGAAGGCAAGAACCAGTACGCCCCGGCCAACGGCATCCCCGCGCTGCGCCAGGCCATCGCCGCCAAGACCGCGCGCTGTTATGGCCGCGCGGTGGACGCCGACGCCGAAGTCACCGTCGCCAGTGGCGCCAGCGAGGCGATCTTCGACGCCGTGCTGGCCGTGGTGCGGCCGGGCGAGGAAGTGATCGTGCTCGATCCCTGCTACGACTGCTACGAGCCGGCCATCGACCTGGCCGGCGGCATCGCCGTGCACGTGCCGCTGGACCCGGCCGACTTCTCGGTGGACTGGCAAAAGGTGCGCGACGCCATCAGCCCGCGCACGCGCATGCTGATGATCAACTCCCCGCACAATCCCTCGGGCGCGATGATGACCGCGCAGGACATGGCCACCCTGGCCGACGTCCTGCGCGACACCGACATCGTGCTGCTGTCGGACGAGGTGTACGAGCACATCATCTTCGACGGCCGCCGCCACGAAAGCGTGCTGCGCTACCCGGAACTGGCCGCGCGCGCCTTCGTGGTGTCGAGCTTCGGCAAGACCTACCACTGCACCGGCTGGAAGATCGGCTATGCCATCGCGCCGCCGGCGCTGAGCGCCGAGTTCCGCAAGGTGCACCAGTACAACACCTTCTGCACCTTCGCCCCGGCGCAGTGGGCGTTCGCGGCGATGATCGAACACGAGCCCGAGCACTACGACCAGTTGGGTGGTTTCTACGAAGCCAAGCGCGACCGTTTCCGCCAGCAGCTGCTGGGCACGCGCCTGGTGCCGCTGGACGTGCCGGGTGGCTATTTCCAGCTGGTGGACTACTCGGCGGTGAGCGACCTGGACGACGCGGCCTTCTGCCGCTGGCTGACGATCGAGAAGGGCGTGGCGGCGATCCCGGTGTCGCCCTTCTACGCCGCGCCGCCGGCCGGGCAGCGCCTGGCGCGCCTGTGCTTCGCCAAGGTCGAACCCACCCTGGACGCCGCCATCGAGCGGCTGGCGAAGATCTGATGGACGACCTGCGCGTCAGCCTGGTGCAGGGCGACACCGCCTGGCACGACCCCGCCGCCAACCGCGAACGCTATGGCGCGCTGATCGCGCCGCTGGCCGACCAGACCGACCTGGTGGTGCTGCCGGAAACCTTCACCTCGGGCTTCAGCAACGACGCGCTGGCGGACGCCGAAGGCATGGACGGCCCGACCGTGGCCTGGATCCGCGCACAGGCGGCAGCGCTTGGCGCCGTGGTCACCGGCAGCGTGCAGATCCGGGGAGACGAGGGCGTCTACAACCGCCTGCTGTGGGCCACGCCCGAGGGCGGGCTGCACACCTACGACAAGCGCCACCTGTTCCGCATGGCGCGCGAGCACGAGCGCTACGCCGCCGGTCGCGACCGCATCACCGTGGCCTTGAAGGGTTGGCGCGTGTGCCCGCTGGTCTGCTACGACCTGCGTTTCCCGGTGTTCATCCGCAATCGTTTCGGCGTGGAGGCCCCGGGCCGCTTCGACTACGACCTGCTGCTGTTCGTCGCCAACTGGCCCACGCCGCGCCGCTACGCCTGGCAGACCCTGCTGCGCGCCCGCGCCATCGAGAACCTGTGCAACGTGGTCGGCGTGAACCGCGTCGGCACCGACGGCAACGGCATCGGCTACAGCGGCGACAGCGTGGCGCTGGATTTCCTCGGCCAGCCGCTGCTGGAACTCGACGACCAGGTGCGCGTGGCCACCGCGGTGTTCTCGGCCGAAGCCCTGGCTGCGCATCGCGAACGCTTCCCCGCGCAGCTCGACGCCGACCGGTTCGAATTGCTCTGACGCGCGCCCGGTACGTATCAGCCGGTTCGATTGACGAAAGGCCCGTGGCGATGCGCTTCGGTGCTTGCGCGTCCCGATCCGGACCAAGGCAAGTCATCTCTCCTGCGGATCCGGCTGGGCTGACCCGGCCGAGGCGTCTCCGTTCTCCACGCCCATCGCGGCGTGTCCCTTCGGACACTGGAATGGCGGCCTGGCCAGCGTGGAAGGTGGCCAGCGTGAGAGTCCTATCCGCCCGGCGGCGGGTGTGAGTTCCACGCGCGCACACCGTTGCATCCCTCGTCAGAACGGATGCGCAGGCACATCGGCAGTGGCGCCGGCGCCGCTGCTGGGTCGGGGTAAGCGTGGATTTCTGCGCAAGCCGTCCGTTGGAGACACCGGACGCTTTGCGATTACCTCGTCTTCGCCTGTGCGCCCCGTCGAACGCCGGCGGTGACGTGGTGCGCGCGTGGAACTCACCCCCGCCGCCGGGCGGACAGGAGTTTCGTACTGGCCACCTTCCACGCTGGCCAGGCTGCAATTCCAGTGTCCGAAGGGACGCGCCGCGATAAGCGAGGAGCAAAAAGGCGCCGAGGCCTGGTTAACCCAACCCGATCCGCAAGAAAAATGGCCGGCCTTGGTCCGGATCAAGACGCGCAAGCATCGGAGCGCATGCTCACCCGAACTCCGTGGGGCGCCCATAAAGGCACGCACCGGCGGCGGCGGGTACGCGTGGGACACTCCCTCATAAAAAAGGGCTTCGTTGTCCTGCCTTTCACCCCCGCTTCCGCGGTGTCGACGGCGCCAGTCCCGGACCTGGGAGAAGGTCCAAAAAAATGGCAGGGCCGCCTGTCCCGAAAACAGTCGATTGCCCTGCCGAAGGTCGTCAACGCCAGGGGGCGGTTGACCGTAAATCGCGCCCGGGACATCCGACGAGGGAGTTGCCAGCCGGGGCGTGCAGTGAATGGACCACTCCTGCCGGACCGCACGCAAGCGCATGGCGGCGACGGCGGCGATGTTTGCGTCCTTGACCTGCTTAAAGTAACTAACAGACCGCTCGCAACCTGCCGTTTTTGCGGGGTTGTAAGCGGTTCATGTAGCGAATCAGTACAAGAATTGCCCAGCAAGGCTTACCAGGGGCCTTTTCACTAACAAGAGGCGGTTCGCGGGCCGACTGCAAGCAAGCGCTTGAATTTGCGGTGGACCCCGCCGGCACCGGACAATGCGCCATCAACCAGGAGCGTCCACTTGAGCACCGTGCAACCGTCCCCCTCCGCCCCCGTCAACCTTCGCCAGCTGTGCGCTCGTTTCGCGCATCCGCACCTGGGCAAGGCCGTCTGGCAGCTCATCAACACCCTGCCGCTGTTCGCGGCGATCTGGGCCCTGATGGCCTGGAGCATCCACGCGCAGTGGAACTACTTCTTCACGCTGCTGCTGGCGCTGCCGGCGGCCGGCCTGTATGTGCGCACCTTCATCATCCAGCACGACTGCGGCCACGGCAGCTACTTCGCCAGCGCCAAGGCCAACAACATCGTCGGCGGCGTGCTGGGGCTGATCACGCTGTTCCCCTACGGCTACTGGAAAAAGACCCACGCCGTGCACCACGGCACCTCGGGCAACCTCGACCGTCGCGAGATGGGTGACATCGAAACCCTCACCGTGGCCGAGTACCAGGCGCTGTCGGGCTTCAAGCGCTTCTGCTACCGCTTCTACCGCAGCACGCCGGTGCTGCTGGGCATCGGCCCGGCGTACCAGTTCGTCATCAAGCACCGCTTCCCGTTCGACCTGCCGTTCTCGTGGAAGAAGGAGTGGGCCAGCGTGCTGGTCAACAACCTGATGCTGCTGGTGGTGGGCGGCCTGCTGGGCTGGGCGATCGGCTGGCACACGGTGCTCATGGTGCACCTGCCGATCGTGCTGATCGCCGGCGCGCTGGGCGTGTGGCTGTTCTACGTGCAGCACACCTTCGAAAACGCCTACTGGACCCGCGGCAAGGAGTGGGATTCGAACGAGGCGGCCATCAACGGCAGCTCCTTCTTCGACCTGCCGCGCGTGCTGCACTGGTTCACCGGCAACATCGGCTACCACCACATCCACCACCTGGCCAGCCGCATCCCGAACTACCGCCTGCGCGAGGCCTTCCTCTCGCATCCGGCGCTGCAGGCCGGCCCGCGCCTGACGATCTGGACCAGCCTCAAGTCTGCCCGCCTGAAGCTGTGGGACGAAGACCTCAAGCGCATGGTGGGCTTCCCCAAGCGCCAGCGCGCCAGCGCCTGAGGCAAGAGTAGAAGCATGGCCCGTCCGCCGCGGCGGCGGGCCCGGGTCGCCCCACTCAGGCGAACATCGCCGCCAGTTCCGCACGCTGCGCCGGCGTCAGGTCGGGGCCCATGCCGGCCCTGAGCTGGTCGCTCTGGCGCTCGGGCTTGCCGGTGGCGGGGATCACCACGGTCACCGCCGGATGGCTGGTGACGAACTTCAGGAACATCTGCGCCCACGAGCCGACGCCCATTTCGCCGGCCCAGCCCGGCAGCGCCTTGTCGGCGACGCGCGCGAACAGGGCGCCATCGTCGAACGCGCGGTTCACCATCACCGCCACGCCCAGGTCGCGGGCCAGCGGCAGCAGCGCGCGGTCGGCGTGGGTGGCGCTGACGGAATAGTTGACCTGGATGAAGTCGGGCTTTTCGGCCGCCATGATCTGCGCCAGCCTTTCATGCGCGTCGTCGCGGAAGTGGGTCAGGCCGACGTACCGGGTCTTGCCCTGGGCCTTGAGCTCGCGCGCGAGCGCCAGTTGGTTGGCCCAATCGCGCAGGTTGTGTACCGCCAACAATTCGACCCTGTCGGTGCGCAGGCGCTTGAGCGACTGCGCGAACTGTGCTTCGCCGGAGGCGCGGTCGTCGGCGGCCAGCTTGGTGGCCAGGAAGACGTACTGGCGCAGCTGCAGTTCGGCCAGCAGGTCGCCCAGGACGTCCTCGGCGTTGCTGTAGTTGGGCGAGGTGTCGATGACGGTGGCACCGCCGGCAACGAAGCGCCGCAGCACGTCCCTGAGCGGCCCGCGGCCGGGGATGTCCACTTCGAAGCTGCCGGACGTGCCCATGCCGATGGCCGGCAGCGCTTCGCCCGTGGAAGGGATGGCGCGCATCGCGAGCCCGGCGGGAGGTCGCGACGCCAACACCGGCAGGGGCCGAAGCGCGGCGGCAGCCGCGGCGATGGCGGCGACGGACAGGAACGTGCGGCGGCTGGTCATGCGGCGACTCGCGGCAGTGGCTGACGCGCCGAGGGTGCGTCAGGTGGCGTGAAATTTTCGTTCGCCGGTCCGCCCTGGAAGGCGACGGCGGGGCATCAGGTCGCCGCGCCCGGTTCGTCCTTCCGGAAGCTGCGCGGCGCCAGCTGCCGGGTGAGGCGAAACACCCCCTCGCGGACGATGCGCGAAAGCCGCAGGTCGATGAGGGTGGTCTGGTTGGGTTCGATCAGGTCCAGCAGGTTGGCCACGTCCGCCGTGAGCTCGGCGGCCCAGTGCTCCACCCACCGGTCCTCCTGCCGCGGCAACAGCCGCAGGCCGTAGGGACGGCGCGGAATCCACTCGGGCCGTCGCCGCTTGCCCTGGGCGTCGACGATCTCCGGGCAGCCGGCCAGCGCGGCATGGTTGAGGAAGAAGCACAGGTTCCCGGGCGCGCGGCGGTTGCCCTGGCGGTCGGTCAGGAAGCCTTCCGGCAGTTGGTTCGGGTCGGCTTGGGGGCCGGCGGTCAGCAGCAGGTTCATGTCTGGCACGCGCGACCCGGCGTCGTCGAGCAGGCGGAACACCACCATGGCGTGCGGGTCATGGAGGTAGACACGGTCGGGAAGCACCGGGATCTTCTCGATCTCCACGCGCCGCGAAATGTCCTGGTGCTGCGCGTTCTCGGCGTCGAAGGCCTGGCGCAGCGCCTGGTAGCCGGCGTCGTTGGCCACGCCCAGGCAGCGCAGGATCGCGTCCACCGTGGCGTGCGGTCGGCCGTCGTCGCGCACGCTGGCCATGATCCCCCGGTCGCTGCCGCTGTGGGACACGCCGGGCACGATCTTGAAAGCGGTGGGCGCCGACCGCGCGCTCGATATCCGGCGCAGGCCGCGCAGCCGCTTGCGCGCCGAGGGCAGGGCCTCGCCCGGCACCGGCGGATCCTGCGCCAGCACCACGTGGCGCGCGTTGAGGTTGGCGGCCGCCAGGCGCACCACGCCGTCGCCGCCGGTTTCGCCGGTGTAGGCATTCACGTGGTCGTAGAGCTTGCGGTCAACGGTGTCGCCGCTGAGCACGAACGGGAACAGCGGATTGGCCCGCGCGGTGAGCCGCAGGGCGGGGTAGTCGTTGATCCAGCGCAGGTTGAGCGCGCTGGATTCCGGGCTGGCCAGCTCCAGCCAGTCCAGGATGCCCTGGCCCGGCTCGACGCCGTTGAACCACGCCTTCATCGCGCCCAGCCGGCCCTTGCCCAACTGGGCCAGCGCCGAACCGAAGTTCGCGGGCGCCAGCATCACCAGGTGGCTCATCGGGCAGGCGTCCAGCGTGCCGGGCTGGACGTGGAAGCGGTCCAGCCATTCGCGCACCACCGGTCCGCCGGTGCTGTGGGTGACGCAAGCGAAGCGGCGGCCCGGGCCGGCTTCTGCCAGCACCCGGGCGACGGCCCGGTCGAAGGCCCTCGCCACGTCCTCGATGCGCACCTCGTCGCGGAAACTCACGTACTGGCCCAGGTGGACATGGGCCACGTCCAGGCCCGGCCCGCCGGACCTCGCGGCCTCGGACTTCAGGCGTGCCGGCAGCTCGCCGTAGGTGCTCGTGCTGGTGACGCTCCAGCCGTGGACGAAGACCAGAAGGGGCTTGGGCATGGGGGGCCATGAGGGCTTGCGGGGGGGCGGACCCATGCTAACTTAGGTCCGGAAACAGGGGGTACGCATGACGCTGGAAGAAAGGCGGATCCTCGTGGGTCTGCTGCAGAAGGGAATGTTCGTCAGTCGCCTTGATCGCGACTGGGTCGGCACGCCCTTTCCTTTCCAGGGTTTCCACATCGAGTCCGACCGGGACATCGAGCTGCTGGGCAACTACTGCACCAGCGTGTTCGTGGACGTGGTCAAGGGCCTGGCCCCGCCTGAGCACCTGGTGATGGTCGAGCGCTCCGCGTCGCCGGTCTTCCCGCCCCGCGGGGCGAACTACGTGGACACGGTGTCGCTGCAGGACGAACTGCCCAGGGCCCGGACGGCCCACGCCATCCTGCACCACCTCGCTTCCACCCTTGAGGACGACGTGCGCGCTGGCCGGCGGATCTCGGCCGACAGCGTGCGCTCCGCGGTCGAACCCATGGTGGACAGCCTGCTGCGCAATGCCGATTCGCTGTTCTGGCTGATCAGCATGATGCGGCGGGACGACTACGCCTACCTGCACGCGGTCAACTGCAGCGCGCTGGCGGCGGCTTTCGGGCGCCACCTGGCCTTGCCCAAGGAAGTGCTCGTGGAGATGTCCACGGGCGGGTTCCTGATGGACATCGGCATGGCCACCCTGCCCAAGGCGATGCTGGATCCGTCCGCCAGCCGCTCGCCCGAGGACAACCTGCAGATGCGCGGCCACGTCGCCGCGGGCCTGCGCGTGCTGGACCAGGCGGGCATCGACGGCAGCTGGACGCGCGACATGCTGGCCCACCACCACGAGCGCCACGACGGCAGCGGCTATCCGGCCGGCCTGTCGGGCGGCGCCATCCCGCTGGCGGGGCGCATCGCCGGCATCATCGACACCTACGACGTGCTGATCAGCGACAAGCCCAACTGCCGCGGCGACTCGCTGCACGGGGCGCTCCAGGCGCTCTACCGCGCCGCCGACAGGCTCTACCAGGGCGAGGTGGTCGAGCAGTTCCTGCAGTGCCTGAGCGTCTACCCGACGGGCTCGCTGGTCGAGCTCAACAGCGGCGAAGTGGCCATCGTCATGGCCCAGAACCAGGCGCGCCGCCTCCAGCCGCGGGTCATGGTCCTGCTCGATGCCGACAAGCTTCCCTACCGCCCCTACCGGGACGTCGACCTGATGGCGCTGGGCCCGCGCGCCGACGGCGCCCCGCCGACCCGCATCGTTTCCGTGCTCGATCGCGGCACCTACGGCCTGGACCCGGCCGAACTTTACCTAGCCTAGGCTGCGACGGGACATGATCCGCGGATCGACCCTGTTCGAGATGATGCAGCCTCTGGTCGCCGCCAGCCTGGGCGAAGGCCGCGCGCTGGGCGTGCTGATGCTCAGCGTGCAGGGCCTGCGGCAGTTCAACATCCAGCATGGGTATGAAAGCGGAGAACGGCTGGTCGCGAAGGTGCGCGCCCTGGTTTCCGAGGCGCTGCGGCCCGGCGACGTGCTGGCGCACGTCGGCCCCGGCGATTTCATCGTCTTGCTGCCCGGCATCCGCGACGGCAACCACGCGCTGCTGGCGGCGGCACGGCTGCTGCGCCAGTTCGAGCAGACGCTGGACGTCAACGGCCGGCCGGTGCTGGCATCGGTGGCCATCGGTGCCGCCGTCTGCCCGGAGCACGGCGCCACCCCCGACGCGCTGTGCCGGCAGGCCGAAGCGGCGCTGGTGGAAGCGCGGACGTCGCCCGACCGCATGGCCATCAGCCCGGCACCGCGGGTATCGGGCGCGATCGAACCGGCGGAACTGCGTGACGCCATCGCCACCGGCCAGCTTGAGATGCATCTGCAGCCGATCTGGGACCTCAAGGCCGGCCGTATCTGCGGCGCCGAGTCGCTGGCGCGCTGGCAGCATCCGGTGCGCGGCGCGGTCAGCCCGGCGGTGTTCGTCGCCATGGCCGAGTCGTCCGGCATGATCGCCGAGTTCACCCGCTGGAGCATCAACGCCAGCCTGCAGCATGCGGTGGAAGCGCGGCGGCGCGGGCTCGATCTCCCGGTGTCCATCAACTTGTCGGCGGCGGCCATGGCCGAGCGCGGCATGGTCGAGCACCTGCTGGGTGCGCTGCGCCTTTGGAGCGTGCCGTCAAACGCCGTGGTGATCGAAGTCACCGAGACCGCGATCATCGCCGACTTCGAGAAGGGCGCCGACATCCTGGGCCGCCTGAGCGGCGACGGCGTGCTGATCTCGATCGACGATTTCGGCGTGGGCAACGCGTCGTTTGCCTACCTGCGCCAGTTCCCGGCCACCGAGCTCAAGATCGACCGCTCCTTCGTCACCGGCATGCTGGGCAACGTGCGCTCGATGCAGCTGGTGAAGGCGATGATCGACTTCGCCCACCACATCGGCCTTCGCGTGGTCGCCGAGGGCGTCGAGGATCGCTCCACCCTGCAGCGCCTGGCGGAGCTGGAGTGCGACCACGCCCAGGGCTACTTCATCGGCTATCCGAAACCGGCCTCGGCGTTCTTTGACGCGATCCTGGCCGAGGCCTGAAACGCGGGCTCAGTCCGGGTCGGCCGCGTCGTCCGCGGCCGGCTGGACCGCACTCAGCCGGCGCGGCACCAGTTCGGCGTCGAGCAGGCGCTCCACGCGCGCGAAAACTTCGGCGCGGGCGAAGGGTTTCTTCATGAAGTCGTCGGCGCCGATGCGGTGCACGTAGAACTGCTCGGTGGCCTGCTCGTTGCCGCTGATCATGATCACCGGCAGGTGGCGCGTCAGCGGGTCGCGGCGCAGCTGGCGCAGGGCGGCGAAGCCGTCCATGCCCGGCAGCACGATGTCCAGGAAGATCAGCTCGGGCGCCTGGGTGCGGGCGATTTCCAGGCCCTTCTCGGCGTCCTCGGCCTCCAGCACGGTGTAGCCGTTCTGGCGAAGCATGCGCGAGAGCAGGGCGACGATGGTGGCCGAGTCGTCGATCACCAGCATGCGGGTGCCGGGACGGGCATTGAGCCGCGACTTGCCGCGCCGCTCGGGGCCGGACGACACGGCGGCAGGGGGCGGGGGTGCCGGGCTGCCATCCAGCGGCGCCGGAGCCGGCGCGGCCACGGTGACTTGCCGCGGCGCGGGCTTCCCGCCCCAGCCGAACATCCGCTTGATGCGTTCGTACACGTCCAATGTCACGCTCCCCACCCATAGCCAAGGCCTAGTGTCCACGTCGCGCCCGCGGCTGGCAATCCGCGCCGCGCTGGACATCGCCGGCCGCGGCGCGCAGTCTGCCGGCCCACCCATCTTCCAAGGCATGGCCCGTGGCCCCGAAATCCACCGTCTACAAGGCCCAGCTGTCGGTCAGCGACATGGACCGCCACTACTACGGCAGCCACGAGCTGGTGCTGGCGCAGCATCCTTCGGAAACCGATGAGCGCCTGATGGTCCGCCTGTTGGCCTTCGCGATGTTCGCCGACGAGCGACTGGAGTTCGGCCGCGGCCTGAGCACCGACGACGAGCCCGACCTGTGGCGCAAGGACCTCACCGGCCTGATCGAACACTGGATCGAACTCGGGCAGCCCGATGAATCGCGACTGCGCAAGGCCTGCGGCCGCGCCGGGGACGTGGTGCTGGTGACCTACGGCGGCCGCGGCGCCGACCTGTGGTGGGAGAAGAACGAAGCCGCGCTCGCGCGCTGCCGCAACCTCACCGTGTACGACGTGTCGGCCGAGGACAGCCAGGCGCTGTCGGGCCTGCTCAAGCGCGGCATGGACCTGCAGGTGCTGGTGCAGGACGGCGTGCTGCAGGTGATCGATGGCGACACCACGCTGGAAATCATCCCGCGCCTGCGCCGCGGCCCGGGCTGAGGCCGCGCCTCAGTCCAGCGCCTTCGCCTCGGCCGTGCCCAGGGTGGTGGGGTCGGGCTTGTGCGCAGGTTGGCGCGACAACAGCGGGTGCGCGAACACGCCGGCCAGGATGATCGCCACGCCGGCGTAGAACATGCCGCCCAGTTCGCGCTGCTCGTTGAGCAGCAGCACCGCCAGCACGATTGCGTAGATCGGCTCCAGGTTCACCGCCAGCTGCGCCGAGAACGCGCTCATGTGCCGCAGCGCCACCAGCGACAGGGCGAACGGCAGCAGCGTGCAGGCCATCGCCAGCACCCCCAGCAGCACCGCGTCGTTGAAGCCCGGCAGCACCAGCGGCGACCCGAACCAGGGCAGCACGGGCGTCAGCAGCGCCAGGACCAGGCCGCCGGCGCCCAGCTCGACGCAGGTGACGGTGAGCGGGTCGGCGCGCTCGACGTAGCGCTTGTTCAGCGCCCCGAAGAACGCCACCAGCACCGCCGAGATCGTGCCCACCACGATGCCCAGCCGCATGCCCGCCGGCACGCCGCCCACCACCAGGGCCACGCCCGGCACCACGGCCACGCCCAGCAGCAGTTCGCGCGGTTCGAAGCGCTTGCCGGTGATCCACGGCTCCACCATCGGCACGAACACCGTGGCCAGCGCGATGCAGGTGACCGCCACCGAGGCGTTGGCCAGCTTGATGGCGCCGTAGAACGTGAGCCAGTGCAGCGCCACCAGCGTGCCGATGCCGGCGTAGATCAGCAGCAGCCGCACCGGCAGCGCCGCCATGCCGCGCCACACGCGCGGCACCAGCAGCAGCGCCGCGGTGACCAGGCCCATGCGCCAGACCACCAGCGCCATCGCCGGCATCGTGATGGCCTTGCCCAGGATGGCCGTGAAGCCCCACAGCAGTACGCAGAAGTGCATCTGCCACTGGGCCTTGCCCGCGGGCGTCATGCCGGCTCGCCCCGGGCGATGAGTTCGCGCTTGGCCGCGGCCGACAGCTGCTTGATGGCGTACTCGGCCTTCAGCGCGCTGGATCGGTCGGGATGCTCGAAGCGTGCCAGCAGCCGCTTCGGCGGATGCGAGCGGGTGTAGCGTGCGCCCTTGCCAGCGGCGTGTTCGGCGTAGCGCTTGTCCACGTCCAGGGCCACGCCGGTGTACAGGCTGCCGTCCTGGCATTCGAGCAGGTACACGAACCAGGCCACGTCAGCGCAGGCTCACGGCGATGCGGCGCCAGTCCTCGCGCACGTCGGCGCAGTCGCCGCCGCCCATCGCGAACTCACGGCACACGAACGGGCGCTGCTCGTAGATGCTGCAGCACATGCGTTCGCGGTCCAGCGCCAGGCACCAGCCGTCGTCGGCCTTGCCCATGATCAGGTAGCCGTCCTTGTCCTCGTCCAGGAAATGCT
>JANOJQ010000074.1:0-9112 GCA_031418815.1 Lysobacteraceae bacterium
CGCGGCCGGCGATCGCGCTGCCCTGCACCACGCCGCGCATGCGGCGGATGTGGCGGGCGTCGCTGTCGCCGATGTCGTTGAGCACGGCGACGCGGACCGCGTCGAGTTCGGCTTCGAAGCGGGCGAGTTCGTCGCCGTGGAGGCGGGTCTTGGCGTTCATTCGCGGGTCCTTGGCGGTCATGGGGCGAGTTCCAGGGCGCTTTGCGGCGTGCTGATGCACAGTTGGATCAGTTCTTCGCCCGGCCCGGACACTTGCCCGGTGAGCTGGTTGAGCACGGTGCCGGCGAGCTTGCGGCACTGGCAGCTGCGGCAGATGCCACGGCGGCAGCCGAAGCGCGGCTGAAGGCCGGCTGCTTCGGCGCCGTCGAGCAGGCTCTGGCCGCCGGCGACGTCGAACGTCGCGCCCGACAGCGACACCGCGTGGGACACGGCCCCCGGCAGCACGGGCGCCGCGCGGCGGCCGAAGCTCTCGCTGGTGAGCCGGCCCTGGATGCCTGCGTCGGCGTGCATCGCCTCGACCATCGCCATGAAGCCGTCGGGGCCGCACAGCAGGGTTTCGCGCGAGGCCCAGTCCGGCACGAGCACGGCGATGGCCGCGGCATCCAGCCGGCCGCCGTCGCTCGAAACGTGCGCGTGGCGCTTCAGGCCGCGCAGGCGCGCCGCCAGTTCGTCGAGCGGCCAGGCGAACAGCAGGTCGCCAGGGGTCGAGGCCGACTGCACCAGCACCACGTCGCGCGCGCTGCCGGCGTTGGCCATGGCACCGAGCAGAGACATCATCGGCGTCATGCCGCTGCCGGCCGCCAGCATCAGCAGCGGCTGGTCGGGGGTGCGCGGTGCGAACGCCCCCTGGGCGCGCCCCAGCCGGACCACCTGGCCAGGCCGCAGCGCGTGGGCCGCGGCGGACACCAGGCCCTTGTCCTTGCGCTTGATGGTCAGGCGCACCAGGCCATCGGCCCCGGGCGCGGAGGAAAAACTGAAGCAGCGGCCGTGGCGGGCCCCGTTGATGTCCAGCTCCAGGAGCGCGTGCTGGCCGGGCTGGAAGCCGGCGAATCGGCCATTGGGCTTCAGCCAGAGGCTGCGCACCCCGGGGGCCTCGTCCACCACCCGCACCACCTGGGCGCGGGATTCGACCAGCGACCAGGCCGGGTTCACGGCGCTGGCCAGCCGGCTCCAGGCGTCGGCCTGGTTCAGCGGCGCCAGCAGCGGGCTGCGCAGCACCCGGCGAACAGTCGAAACGCGGTCATTGGGCTGGATTGAAGGCATTGGCGGGCAACGATCCGGTATTTGCGTGAACATATGTTTACCGTAATCGCACCGAGTAACAACTCCAAACCTGTAAGCCCTTGTCGCGCCTATACTTCCGTGGTCATTCCGGGTCATCACCCGTTGGAGCCAGGCTTGGTCGTCAGCAGAATCGCCCCGGCGCGTCCCGAACCGGACGCCCCCGTCAGCCGCATCGAACAAAAGGAGCGCACCCGGCTGCGCCTGGTCGAAGCCGCGCTGTCGCTGATCGGCCAGGGCCGCCCCTTCCCGGCCCTGGGCCTGCGCGAAGTCACCCGCGAGGCCGGCGTGGTGCCGGCGGCGTTCTACCGCCACTTCCGCGACCTCGACGAACTGGGGCTGGCGCTGGTGGAAATGGGCGGCGTGACGCTGCGCCGCCTGCTGCGCGAAGCGCGTCGCGACGGCATCCCGCCCACCGACATGCTTCGCGGCTCGGTGCTGATCTACAAGCGCTTCGTCGAGGACCGCCCGCTGGTGTTCCGCTTCATCGCCGGCGAACGCGGCGGCGGCTCCCGGGTGATCCGCGAGGCCATCCGCACGGAGGAAAGCCACTTCGCCTCGGAAATGGCCCAGGACCTGCGCGCCCTGGGCACCCTGCCCGACCTGTCCAGCGCCAGCCTGCAGATGATCTGCGGCCTGGTGGTGACCACCATGCTCAACGCCGCGTCCGACATCCTCGACCTGCCCGCCGGCCAGCCCAAGCGCGAGCAGGAGCTGGTGGACAACTTCGTGCGCCAGCTGCGGGTGATCTTCCTGGGCGCCGCGCGCTGGCGCGAGCGCTGACCCCGCCGCCGGCCTTTCACGCCGGCATGTTGGCGGTCGTGGGACTTTGTCACCTCTTTCCGAGGTGTCCTACATGCCCGAATTGCTGCGCTTGACCTACGTCAGCCGCGCCACCTTCCCGGTGGACCGGTTGACCGGCGGCATCCAACAGGAAGTCGCGCGCATCCTGGTGCAGTCACGGCGCAACAACCCGCGGCAGCAGCTGGTGGGCGCGCTGTACTTCGGCGACGGCTGCTTCTTCCAGTGCCTGGAAGGCCCGCAGGAAGCGGTCGAGGCGCTTTACCAGCGGCTGCACGGCGACCCGCGCCACGCCGAGCTGCGGGTGCTGGGCCGGGAATTCGTGGCCAACGCCAGCTTTGCCAACTGGGGCATGAAGATGGTGCCCAACGCCCTGGAAGTGCAGGCGCTGATGGCAAGGCACGGACGGACCGCGTTCGACCCCTACAGCTTCGACGAAACGCTCAGGCAATCGATGGTGCAGCTGCTGCTGCGGGGCGCCGACGCCACCCTGCCGCCGCTGCCGGACGAACCGCCTGCCAGCCCGCCCGGGATGCCCACGGCCCTGCAGGTGGCCATCGCCCTGGGCGCCACCGGCACGGTGCTGGCGATCATCTCACTGGCGCTGCAGCTGCTGCCCTGACGGCGCGCTGCCAGCAGCCGCGTCGGCCTCGCGCAGGAAGGCCAGCACCGGCACCACCGACGCCCGCGGGTCCTCCTGGTGCGGCACATGCCCCAAGCCGGGGAACGTGACCAGGCGACTGCCCGGGATGTCGCGCAGGAAACGATCCGCGGCAGCGATCGGGATCAACTGGTCCCGCCCACCCCACAGCAGCAGCACCGGCAGCCGCAGCTGCTTCACGCGCTGCGCGTCCGCTTCGTCCGGCAGGTCGCCGAAGCGGCTGCGCAGCGCGGCCCGGTTGCCCTCGCGCAGCGCCAGTTCGTAGTAGCGGTCCACCAGTTCCGGGGTCACACGCGAGGGGTCGCCGTAGACGCTGCGTACGCTGCCCTCCACCACCAAGCGCGGCAGCACGTAGTCCATCAGCCGGTTCAGGCCGGGCAGGGACGCCACCACGAATCCGATCGGCACCTTGGTGGCGTTGCGCGGGTAGGCCAACGCGTCCACCAGCACCAGCCGCTCGATGCGCTCGGGCTCGGCCAGCGCCAGCTCCAGCGCGACCTGGCCGCCGAAGGAGTTGCCCACCACCACCGCGCGGCGCACTTGCAGCGCATCGAGCAGGTGCGACAGGAAGCGCGGGTACGCGGCGATGCGGTGGTCGCCGTCGGGGAAGGGCCCGGTCAGGCCGAAGCCGGGCAAGTCCACCCGGATGACGCGCCGGCCGGACTGCACCAGCGGCGGCACCCAGCCGTCCCAGGTGTGCAGGCTGTCGGACGTGCCGTGCAGCAGCAGGATCGGCGCGGCGTCGCTGAGTGGACCTTCATCGCGCAGGTGCACCTGCATGCCGTCGATGGCCAGGAAGACGGACGGCGGCGGCGCCCAGCGCGCCTTGAGTTCGTCCACCGGCCTGGAAGGCGCCCAGTAAGCGGCCAGCAGCACGGCCAGTCCCACCAGCAGCGCCGCGGCGCACCGCGCCAGCCACCGCAGCACCGCCCTGAGCCCACCCCGTTTCGCCATGGCGCGTCAGCGTCAGTCGCGCTTGAGCAGCGACTTGAGGTTGGCGAACGGGTTGCCGGTGGCGGGCGCCACCTTGTCCTCGGCATCCAGCGCGCTCACGCCCGTGTGGTCGACCCAGCGCGAGTGCTCGTTGTCATGGCAGTACACGCAAAGCAGCTCCCAGTTGCTGCCGTCGGGCGGATTGAAATCGTGGTCGTGGTTGCGATGGTGAACCGTCAGTTCCTGCAGGTTGGCGCGGCTGAACTCGCGCGCGCAGCGGCCGCAGATCCATGGATACATCTTCAGGGCGCGCTCGCGGTAGCCCAGGTCGCGCTGGGCGGCGTCGCGCCGCGACTGGGCGATGATGCGGTCGACCTCGGCGCTGGTCTTGCTGCTGGACATGGAACCTTTCCTTCGCGGCAACCGGTGCGGCCCCGCCACGACCGCAGCATGCCTCGCCGGCCCGGCGCAGGACAATGCCCCGCGGCGGCGCGCGGCGCCGGACCCGAAGCCATGCCGCCGCCTCGCTGAATGGTTCCCCTGCCCCGTGGGCGTGTGCGCGGTAGCGCACGGACGCTTTGCATGCCGACGCGCAGCCTGTCCCTTGCCAGTCGCAGCCCATTGGCCTGCGTCGAGGCGACGCGGTAGTGAACTCTCCGCGCCGATATCCCATCCACTTCAAGGAATACCCATGAATCGCACCGTCCTGATGCTCTCCCTGCTGGCCACCCTCGGCCTGACCGCCTGCGAGCCGCAGCCGCCGACCGTCGTCACGGTGCCGGCGACCTCGACCCCCGGCCCGGCCGGCCCGACCGGCGCCACGGGTGCCACCGGCAACACCGGCAGCACCGGCGAACAGGGCAACACCGGCAATACCGGTGATACCGGCGCCACGGGTGACCAGGGCTACACCGGCGACACCGGCGCGACCGGCGAGCAGGGTGAGCAGGGCAACCAGGGCAACCAGGGCGAAGACGGCGACCAAGGCACCACCGCCGAGGGCTGAGGCGCCGGTTGCGACGGGCCCCTGCCCAACGCAACCACGCCACGCTTCGTCGGACCACGTGTGCAGCGGCGCGGCCCCAGGGCCGCGCCGCTTTTTCAACGGGACCGCGAACACGCGGCCCCGCGGCTGGCTACACCTACGGGAATTCCCGATGTGCACCTTGTGCCTGAGCGACATGGGCGAACTGCGCGACGAATGGCTCCGCGAACTGCGGCCGCCCGTGGCCGTGGCGCCAACGCCCCGCCCTGCTGACATCCCGGTGCCCATCGCACGCGAGACGGTGGCCCTGCTTGCGCCACTCGAAGCGGCCGCCGCATGAATGAGCAACCGACTCAGGCCCATCGCCGGATCGCCGCGATGCTGCGCACGCCAATGGCGTGGATCGCCTTGACCCTCCTGATCCTGATCGCGGCAGCCACGGCCGCCGTGGGCGTGGAGCTCTACGCCAGCACGTCGCAACCCATGGTGGTCAACTCGCGCTGAGGCCGGTCACTGCCCGCCCCCGAGCACGCCACGCCGGGCCTTTGCCGGCCCTACTCCACGCCAATCGAGTCCACCGCCAGGGCGAACTCGCCCTCGCGCCCGTCGCCGATCAGCAGGCCTATCTCCTCGACGCGCGCAGGGTCCAGCGGCGGTCCCTGCAGACGCTCGCCGCGCCACGTCGGACGCAAGGCTGCCAGCGGAATGCGCACGTCGGTCCATTCGCCCGCGCGCGTGGCGAAGGCGGCGTCGTAGGACACGGCCGAGCCGCGGAAACGCGCGTCGGACGCCAGTCGCAGCCGGTACTCGCGGCCGTCGCCGCGGACCCGAAGCACCACGGCGCTCACGCCGGTCAGGTCGTAGCTGCCGCCGACCGTGTGCGCCGACGCGAAACCGCCGTTGTTGCGCAGCGACAGCCTGCCCTCGAAGTGCAGCCTTCCCGCAGCCACGCGCGGCTCCCCTTCCGACAGGCCGCCCATGACGCCATCGTTCTCGGCCGCCCATCGCGGCTCGTCGCCCGCGGCGCCGAAGGTCATCAAGATCCGCGGCAGTGGCGCGCGGGGCGTATCCGCGGCCAATGCCGCCCCCATCACCGGCAAAAGCGGCATGGACAGGCACAGCACAAGGGTCATCGCTTTCATGACGCCGAGCCTCCACCCATGTCGATCATCGCGCCGTGAATGCGCGGGCGCCCGGCCCTGTCCTTTGGTGCAATACCGCGCCGCGCCCCGCGGGCCCAGCATCGGCCCGACCCCGCATTCCCGGGGCCGGGTTCGACCCTTGGGAGGCCACGCATGTCCTTTTGCCTGCTGCGACTGATTCCGGCGTCATCCATGGCCAGCGCCGCGCTGCTGGCGCTGGGCGCCACCGCGGCGCTGGCGCCGTCCAGCGCCCGCGCGCTCGACTGCGGCAGCAACAACGGCTTCGTCTGCCAGGGCGCCGCCAGCCAATACGCCGGCGGCTTCAGCCCGGGCGTGGGCAGCGGCGGCTTCGGCGGCGGCGCGTGCACGGCCACCCGCACGCCCGTGGTGTTCATCCATGGCAACGGCGACAGCGCGATCAGCTTCGACCTGCCGCCCGGTGCGGTCAGCGGCTACACCACGCCCGCGCGCTCGATTTACGACGAACTCAAGGCCCAGGGTTACAACGACTGCGAGCTGTTCGGCGTGAGCTACCTCGACGCCAGCGAGCGCGGCTCGCCGCAGTACAACTACCATTCGCCGGCGAAGTACGCCGTGCTGCAGGCCTTCATCAACAAGGTGAAGGCCTACACGGGCAAGGCGCAGGTGGACATCGTCGCCCACTCGCTGGGCGCGTCCATGGCGCTGGCGACGATGACCTACTACAACAGCCCCGGCAGCGTGCGCCGCTTCGTCAACATCGGTGGCGGCATCCGCGGCCTGCGCACCTGCCTGGCCACGGGCTACGTGTCGCCCTATGCACCGACCTGCAACGCCGAGGGCACCTACCCGTTCACGTACTACACCTTCGGCCTCTACCCCAGCAGCGGCGTGGCCTACTACGGCTACAACCGCTGGACCGGCAGCGGCGCCGGGAGCCTGCGCACGATGCCGGCCGCGTTCCCGGCCGTGTCGTTCTACACCATCACCGCGGGCCTCAAGGACCAGGTGCACTGCTTCACCACCAGCTACTCCAGCACCTGCAGCAGCGGCGCCCTGTTCAACGCGGCGGCCAACGTCAAGGCGCAGGTGGACATCGGCGCCGGCAGCAGTGCCTACGCCTACGACTGGAACTGGGCCGACGGCAGCCCGCTGAACTTTGGCGGCGGCGACCTGAGCAACGGCGTGGGCCACGTGCGCTCCAAGACCCATGCCGGGCGCATCGTCTACAACATGCTGGGCACCACCTGCACCACCGGCTGCGCCAACGGCTACGTGGGGGTGAACGGCCCGGCGGTGAACCTCTGAGCCCCCCGGCGGCGGGCCAACTGGCTGATCTGGCAAGAAAATCAGGCGCGCCGCCGCGGAATGTGGGACACTGCGCGCCCGATTCCCTTACCCAGGCCCGACCCATGAAGAAGAAAGCCCGCAACCGCCGCCGCGCCGCCCGCCTCAAGGGCCGCTGAGCCGCCGAAGCCTCGCTGCAAGCCGAAGGGCCAGTGCCAGTCCGCGAAAACTTCGCGGATCGGCACTGGCCCTTTGCTTTGGGCGCTTCCCGTGGGCGGGCCAGCAGGCCTGACGGCCTGCCTATTCGGTCTCCACGGTCGGCGCACCGTCCCGCCTGGCCGGCTGCGCCACGGCCGCATCCTGCGCGGTCACCGCGCCGTAGTAGTCCACCAGCAGCTGGAGCGCCATCGAGCGGTAGATGTTGTCGTGGCGCAGGTCCGGCCGCGGCTTCACGGTCCAGTAAAGGCCCTCGGGTGCATCGGTCGCCAGCACGGCGGCCAGCGCCGCCACGTGCGGCACGATGTTGGCCTCGTCCGCCGACGCGAGGAACAGGCGGCCACGCAGGGCCGGCTCGGCGGCCATCCGCGCCTTGGCGTCCTTCACCAGGTTGGCGTCGTTCCACCACAGGCTCGGGCTGAGCGCGATGTGGGTGTCGAACAATCCGGGCTGCAGGAACAGCGTCTCGACGATGAACAGTCCGGCCGCCGACTCGCCGATGATCCCGCGCGAGGCGTCCACGCGGTAGCGCGACTCGATGGCGGGGATCAGCTCGTCGGCGATGAAGGCCCGGAACGCCGCGGAGCCGCCCACTCGTGGCGCGATGTCGCGGTCGCTGGCCACGGTGGTGGGCCCGGTCATGTCACGGCGGCGCTGGGTGTTCTCGATGCCCACCAGCAGCATCGGCCGCACGGTGCCGGCTCGGATGGCGGCATCGAGCGCGTTGGCAAGGTGCGGGAAGTCTTCCCTGACGCCGCCATCGGGCATGTAGAGCGTCGGGTAGCGGCCGCCCTGCCCATCGGGCGCATAGCCCGGGGGAACGTAGACGTTGATGATGCGCGTCTCGTGCGTGTGCCGGGAATCCAGGGTGAACGTCTCGTGTGGCGGCGGCACCTCGGCCGGGGCGTGGGCCCGGGCGCAGCCACTGAGTGCGGGCAGCATCAGCAGCGCAAGGATCTGGTTCCAGTGGTTCATGGCCGTGCTCCCCGCGCGCGCTGCAGAGGAAAAAGAGTAACCCGGATCACCGCCCCCTGGCTGCCGCTTTTCCGCCGGCCAACGCGCTCACTCCGGCTCCACGCGTGGCGCATCGTTCATTTCGTGGCGCAAGCGGCTGATGCGTTCGTAGACGATGCGGCGGATGCGGTTGGTGACGCCCAGCGGCCGGTGTTCGGGCAGCGAATGCCAGGGCGTGAACGACAGGTTCTCGCAAAATTGGTGCCGCGCCGGCGTGTCGAACACCTGCCTGGGGATGTGGATGGTCGCCACCGGGATGAAGGGCGCCTGCGCCGGATCCCACTCGGTCATCGAGTCCTCGACCGACATCTCGTCGGACGTGCGCGGCTGCACCAGCAGTTCCAGGCAGACGTCGCCGGCCTTGAGCGTCCTGCGCATCGCCGCCCGCAGGAAATCGGGGGCCGGATTCTTCGGCATGCGCACCGGCTTGGCCTCGCAGGGACGGATGGAATACTTCACCGCCTGGCGCTTGGGGCCGGTGCCCAAGGCGTACGGCACCATCGTGAAGTACTGGCCTTGCAGCGGGTTGGACATCGGGTTGCGGATGGTCTGGAAGGCGATCATGGCGCCGCGCAGGCCCAGCGCCAGCGGGATGCCCAGCTTGCCCAGCAGGCCTTCGCCGCTGGCGGCCTTCACCAGCGCCAGGTAGCGGTTCGGGTCGTTGGCGAAGAACACCGGGTGGTTGATGAAGATGAAGTCCTGCGTGCCGGCATCCGCCTCGTCGGCCAGCAGCTTCTTGCCCGGCACGCCCATCACCTTCAGCGCCAGGCCGCGGGCATCAGGCGCGGTGTCGGGCTGGTCCGGGTTGCTGGC
>JANOJQ010000075.1:0-31256 GCA_031418815.1 Lysobacteraceae bacterium
CGTCGGCCTTGGCCTTCTCGAACTCGGCGATTTCCTTCTGCGGCGCGACCCAAATGACGTTGCCGTCGCGGCGCTTGTCGAGCTGCTTGGCGCGAAGCACGATCTCCATGGCCTGGTCCCAGGGCACGTTGATCAGACGAAGCGTCACGTTGCCCTGCACGGTGTCGGAGGCGACGATGTTGAGGTTGGACTCCTCGGCGATGAGCTGCAGCACGGTGCGGACCGGCACGTCCTGGAAGTTGAAGGTGACAGCCCGGCCGGTGTAGCCCTGCGCCGGGGCAGCGCCGGAGACGGCACCAGCGGCGCGGCCGGACGAAGCCGAGGCGACGACCGGTGCCCGCTTGGGCGTGATCTCGATGACGTACTCGTTGCCCGTCTGGTAGGCCATCGAATCGTAGGCGCCGTTGGTGTTGATCACCAGGCGGGTGCTACCGGCGTTGCTGTTGGGCTCGAGGCTTTGCACCGGGGTCGCGAAGTCGGTCACGTCCAGGCGCCGGCGGAGGTTTTCCGGGATGCTGGCATTGGCAACGTCCACCACCACCTTGGAACCTTCGTTGCGCATGTCGGCGGCGGCGCCGTCGCCACTGAAGCGGAGGATCACGCGGCCGGCACCATTCTCGCCGCGCCGGAAGTCGATGTTGGCGACCTGGATGTCCGAGGCGACCCGCTTGGTCGGATCGGAGGGGTTGGCCATCGTGTTGGAGGCGTTGCTCTGCACCGCGCCGGCGTCGACCGTCAGCACCAGCAGGTTGCCGGCGCTGCGGGTCGTGTAGCCCGCGGGACGGAAGAGGTCGACCACGACGCGAGTCCGGCCACCGGCTTCCACCGCCGATACGGCCGAGGTGGCGCCACTGCCAATGACAACCCGCCGCTGGCTGAGGCCGTTGGTGGTGTCAGGCAGGTCCACCGCGATGCGCGGCGGCGTGTCCGTGGTGAAGGCCTGGACGTCACCCACCGGCTCTGCAAACTGCAGGGTGATGTCGACCTTGCCCCCGGGCGCCGATGCGTAACGCACGTCCTGCAGGACGTTCGCAGCCAAGGCGGACAGCGACGTCGTCAAGCCTACGGCGAGCGCTCCCATGGCCAGCAACCAAGTGCGCTTGCTGCCCTTCCCCTGGCCGATCGTTTTATTCGCGGTCATCGTGCATTCCCCCAATCAATTGTCTTCAAGGGCGATTTTGGCTTGACGCTCAAGCCAACCGCCGGCCCCATCAGGTACGAGTTCGACCATTTCAACGCGGTCTTCGAAGACCCCGGTGACGCGACCGTCGCTAAGCCCCATGTAATTGCCCGGGCGCACCCGGTAGGTCACCTTGTCCGGCCCCATCACCAGGCCGATGATCCCGCCGCCGGACCCGATCGTGCCGACCATGTCCAAGCTGTCAAGCGGGAAGGCCTCGAGGACCTCCTTGCGCCGGTTCGGGTCAGGCCTCAGCCCGCCACCGTCCTGGTCGGACGTCGGCTGGCTGAAGGGATCGCGCAGGTTCTGCGCTGCATACTCGAAGGTTTCGAACTGCTTCATTACCGGCAGCGGGTCGAGCGGCGGCGCAGGCTGCGACCTCACTTCGGCCACCCAGGCCTCGAGGTCGCGCTGGCCGCGGGTGCAGGCGGCCAGCGACAGGACGGCGACGCAGAGCACCAGGCTACGAGCAGCATTTCTGGCGTTTAAGGAGGCCATCACTGCACCCCCCCGGCGACAGGCGCGGGCGCCGGCGCGGCCGGTGCCGGCGCGACAGCAGCCGGCGCGGCGGCGGCCGTCTCTTCTTCATCAAGGTATCGGTACGTTTTCACCGTGCCCTCCAGCACCAGGGTCTGGTCACCGTCGCCTCGCGGCTTCAGCGAGATGTCGTGCATGGTCATGATGACCACGCGCGGCAGCGAAGCCACGCCGCTGACGAAGGCGCCGAACTGGTGGTACGTGCCCGCCATACGCAGAGCGATCGGCTTCTCGGCGTAGAACTCCAGCATCGTCTCGGCGCCCGGCTGGAACAGCTCGTTGCTGATGCCGCTGGCCAGCGCCGTTTGCGACACGTCCACGATCAGGTCGGGCATCTCGTTCTTGCTGGGCAGCTGGCGAAGCATCTGCTGCAGCATCACTTCCATCTGAGCCAACTGCTGCTTGAGCGGCTCGAGGTTGGCAGCGCGGCCCTGCTTGGTCTGGAACTCGCCGCGAAGCGTGATCTCGGTGGCCTCCTCGGCCTCGATCAGCATCCGCTTGTCCTTGACGAACAGGTACCAAGCCAGGCCAATGATGACCACGATGACCAGGAAGCAGGCACCCAGCTTGACCTGGATCGGCCAAGCGCCGGAGTTGTTGAAATCAAGGTTGCGAAGGTCGACTTTCTTGCTGCTCACAGGGCACCTCCGGCAACAGGCGCCGCAGCCGGCGGGGCGGCAGCGGGCACAGCGGGCGCCGCGGCAGCTGCTGCAGCGGCGGCGGCCTCTTCTTCTTCAGGCGAAGCCGGGCTCTTGAGCGTGACCTTGAGCGAGAACACATTGGGCAGACCCTTGTCCTCGCCCTTGGTCTCGATGATGGTCAGGTCGGGACTGCTCATCCAGCCCGAGTCCTGGAGGTTGCGCATGTAGGAGCTGACCCGGGCGTTCGACTGCGCCAAGCCCTCCAGCGTGAGCACTTGGCCACTCTGCTTGATCGAGCTGAGGCGGACGCCTTCCGGGATGGTCCGGACCAACTCGTCAAACAGATGGACCATCTGGGACCGGCTGGCCTGGAGCTGTTCGATCACCTGCTTGCGTGCCAGCAGGTTGGCCTTCTTTTTGTCCAGCTCCTCGATCTCGAGGATCTGCTTGTCCACCAGCACGATCTGGTCGCGCAGATAGGTGTTGCGGTTTTGCTGGCCCTCGAGCTGGCCGTTGAAGTACATCACGATCAGGAAGCTGACGAGCAGGGCGACGATTGCCGCCAGGCCCAACATGCTGACGAATTCCTTCTGGCGAAGCTTGCGCCGCTCTGTGCGCCAGGGAAGCAGGTTGATTCTGGCCATTAGTCAAAGCTCCTCAGGGCCAGGCCGCACGCGATCATCAGCGCCGGTGCGTCCTGCGCCAGGGCGTGGGCCTGGACGCGGGGACCGAGCGCCATGTTGGCGAGCGGGTTGGCGATGACGGTCGGGACGCCGAGCTGTTCTTCGACGAGGTTGCCGATGCCGGCGATGGAGGCGCAACCGCCGGCCAGTACGACCTGGTCCACCCGGTTGAAGTCGCTGCCGGCGTAGAAGAACTGAAGCAGGCGGCTGACCTGTTGCACCAGGGCTTCCTTGAACGGCTCGAGCACCTCGACCTCGTAGCTCTCCGGCAGGCCGCCCTGGCGCTTGGCCAGGCCCGCTTCGTCGTAGCTCAGGCCATAGCGGCGCATCACTTCGTCGGTCAGCTGCTTGCCGCCGAAGACCTGTTCGCGGGTGTAGATGCTGCGCTGGCCGCGGAGGACATTGAGCGTGGTCATGGTGGCGCCGATGTCCACGAGCGCGACGATCGCGTCCTTGGGCACCGAAAGCTGGTCGGAAACCAGCTTGAAGGCGTTTTCCATCGCGAACGCCTCGACGTCGATGATCTTGGCGGTCAGGCCGCCCAGCTCGAGCGCCGACTGGCGCAGCTCGACGTTCTCGGTGCGGGACGCGGCCAGCAGCACCTGGATCATCTCCGGGTTGCTGGGGACCGGACCGAGCACCTCGAAGTCGATGCTGACCTCGTCGATGGGGTAGGGAATGTAGTTGGAGGCTTCCAGCTGGACCTGGTCTTCAAGGGAGTCCTCGTCCAGGTCGCCCTGGATGGGGATGATCTTGGTGATCACGGACGAGCCCGAAACGGCGGCGGCAGCGTGCCTGGCCTTGGTGCCAGAGCGGGCCACGGCCCGCTTGATCGCCTCGCCGACGGCCTCGACCTCGACGATGTTCTTCTCGACGACGGCATTGGGCGGCAGGGGTTCCACCGCGTAGTGCTCCACGCGATAGCGACCACCTGACTCAGTCAGCTGCAAAAGCTTGACGGCCGTGGAACTGATGTCCAGACCGACGAGCGGTGTCTTGGCATTTCCGAAAAGACCCACGGTTTCTCCCCTTCCGACGGGCACTTACAAGCGAATGGTGCGCCATCACATTAAATAACGAAAAATTGCCAAATGGCAATACCCCCCCCCCTGCATTGAAGCTCCTGCGCCTTTAGGCCCGCCCTTCCGCTCCCCTAACCTAGACGCAAACGGACCCTGAATCCGGCCGCCCCCACGACATGTTCCGGGTCATGCCACGATCTATACTCCCTGCCCCATGACGATGTAAACCTCGGGAGAGGCCCAGGATGGCCCGTTTCGTTCGATTGCTGCGCCGGCTACTGTACCTTTTCGCGGGGCTTGCGCTGCTGGGTGTGGTCGCCTTGGCCATCCTCTATTGGCTGATCGCCCCGCGTCTCCCGGATGTCCAGGAGCTGCGCAACGTCCAGCTCCAGGTGCCGCTGAGCATCTATTCGCGCGACGGCAAGCTGATCGCGCTGATCGGTGAGACGCGGCGTTTCCCGGTCGAGATCGAGGACGTGCCCCTGCACGTCAAGCAGACCTTCATCGCCATCGAGGACGCCCGGTTCTACGAGCATCCGGGCATCGACTGGCGCGGAATCAGCCGTGCCGTCTGGCTGCTGGCCACCACCGACGACCGTCGCGTCGCGGGCGGAAGCACCATCACCCAGCAGGTCGCCAAGCAGTTCTTCCTGAGCTCGGAATATTCCTACACGCGCAAGCTCACCGAGATTTTCCTCGCCCTGAAGATGGAGCGCGAGCTGACCAAGGACGAGATCTTCGAGCTCTACCTCAACAAGAGTTTCTTCGGCAACCGCGCCTACGGCATCGCCGCGGCGGCCGATTATTACTACGGCAAGACCCTCGACCAGCTGACCCTGGCGGAGGCGGCCACGCTGGCCTCGATCCCGAAATTCCCGTCCAGCGGCAACCCGATCATCAACCCCGGGCGCGCGCTGATCCGCCGCAACTACGTGCTGCTGCGCATGCGCGAAGAAGGCATGATCACGCCCGCGCAGGAGCAGGCGGCTATCGCCGAAGCGGTCAACGCCAGCCCGCACGAGCCCAAGGTCGAGGTCGATGCACCGTACGTGGCCGAGATGGTTCGCGCCGAGATGGAGCAGCGCTACGGCGAAGAAGCGACCAACAGCGGCCTGCGCGTCTACACCACCATCGACAGCGTCCACCAGGCCGCGGCCGCACGGTCGGTGCAGTCCGGCCTGCTCGAGTACGACCGGCGCCACGGCTACCGCGGTCCCGAGGCCCAACTGGCGCTGGGCGACGACGAGGACGACGCGGCGCTTCGCGCTCGGCTGCGGGCGTATCCGCCGCTCGGTGGGCTGGCGGCCGGCATTGTTTCCGGGCTTGAGGGTGACGGCGTGCGCTTGGTGACGGCCGCGGCCGAACCCGTGCTGCTGGACGCCAAGTCCCTGCGCTGGACCGGGAAGACCGCCAAGGCGCTGCTCAAGCGGGGTGACGTGGTGCGCTTCGCGCAGCTGCCGGTGCCGGTGCCGGTGAAGCCGGCCGCCGCAGCAGCTGGCGGCCCGGCGCCGCCGGTGGCGAAACCGGCCAAAGCCGAACTCGTCCTGGCGCAAATCCCGGCGGCGCAGGCCGCCCTGGTGTCGCTGCAGCCCGAGGACGGCGCGATCCGCGCGCTCATCGGCGGATTCAGCTTCGGCCTCAACAAATTCAATCGCGCCACCCAGGCGCAGCGCCTGCCGGGCTCGAGCTTCAAGCCCTTCGTCTATGCCGCCTCGTTCGAGCGCGGCTTCGGGCCGGGCAGCATCGTCCTGGACGCGCCGGTGGTGTTCCGGGACCGTGCGGGCAACGTCTGGCGGCCGCAGAACGACGCCGGCAACTTCGCCGGCCCCATGCGACTGCGCGAGGCCATGGTGCAGTCGCGAAACCTGGTTTCGGTGCGACTGCTGGACGCGATTGGCGTTGATTTCGCCAGCCGCTACATCACCCAGTTCGGCTTCAGCCAGCAGAGCCTCCCGCCCAACCTGTCGATGTCGCTGGGCACCTCGTCGCTCACGCCGATGTCGATCGCGCGCGGCTACGCGGTGTTCGCCAATGGCGGTTTCCGCATCGACCCGTGGTTTGTCGACCGCGTGCTGGACCGCAACGGCGTCGTGCTGTCGCAGGCTGCGCCGCCGCGCGCGTGCAGCCGCTGCCCCGGGCGCGCCGCCGGCGAACAGCGGGCCACGACGGTGGTGGACGGCTTTGATTTCGGCACCCCGCCGCCCGCAGACGCGCCGACCCCCGAGCCCCCCGGAACCGTCGTGGCCGAGCCCGTCGCGGTGCCGGAAGGACCGCTGGTGCTGGCGCCGCGCGCCATCGACGAGCGCACGGCCTTCATGATTTCCTCGGTGCTCAGGGACGTGGTGAAGCGCGGCACGGCGACCGCCGCCAAGGTGCTCGAGCGCGACGACATCGGCGGTAAGACCGGCTCCACCAATGAGTACCGCGACGCCTGGTTCTCGGGCTTCGGCGGCGACCTGGTGACCACGGTCTGGGTCGGCAAGGACGACTTCAACACGCTGGGGCGCGGCGAGTACGGCGGCAAGGCCGCCCTGCCGATCTGGATCGGATACATGCGCACGGCGCTGGACGGCGTGCCCGTGGTGGTTCCGGAAGTGCCCGCCGGCATCGTCACCGCGTCCATCAGCCCGTCGTCCGGACGGCTGATGGCCGACGGCAGCCCCGGCTCGATCCAGGAGTTCTTCAAGCGCGAAGACTACGACCGCATCACCAGCAGCGGCTTCGACCTTGATCCGGAATTGAGCAACGAAGAGGCGTTCGATATTTTCTGACGCCCGAGCCTGAGCGCGCCATGAGCCCACGACGCACGGACGACCCACGCAGTGACCAGCGCCGCCAACTCGTGGCGCACGAGGCGGCGCGCCTGCTGGCCTCGGGCGAGCAGGTGGACATCGACCAGGCCAGGCGCAAGGCCGCCGCTCGGCTGGGCGTGCGTGACGAGGCGGGCCTTCCCGATGCGGCGCTGGTCCGCGAGGCCTTGGGCGAGCGCCAGCGGCTGTTCGGCGGCGGTCCCGCGCCGGCGCTGGGCCGGCTGCGCGAAGCCGCGCTGCAGGCCATGGGCTTTCTGGCGGCGTTCGACCCGCGGTTGGCCGGACCCGTGCTGGACGGCACGGCAAACGAGCGTGCGGGAGTCTTGCTGCACCTGCACCCCCTGGACCCGGACGACGTGGCGCACTTCCTGCACGACCAGCGCATACCCGCGCAATCGGGCACGCGCAGGGTCCGCCTTGGACGCGACCGCAGCGTCGAGCTGCCCTGCTGGCACTTCACTGCGGACGGCGTCGATTTCGAACTGGTGGTGCTGCCGCACGAGGCGCTCCGGCAGGCTCCCCTGGAGCCACTGGAGGCGACACCCCTGCCCCGGGCGTCTGCGGCTGCACTGCGGCGACTGATGGGCGCCGGCGGCGGCTGAGGCGCCCCGGCGGCCTGCTGGCGCACAAAAACCAAACGCCCCGCGATGCGGGGCGTTTGGTTACCCAACCTTGCCGGGGAATCAGCGCTTGTCGAGCGCCACGTAATCGCGGCCAGCGGCGCCGGTGTAGATCTGGCGCGGGCGGCCGATCTTGGCTTCCGGATCGGTCTGCTGCTCGAGCCAATGCGACACCCAGCCGGCCGTGCGGGCGATGGCGAACATCACGGTGAACATCTCGGTCGGGATGCCCAGCGCCTTGTAGATGATGCCCGAGTAGAAGTCGACGTTCGGGTAGAGCTTGCGCTGCACGAAGTAGTCGTCCTTGAGCGCCGCTTCCTCGAGCCGCATGGCCACTTCCAGCATCGGGTCGTTGACGCCGAGTTCGGCCAGGACCTCGTGGCACATCTCGCGGATGATGGTCGCGCGCGGGTCGAAGTTCTTGTAGACGCGGTGGCCGAAGCCCATCAGGCGGAAGCCGGAGTTCTTGTCCTTGGCGCGATCGACGGCCTTGGAGACATCCTCCGGGCGGCCGATTTCCGACAGCATCTTCAGGACCGCCTCGTTGGCGCCGCCGTGCGCCGGACCCCACAGCGCGGCCACGCCCGCCGCGACGCAGGCATAGGGGTTGGCGCCGGTGGAACCGACCAGGCGGACGGTGGACGTGGAGGCATTCTGCTCGTGGTCGGCGTGCAGGATGAACAACAGGTCGAGCGCCTTGGCGGCGATCGGCTTCATCATGAACGGTTCGCTGGGCACCTCGAACATCATGTGCACAAAGCGCTCGACGTACTCGAGGTTGTTGCGCGGGTAGCGCACCGGCCAGCCGATGGAATAGCGGTAGCAGGCGGCGGCGATGGTGGGCACCTTGGCCAGCAGGCGGATGGCGGCCAGGCGGCGCTGCTCCGGGTCTTCGAGGTCGAGGTCGCTGTGGTAGAAGGCGGCCAGCGAACCGATCATGCCGCACAGCATGGCCATCGGGTGCGCGTCGTGGCGGAAGCCGCCCAGGAAGCCCTTGAAGGCCTCGTGCATCATCGTGTGGTGGGTGACTTCATGCTCGAACTTGGCGAACTGCTGCGTGTCCGGCAGTTCGCCGTTCATCAGCAGGTAGCTGGTTTCAAGGAAGTTGGAGTGCTTGGCGAGCTGTTCGATCGGGTAGCCGCGGTACAGCAGCACGCCCTCGTCGCCGTCGATGTAGGTCACCGCGCTGCGGCAGCTGGCGGTCGCCACGAAGCCGGGGTCGTAAGTGAACATGCCCGTTTCCTTGGGCAGCCGTGTGATGTCGATGCAGGGGGCGCCGAGGGTGCCGGTATAAACGGGAAGCTCGACGTTCTTGCCGGCGGCGTTGAGTACGACGCTCTTGTTGTCGGACACGGGCTGACTCCTTTCAGGGATGGCGCGACCCGCATCCACGAAGGCTCTGGCGCGGCGTTCGCTACTGAGATTGGAAGGCACCGCCGGGGGCGGCCGCCATTCTTGAAAGTATCTCACAGGGTCCGCGGACAAGTCAGTGACGGAGGCATGAACCTTGGCAGGGCTTGCCCCGGAACGAAAAAGGCCACCCGGAGGTGGCCTTTCCTGCCGCGACCCGGTTGCCCGGGGCGACGATTACTTGGCGTAACGCTTGCGGAAGCGGTCGACGCGGCCGCCGGTGTCCATGACTTTCTGCTTGCCCGTGTAGAACGGGTGCGAGGCAGAGGTGATGTCGACCTTGATCAGGGGGTATTCGTTGCCGTCAGTCCAGGTCACCTTGTCCTTGCTGGACAGGGTGGAACGGGTGAGGAAGGCGAAGTCGGAGGACAGGTCCTGGAAGACGACTGCTTTGTAATTCGGATGGATGTCGGCCTTCATGGCTATTGCTCCGCCGGTGTATATGTGGGGAAAGACCCCCATTATAGGCTCGGCCCGGCGCCCGCCGCAAGTCTTTGCCCGCCGCAGGCTCAGGCCCCCAGCGCGGCCCGCAGCTGCGCCTCGAACCGGGCCTGGTCGTAGTCCATGACGATGCGGGCATTGGCCGGGCGACCCGTGCGCCGCTGCCAGTCCACCAGGGTGGCGCCCCGGCTGAGGCGGCCCTCGAGTTCCACGGCCAGGAAGCGGTCTTCGGCATGGGCCACGCCGTCCGGCTGCAGCGCCGCCGCCATCGCCAGGGCATCGGCGCTGAGCCAGCGACCGCCGCGATGGTCGGCCGGGCGGGCCCGGTTGGCGCGCGAGATCAAGCCATAGAACTGGCCACGGGCATCCCCGGCCGCCAGCCAGCCGGCCACGTCGGCGTGCTGCAGGCCGTGCCGCGTCACCGCTTCCCAGTCCACCAGTTCGAAGCGCGGGAACGCCCGGAACACCACGTCGGCCGCCTCCGGGTCGAAGGCGATGTTGAACTCGGCCGGGACCGAGGTATTGCCCTGCCCCGTCACCGCGCCGCCCATCACCACCAGCCGGCCGATGCGCGAAGGCAGCCCGGGGTCCAGGCGCACGGCCAGCGCCAGGTTGGTCAGCGGGCCGAGCGTCACCAGCAGCAGGCGCCCGGCGTTCTCCTTCGCGAGGCGAATGATGGCGAGCGCGGCGTGTTCGTCCTGCGCCAATCGCGACGACGGCACGTAGCCGGTATCGCCGAAGCCATCCTGGCCGTGCACGTAGGCCGCGTCTTCGGCCTCGTGCAGCAGGGGCACCGGGCAACCCGGGAACACCGGCACGTCGACGCCGGCGACGTCGCACAACTTGAGCGCGTTCGCGACCGTGTGGCGCAGGCCGACATTGCCGGCGGCGATGGTGAGACCCAGCAGGCGGTGGCGCGGATCGGCAAAGGCCATCAGCAGGGCCAGCGCGTCGTCCACGCCCGGGTCGGTGTCGATGAGAAGCGGAATGCGTTCGTCCATGGCCGGAGTATGCAAGAGGACGCCGCCGGAAAGAAAAGGCAGCCGGCTCAGGCGCCCGCGAACTTCGCGGCGCCGCCGACCCAGCGTTCCACCAGGCGGTCGGCCAACGCGGGCGCATCGGCCAGCATCGCCTCGGCCGCCGCGTGCACTTCGGGCAGCAAGGGTGCGTCGCGAACGAGATCGGCCACGCGGAAGCTGGCCAGGCCGGTCTGGCGCGTGCCCAGCAGCTCGCCCGGGCCGCGCAGCTCCAGGTCCTTCTCGGCGATCAGGAAGCCGTCGGTGCTGGCGCGCATCACTTCCAGTCGTTCACGCGCCATCTGCGACAGCGGCGGCTTGTACATCAGCACGCAGCTGGACGCCGCCGCGCCGCGCCCCACCCGGCCGCGCAGCTGGTGCAGCTGAGCCAGGCCCAGGCGCTCGGCGTTCTCGATGATCATCAGGCTGGCGTTGGCCACGTCCACTCCTACTTCAATCACGGTCGTGGCCACCAGCAGCTGCAGCCGGCCGGCCTTGAATTCGGCCATCACCGACTGCTTCTCCGCCGGCTTCATGCGCCCGTGCAGCAGGCCCAGGCGCAGGCCCGGCAGCAGCAGGCCCAGTTGTTCGTAGGTGGACTGCGCCGCCTGCGCTTCCACCTCTTCGCTGTCTTCGATCAGCGTGCACACCCAGTACGCCTGCCGGCCTTGCGCGCAGGCCGCGCGGATGCGGTCCACCACTTCGCCGCGGCGGTCGCCGCTGATGGCCACGGTCTGCACCGGGGTGCGGCCGGGCGGCATCTCGTCGATCACCGACACGTCCAGGTCGGCGTAGGCCGACATCGCCAGCGTGCGCGGGATTGGCGTGGCGGTCATCACCAGTTGGTGCGGGACCTGGCGCCCGCTGAGGCCCTTGTCGCGCAGCGCCAGGCGCTGGTGCACGCCGAAGCGGTGCTGTTCGTCCACGATCGCCAGCGCCAGGCTCGAAAAGACCACCTTGTCCTGCATCAGCGCATGCGTGCCCACCACCACCTGGGCTTGGCCGCTGGCGATCTCGGCCAGGACGGCCGCGCGCGCCTTGCCGGTGACCTTGCCTGCCAGCCAGGCCACGCGCAGACCCAGGGGTTCGAACCAGGCGCGGAAATTGGCCAGGTGCTGTTCGGCCAACAGTTCGGTGGGCGCCATCAGCGCCACCTGGCGGCCCGCCTCGACGGCATTGGCGGCGGCCAGGGCGGCCACCACGGTCTTGCCGCTGCCCACGTCGCCCTGCACCAGGCGCAGCATCGGTTCCGGCCGCGCCATGTCCTGCGCCACTTCGGCGAGCACGCGCTGTTGGGCGCCGGTGAGTTCGAACATGAGCTTGCGCCGCAGCGAGGCCGCCAGCTTCCCGGCCGGCCGCACCGGCATCGCGCCGTGGGCGCGCAGGGCGATGCGCTGGCGGCGCAGGCTCAGGTGGTGGGCCAGCAGCTCTTCGATCGCCAGCCGCCGCAGGGCCGGATGCACGCCCAGTTCGAAATCGCGCAGGTTGGTGTCCGGTGGCGGCCGGTGCGCCGTGAGCAGGGCATCGCGCAGGGTCGGCAGTTTCATCCGGTCGCGCAGCTCGCCGGGCAGCAGCTCGAGTTCTTCGGCCGGCGGCAGGCGGTCAAGCGCCTCGCCGACCAGCTGCGACAGTGACTGCGGGCCAAGCCCCTCCACCGCCGGATAGACCGGGTCGAGCCGGTCGCGCACCCCGGCATCGGCCTCTTCGCCCAGCAGGCGGTAGCTCGGGTGCACCATTTCCAGCCCATGCTGGCCGGGCCGCGCCTCGCCGTAACACAGGATCCGCCGGCCCGGCACGAACAGCGCCAGCTGCGCGCGGTTGAAGTGGAAGAAGCGCAGCACCAGCGTGCCGCGCGACTGATCGCCGATGGCCACCCGCAGCGTCGGCCGGTAGCGGAAACTGCGCTCGACCGCCTCCACGCGCGCCTCCACCTGGGCCGACTGGCCCGGGAACAGCGCGGCAATCGGCGTGATGCGGGTGCGGTCCTCATAGCGCAGCGGCAGGTGCAGCCAAAGGTCCTGCACGCTCAGCAGGCCGCGCACAGCGAGCTTTTCGGCCACCTTCGGGCCGACGCCGGGCAGCGTGGACAGCGCCTGCGCGCCGGCCGGGGCCATCGCGCCGGCGCTGTCGCTGGCGCCGCGGCGGCGCGGCGGGCGCGGCATCGAATCAGCCGGTGACGAGGACGGCGTCGACTTCGATCCTGGCCCCGCGCGGCAGCGCCGACACCTGGATGGTCGAACGCGCCGGGTAAGGCGCCTGGAAGTAGTCGGCCATCACGGCGTTCACCGCGACGAAATCCGACAGGTCGGTGAGGTAGATGCCCACGCGCGCGACGTCGTCCAGCGAACCGCCGGCGGCCTCGCAGACGGCCCGGAGGTTGTCGAACACGCGGCGCGCCTCGGTGGCGATGTCGGCCTGCACGAGCTCGCCCGTGGCGGGGTCGAGCGGGATCTGGCCGGACAAATACACGGTGCTCCCGGCGCGCACGGCCTGCGAGTAGGGCCCGATGGCGGCCGGCGCACGCTGGGTGCTGATGGGTTCACGGGGCATGGCGGTCCTCGGGGCAGTCAGGGAAGCCCGATTGTAGGGGTCGGCCCGGGCGCGGGCCAGCCGCGGTCAGAGCCGCAGCACCCCGTGCACCACGCCCAGGCGACGGATGCGGCGGATCACGTCGGCCAGGTGCTTGCGGTTGCGCACCTCGATGGAGAACTCCATCACCGACATCGCGACGTCGCGCTCGCGGTACTCGACCGCGTCGATGTTGGAGTTGCTCTCGGCCACCGCGGCGGCCACCTGGGCCAGCACGCCGGGCTTGTTCTCGACCTCGATGCGCAGCCCGACGCGGTAGTCGCCCTCGACGTTGCGGTCCCAGGCCATGGGCACGCAGCGCTCGGGGAACTTGCGGTACTCGGCCACGTTCGGGCAATCGGCCCGGTGCACCACAACGCCCTTGCCGGCGCTGAGGTAGCCCATGATCTCGTCGCCCGGGATCGGGTGGCAGCAGGCGGCGAAACTCAGCACGCCGCGCTCGCTGCCCGAGATCATGATGCGCTCGGTGCTGCCGTGCGCGAGCGGCAGCGCCGACAGCGGCAGTTCGTCCTTGCCGTGCACCAGCATGCGCGCCACCTGGGCCGGCATGCGGTTGCCCAGGGCGATGTCGGCCAGCAGCTCCTCGAGCCGGCGATGGCGCAGTTCCGACAGCAGCTGCTCGATGCGCCCGGCCGGGATGCGGTCCAGCGAGCTGTCCATTACTTCCAGCGCGCGGTCGAGCATGCGGTGGCCCAGGTCCACGGCGTCTTCGTGCTCGAGCCGCTTGAGGAAATGGCGGATGGCCGTGCGCGCCTTGCTCGACACCACGAACTCCAGCCACTGCGGGCCGGGCGTCGCCGACGGCGCGGTGATGATCTCGACGCTTTGCCCGCTGGCCAAGCGCGTGCGCAGCGGGCCCAGCTTCTTGTCCACCCGGGCGGCGACCGCGTGGTTGCCCACGTCGGTATGCACCGCGTAGGCGAAATCGAGCGCCGTGGCGTTGCGCGGCAGCGCCAGGATGTCGCCCTTGGGCGTGAACAGGTAGACCTCGTCCGGGAACAGGTCGACCTTGACGTTCTCAAGGAACTCCAGCGACGAGCCGGCGCTTTGCTGGGTGTCCATCAGGTTGCGCACCCAGTCCTGGGCGCGGGCCTGCGCCGCGCTGCCGCCGGCGCCGGCGGACTTGTAAACCCAGTGCGCAGCGATGCCCCGCTCGGCCACCAGGTCCATGTCCTCGGTTCGTATCTGCACTTCCACCGGCGCGCCGTACGGCCCGAACAGCACGGTGTGCAGGCTCTGGTAGCCGTTGGCCTTGGGGATGGCGATGAAGTCGCGGAAGCGGGCGTCGAGCGGCTTGTAGATCGAGTGCACCGCGCCCAGCGCGTGGTAGCACTGCATCACGGTGGGCACGACGACGCGGAAGCCGAACACGTCGAGCACCTGCTCGAGGCTTTTGTTCTCCTGGCGCATCTTCGTGTAGATGCTCCACGGCGCCTTGACGCGGCTGACCAAGTGGTTGCGCAGGCCTTCCTGGGCAAGCCGCTGGGCCATCTGCGCCTCGATGGTGGCCAAGGCCTCGCGGCGCATCACCGGCTGGGAGGCAATGCGCTTGGAGATCACCGCGTGGCGGTACGGATACAGCGCGCGGAAGCCCAGGTCCTGCAGCTCGGCCTTGATCTTGTTCATGCCCAGTCGCTGGGCGATGGGTGCGTAGATTTCCAGCGTCTCGCGGGCAATGCGGCGGCGCGATTCCACCGCCATCGCGTCGAGCGTGCGCATGTTGTGCAGGCGGTCGGCCAGCTTGATCAGGATCACGCGCAGGTCGCGCGCCATCGCCAGCATCATCTTGCGGAAGCTTTCGGCGGCCGCTTCCTGGCGGTCGCGGAACTGCAGCTTGTCGAGCTTGGTGACGCCGTCCACCAGTTCGGCCACGGTGGGGCTGAAGCTGGCCTCGATCTCGCTGCGCGGCAGCGGCGTGTCTTCCAGCGCGTCGTGCAGGATGGCGGCGCACAGCGTTTCGGCGTCCAGCCGCAGGTCGGCCAGGATGCCGGCCACGGCCACGGGATGGGTGATGTAGGCCTCGCCGCTCTTTCGGGTCTGGCCCTCGTGGGCGCGCGCGCCCATTTCGTAGGCCTTGCGGACCAGCTTCACCTGGTCTGGCGGCAGGTACTCGGCCAGCCTTTTTTCAAGCGCGGTGACGGCCTCCGGACACGGGTCCGGGCCGATATCGGCCAGCAGGGGAGGCGAGAACGACGACATGGGGCCAGACTACGCGGCCACGCCAAACGCATCAATGGCGCGGCTTTCGACGCCGCAAATACGACTGTTGGAGGGCCTTCTGGCCCGATGCCTTCATTGCGAAAGCATCGGGCCTGAAGGCCCTCCTACAGGGGATCCGGGGCCAGCGGCCCGGGGATCAGAGGTCGTCGCCGCCCTTGGAAAGGTCGTCGTCCACCACTTCGGCGGCGGCCCACTCGAGGGCTTCACGCTCGGCGCGCTCGCGCTCGGACTTCTCGACTTCGTCGATCATCTTGGCGTCGACCTTGCGGGCGGCGATCTCGCGCAGGGCCAGCACGGTCGGCTTGTCCTGGTGCTCGCTGTTGTCCAGGGTCGGCTCGACGCCCTTGGCCAACTGGCGGGCGCGCTTGGACGCCATCAGGACCAGCTCGAAGCGGTTGTCGACGACGGACAGGCAGTCTTCCACGGTGATGCGGGCCATTGGATCTCCTCAACCGCAGAGCACCCGGCCTGGGCACCCACGGTAAATCAAGGGGTTACGCGAGCCGCGCATTGTACGCCCGGGGCGCTCCCGCCGCAAATCCCGCCCTCCTGCACGTGCGCTGGGCGCACGACATGGGCCTTCAAGGCGAGCGCCGTCCCACACACAGGGCACCCCTGCCCGGCGTCTTGCTAGCGCCATCCCTGGCAGCAAACGCCGGCCGTTCCGGGCTTCCTGCCCTCCACTTCAGGGGCGCCCTGTGTGTGTGCCGTCGCCCCGATCGGCGGTCTCACACCGCAGCAAGATCAACAGCCCCGCGGTTCTGACCGGCTTTCGCGTGTAGTCAAAGCCAATGCCCTGCCGATCCGTGCCGGGCGCAGGCACGGCAGGAAAAGCAGAGCCATACGGCGACGTGCGGCGGGCGGCACCGCCTTGCAGACATTTCTCCAGAAGGACCGCGCTCCAGCTCTGGCTCTGGCTCTGGCTCTGGCTCTAGCTCTAGCTCTGGCTCTAGCTCAGGCTCCGGCTGTTGATCTCGCTGCGGTGTGCGTGTGCCGATCGGGGCGACGACCCACAGCGATAGGGGGTCTGAAGTGGAGGGCAGGAAGCCCGGAACGGCCGGCGTTTGCTGCCAGGGATGGCGCTAGCAAGACGCCGGGCAGACCCCCTATCGGTGTGGGGCGGCGCTCGCCGTGAGGGCCCATGTCGTGCGCGGAGCGCACGTGCTTCAGGGGCCGGCGAGGAGTTCGGCGATGAGGGCGGCGTGGCGCTGGGCCTGGTCGGGCTGGCGCAGGCGGTTGGCGACGAAGATCGAGCGCAGCTCGGCGGCGGCGGCGTCGAAGTGCTCGTTGACGATCACGAAATCGAATTCGTCGTAGTGCGACATCTCCTCCCGGGCGGCGGCCAGCCGGCGGGCGATGACTTCCTCGGTGTCCTGGCCCCGGTTGCGCATCCGCGTCTGGAGCGCGTCCAGCGAGGGCGGCAGGATGAAGACACTGATCGCGTCGGGCATCTTCTGCCGCACCTGGCGCGCACCCTGCCAGTCGATCTCCAGCAGCACGTCCTTGCCTGCGGCCAGCTGCGGCTCCACCGACTGGCGCGCCGTGCCCTTGTAGTCGCCGTGCACCAGCGCGTGTTCGAAGAAATCGCCGGCGGCGATCATGCGTTCGAACTCGGCCTTGTCGACGAAGTGGTAGTGCTGCGCGTGGCGCTCGCCCGGGCGCGGCGCCCGCGACGTGAACGAGATGGACAGAGCGATGCCCGTCTCGCGGGCCAGCACCGCGTTCACCAGGCTTGACTTGCCGGCCCCGGAAGGCGCGGCGACGATGTAGAGGGTTCCGCGCAGAGGGCTCATTCGAGGTTCTGCACCTGTTCGCGAAGCTGTTCGATCAGCACCTTGAGCTCGACGGCGGCCTGGGTGGTGCGGCTGTCCACCGATTTGGAGCCCAGCGTATTGGCCTCGCGGTTGAACTCCTGCATCAGGAAGTCCAGCCGGCGGCCCACGGCCTCGGGCAGGCCGAACACCCGGCGCGCCTCGGCCACGTGGCTGGCGAGGCGGTCGAGCTCCTCGTCCACGTCGATCTTCTGCAGGTTCAGCACCACTTCCTGCTCCAGGCGGCCCGGCTCGAGCGGCAGCTTGAGGTCGGCCAGCTTGGCGTCGAGCTTGGCGCGCAGCGCGGCGCGGATCTCCGGCAGCCACTGCTTCACCTGGGTGGTGATGCGCTCGATGCCGTCCAGGCGCTCGAGCATCACGGCGGCCAGCTTGGCACCCTCGCGCTCGCGCGCTGCGACGAACTCCAGCAGCGTCTCGTCCAGCAACGCCAGCGCCTCGGCCTGCAGCCCGGCCTGGTCGAGCGCGTCTTCCTCGACCACGCCCGGGTAGCGCAGCAGCTCCGTGAACTCGGTGCGCAGGCCGGGAAACAGCGAGTTCGTGCGCTGGGCGGCCTGGGCCAGTTGGGCCAGCAGGGCGTCGTTGACCTTCAGTTCGGCGCGGCCACCGGCGGCCGGGCGGAAGCGCAGCGCCAGGTCGATCTTGCCGCGCGATACCTTCAGGGCCACGCGCTCACGCAGCGCCGGCTCGATCGCGCGCAGCTCTTCCGGGGCGCGCACGGACATCTCGTGGAAGCGGTGGTTCACCGCGCGCAGTTCGCAGGCGAGGCTGCCGCCGGTGGCGGCGCGCTCGCAGGCGGCGAAGGCGGTCATGCTGCGGATCATGGGCGGGCCCGGTGGTGGTGAGGGCGAATGGTAATCTAGCCGGCCAGACAATGCCGGATTGCCCCCCATGACCAGCTCCCACCGCCCCAGCGGCCGCGCGCCCGACCAACTGCGCGACATCCGCATCGAGCGGCGCTACACCAAGCACGCCGAAGGCTCGGTGCTGGTCTGCTTCGGCGACACCCAGGTGCTGTGCACCGCCAGCGTGGACAACAAGGCGCCGGGCTTCCTGCGCGGCAAGGGCGAGGGCTGGGTGACGGCCGAGTACGGCATGCTGCCGCGCGCCACCAACACCCGCAACGACCGCGAGGCCGCGCGCGGCAAGCAGGGCGGCCGCACGCTGGAAATCCAGCGCCTGATCGGCCGCTCGCTGCGCGCCTGCGTCGACCGCAAGGCCCTGGGTGAGCGCACCATCACGCTGGACTGCGACGTGCTGCAGGCCGACGGCGGCACCCGCACCGCGGCCATCACCGGCGCCTACGTGGCGCTGTGCGACGCCGTTGCTTGGCTCAAGGCCCGCGGCGACGTCACCCGCGACCCGATCCTGGGTGCGGTGGCGGCGGTGTCGGTCGGCATCTACCAGGGCGTGCCCGTGCTCGACCTGGACTACCGCGAAGACAGCAACTGCGACACCGACATGAACGTGGTGATGAACGACGGCGGTGGCTTCATCGAAGTCCAGGGCACGGCCGAAGGCCACGCCTTCCGCCGCGAGGAGCTGGACGAGCTGCTGATCCTGGCCAGCCGCGGCGTCGACCAGCTGGTGGCCGCGCAGCGCGAGGCATTGGCGAAATAAGCCGATGCCCAAGCTCGTCCTGGCCACGTCCAACGCCGGCAAGCTGGCGGAGCTGCAGCCGCTGCTGGCGCAGGCCGGCTTCGAACTGGTCACGCAGGCCGAGCTGGGCGTGGGTGATGCCGTCGAGGACGGCCGCACCTTCCTCGAGAACGCCCTGATCAAGGCCCGCCACGCCAGCGAAGCCACCGGCCTGCCGGCCCTGGCCGATGACTCGGGCCTGGTGGTGGATGCCCTGGGCGGCGCGCCCGGCCTTTACAGCTCGCACTATGCCGGCCGCCATGGCGACAGCGCCGCCAACAACGTCAAGCTGCTCAGCGAGATGGAAGGCCTGGTGGGCGCACGCCGGCGCGCGCATTTCTACTGCGTGCTGGTGCTGCTGCGCCACGCCGAGGACCCGCAGCCGCTGGTCGCCGAAGGCCTTTGGCCCGGCCTGGTGCTGGAGGCGCCCCGCGGCAAGGGTGGCTTTGGCTACGACCCGGTGTTCTTCGTGCCGACGCACGTCGTCTCCGCCGCCGAGCTCGAACCCCATCTCAAGAACCGCATCAGCCACCGGGGCCAGGCCCTGGCCCGCCTGCGCGAGCGACTGGCCGAGCTGTGACCGCGCTGATCCCGCCGCCGCTGTCGCTGTACATCCACATCCCGTGGTGCGTGAAGAAGTGCCCTTACTGCGACTTCAACTCGCACGGCCAGAAGGGCGAACTGCCGGTGGCCGAGTACGTGGCCGCGCTGGTGCGCGATCTGGAACAGGACCTGCCGCTGGTCTGGGGTCGGACGGTGCACAGCGTGTTCTTCGGCGGCGGCACGCCCAGCCTGTTCATGCCCGAGGCCATCGGCGCCATCCTCGAGGCCTGCAGCGCGCGGCTGCGCTTCGCGCCTTCGGCCGAGATCACCATGGAGTGCAACCCGGGCACCGCCGAACACGGCCGCTTCGAGGCCTATCGCGCCGCGGGCGTGAACCGCATCAGCTTCGGCATCCAGAGCTTCGACGACGGCTGCCTGCAGCGGCTGGGCCGCATCCACGACAGCCGCGAGGCCGAGCGCGCCGTGAAGCTGGCGCAGGACGCCGGCTACGACAACCTCAACCTCGACCTGATGTACGCCCTGCCCGGCCAGGACCTGGCCATGGCCCTGCACGACGTGGAGCGCGCCATCGCGCTGCAGCCCGCGCACCTGTCGCACTACCAGCTGACGATGGAGCCCAACACCGCCTTCGCCGCCCGCCCGCCCGAAGGCCTGCCCGATGAGGACAGCGCCTGGGACATCCAGGAGCGCTGCATCGAAGCCATGGCCGACGCGGGCTACGCGCAGTACGAAGTCTCGGCCTATGCCCGGCCCGGCCGGCAGTGCGCACACAACCTCAACTATTGGCGCTTCGGCGACTACCTGGGCATCGGCGCCGGCGCCCACGGCAAGATCAGCTCGGGCGCCACGGGCGAAGTCCTGCGCCGCTGGAAACCCAAGAACCCGCGCGACTTCATCGCCCATGCCGGCACCGCGCAGGGCATCGGCGGCGACGACCCGATCACGCCCGCCAACCTGCCCTTCGACTACATGCTCAACGCGCTGCGGCTGGTGGAAGGCTTTTCCCTGGCGGATTTCGAGGTGCGCACCGGGCTGGACCGCACGGTGATCGCGGGCGAACTGGCGGCGGCGCGCGAACGCGGCTGGCTGGAGCCCCAGGGTGAGGTCTGGCGGCCGACGGAGTTGGGGCGGCGCTTTACCAATGACGTGATTGGGCTGTTCCTGCGGTAGCGACGGAATGCGAAAGAAGGAAAGGAAACTAGTGAAGAGGAACTAGGAACTAGTGGAAGCTGGGCAGAGGCGAGCCTTTGCCGCCACTAGTTTCTAGTTCCTCTTCACCAGTTCCCTCTTGCCCCTCCCCTCACACCACCCGAACCGCCCCACCCCCACACTTCCCCCCATGCTCGACGAAATCTCCATCACCTGCCCGCACTGCGGCGAACGCTTCGAAGCGCTGGCCGACCCTTCCGCCGGCGACGCCGACTATGTCGAGGACTGCCCGGTCTGCTGCCGCCCGATCCGCCTGCGGCTGCAGGCCGGGCACGACGGTGAACTGCTGGGCCTGGACGCCGACCGCGACGACTGAGCCCGTCTTCGCTTAAACTACACGCCGCCCCAGGTGTACGGGAAGCCGGTCTGAATCCGGCGCTGCCCCCGCAACGGTAGGCCAGGACAAGTTTCCAGACAGCCACTGTGCCCCCGGGCATGGGAAGGCGGAAACCCGGTACGGAACCCATCCCGCACCCCTGGCAAGCCCGGAGACCGGCCTGGAGCGCGGCCCTTCCCATCGGGAATAGCCAACACGGCACGTTGCGGAGGGCAGCGGGGCGGCGTCGTGTCCTGCGCTCCGCGGCAGCACCCTGCGTTTCCCCGGCACCCCCCGCTGCGCGCTCCACGAACCGCGGGTGAGCGTTCCAGGAGGAACTCCATGTACCAGACGATCCACAAGACCGCGCTTTGCGCGGCGATTTCGCTTTGCCTGTCGCCGGCCGTCCTGGCCAGCGACGCCAAGACCCTCGACACGATCCAGGTCACCGCCAGCCGCATCGAGCGGCCGCTGGACGAGGCCCTGGCCTCGGTCACCGTGATCAGCCGGGCCGACATCGAGGCCAGCCAGGCCCCCGACCTGCTGGACCTGCTGGGCCGGCAGGTGGGCGTGGACATCGCCCGCACCGGCGGCCCCGGCAGCGGCAGCGCGGTGTTCCTGCGCGGCGGCAATTCCAACCACAGCCTCGTGCTGGTGGACGGCATCCGCGTGACGTCCACCGGCCAGGGCGTGTTCGACTTCGCCCACCTGCCGCTGGAGCAGATCGAGCGCATCGAGATCGTGCGCGGGCCGCGCGCCGCGTTCTGGGGCTCGGACGCCATCGGCGGCGTGATCCACATCTTCACCCGCGACCCGTCGCAGGCAACGGTGCGCGTGTTGGCCGGCAGCTATGGCCGGGCCGGCGCCAGTGCGGGCGCGGGCTTCGGCGACGACGATCGCGGTTTCGGCGTCACCGCCGGCTTCCAGCGCCTGGACGGCTTCTCGGCCACCAATCCGGATTCGGTGTTTTCCTACGATCCCGATCGCGACGGCTACCGCAACCGCAACCTCAGCCTGCGCGGCCGCACGGCGCTGGGCAGCCAGCGCCTGGCCTTCACCGCCATCAGCACCAACGCCGACGTGCAGTTCGACCGGGGCCAGACCCAGGCGCGCAACAGCTCCGCCGGCGTCACCCTCGGCGGCGACCTGCGCCAGGGCTGGAGCCACCAGCTCACGCTCGGCCACGCGCGCGAGGACCTCGACACCACCAGCAGCTTCAGCAACCAGTTCCAGAGCCGCCGCACCAGCGTCGACTGGCTCAACAGCCTCGAGGCCGGCGCGGCCGCCACGCTCAGCTTCGGCCTGAACTGGCAGCGTGAAAACGGCGCCTCGCAGAACGTCTTCGATGGCGAACTGTTCGACCAGCAGCGCACCAGCAAGGCCGCGTTCCTGGCGTATGGCGGCCAGTTCGGTGCCCAGGCCTTGGACCTGTCCGTGCGCCACGACGACAGCGACCAGTACGGCGGCGCCACCTCGGGCAATGCCGCCTGGGGCTGGAGCTTCAGTGAACGCGCCCGCTTGCGGCTGTCGTGGGGTGAGGGCTTCCGCGCCCCCAACTTCAACGAGCTGTTCTACCCCGACACGGGCTTTGGCTTCGCCGGCAACCCGGACCTGCGGCCGGAGTCGTCCCGGACCTGGGAAGGCGGCCTCGAGGTCGAACCCGCCGCCGGCCAGCGCCTGGGCCTGTCGGTCTACCGCTCGCAGGTGCGCGACCTGATCACCTTCGCCGCGCCGCTGACCAACAACGCCATCAACATCAGCCGGGCCCAAATCAAGGGCGTCGAGCTGGAGTACCGCGTCGAGCGCGGCGGCTGGACCGCCGGCGGCAACCTGGCCTGGCTGGACGCGGTGAACGCCGACACGGGCAACCCCCTGCTGCGCCGCGCCGACCGCAAGGCGCACGTGGACCTGGGCTACCGGTTCGACAGCGGCCTGGAGCTGGCCCTGGACGGCGACCACGTCTCGGCCCGGCCGGATTTCGGCGCCCAGCTGGACGCCTATTCGCTGGTCCACCTGCGCCTGGCCTGGCCGATCGGGGCGAACTGGCGGGTCGAAGGCCGGCTGGAGAACCTGACCGACCGGGACTACGCCATGGTGAGCGGCTATAACACTCCGGGCCGCAGCGGGGTGCTCAGCGTGGTCTGGAACGGCATACGCTGACCGCCCCGGCCAGCCGCCCACCCCCGGGTGGGCGGCGCTTCTTTCTCCTATCCACAGGGGTACAGCTACGCCTAGAATCAGGCCGGTAATCCCACCACGGAGCGCAGAATGTCCTCGACGGGCACACCTCCGCACGCGTCCGCACCGACGCTGGCGTCACGCACTTTGCCGGATCGCGTCCGGGTCCTGCTCGGCGGGATCCTCGAGTATTCGTCCGACGAGATGGAGCGCACCCTGGTAGCGATGCTCAACGAGTTTGAGCAGCAGCTGTTCAAGTACGCCGAGCAGGCCCGCAGCAACATGGTGCAGATCCGCTGGCTCGAGGCGCAGCGTCTGGTCAAGCGCACCCGACCCGACCTGGTGCCGCGTTTCCTGATCGCGCTGGAGGCCGAACTGGCCTGCATCAAAGACCCGCCGGGCGCCAAGCCCGCGGCCACGGCCTTCCGCAACGCGCTCGGCGAACTGGCCCTGGTCGACAACGTGGAGATGGACGAGGCGACGGTGCTGGCCGAGATCGCCAGCCGCGCCGAAGTCCGCAACAGCCTTCCGCTCTACCTGCTGGGCCAGCGCTTCGGCGTGGTGGCCGGCAAGCCGGCGTTCGACGCCGAGAACCTGCCGATCGGACCGCAGGCGCTGTGCCGGATGATCCGCCAGTCCTGCGACTGCCTCGAACTGAGCGGCGAACACCGGATCTTGCTGTTCCGGACCTTCGAGCGGCACCTGATGCCGCTGTACGGCACTTTCATCGAAGCCATCAACACCTACCTGTCGCGCAACGGCGTGCTGCCCAACCTGCATTACGTGCCGGTGCGCCAGCGTGCCGCGTCACCCGCCCCGGCCAGCGCCGAACGGCGCCCCAGGCCGGCCGGCGAAGCCGATGCGGCGGCGCGCGGGGCGCAGGCGCCGCCAGGCGGCGCGAATGGCCCGGGCAGCAGTGCACCGGGCACCGGTGGCGGCCAAGGCGGCATGGCGGGTGGCATGCCCGGCGCCGGCCGCCAGGACGGCGGCACCCCGGAAGACGCCTTCCACCAGATGCGCCACCTGCTCGCCGGCCGACGCCAGCTGCTGGGCAAGCTGGTGGGTGGCCGCCAGGCCAGCGCCGGCGCCACCGAACTGGTGAGCACCGAGCAGGTGCAGGACGTGCTCGGCAAGCTTCAGCAGAAAACCGCCACCACCGTGATGGTCAACGGCAAGCCGGCCCAGCGCACCATCACCCACCTCAAGCAGGACCTGCTGGCGCAGCTGCGCCAGAGCACCCCGGAAGGCAAGTCGCCGGCGCTGGCCGAGGAGGACGGCGACGCCATCGACCTGGTCGGCATGCTGTTCGACCACATCATGAAGGACGTGCGGCCCAACAGCCCGGCGTCCGCCCTGCTCGCCAAGCTGCAGGTGCCGCTGCTGCGCGTCGCCATCCAGGACAAGGCCTTCTTCACCCGCCAGCAGCATCCGGCGCGGCAGATGCTCAACACCATCGCCGAGACGGGCGCCTACTGGCTCAGCGAAGAAGACGCCGACCAGCAGCTGGTCGGCAAGATGCAGTCGGTGGTCGACCGCACCGTGCGCGACTTCGACGGCGACCTGGGCCTGTTCAACAACCTGCTCGAGGACCTCAGCGGCCACCTGCAGACGGTGACGCGCAAGGCCGAGGTGGCCGAGAAGCGCCACGTCGAAGCGGCGCGCGGCAAGGAGAAACTGGCGATGGCGCGCGAGCGCGCCGCCAACGTGGTGGAAACCCTGCTCAAGAAGCAGAACCTGCCCCGCTTCACCCACACCCTGCTCAGCCAGGCCTGGACCGACGTGATGGCGCTGACGTCGCTGCGCCAGGGCGAGGATTCCGAAGCCTGGAAGCAGCACCTTGAAATCGCCGAGCGCCTGATCTCGGTCGCCAAGAACCCGGCCGGCGCCAACTCGCTCACCCGCGAGGACGCCCAGGGCCTGCGCACCGAAATCCAGTCCTCGCTCACCCAGGTGGGCTACCACGCCGAGGAAGCCTCCGCGATCGCGCAGCGCCTGGTGGACCCGCAGGCCGGCGCCGACGATGACTCGTCGGCCAGCCGCACCGAGCTGACCATGCGGCTCAAGGCCCGCGCCCGCCTCGGCGAAGACCTGCAGCAGGCCAAGAAGAGCAAGAAAGCGCCGCTCACGGCCGAGGAACAGATGCGCGTCGCCCAGATCCGCCAGCTCCCCTTCGGCACCTGGTTCGAGTTCAAGCTCAACCAGCAGGGCGAAAAGGTGCGGCGCCGCATGTCCTGGTTCTCGCCGGTCACCGGCCAGGTGCTGTTCGTCAACCATCGCGGCCAGAAGGTCGGTGACTTCACGCTCGAAGGCCTCGCCAAGTCCATGATCCAGGGCCAGGTGAAGCTGGTCGAGGAAGAAAAGGGCACCCTGATCGACCGCGCCTGGAACACCGTCATGAGCGCCCTGCGCTCGTTTGCCGGCCAGGCCCCTGCCGAGGCGCCCGCCCGATGAACGAGTACCGTCGCGCCAAGCGCCGCAAGGTCGGCAACATCGACGTGGTGGACACCATGACCAGCCAGGTCATCGGCAAGCTTAGCAACCTGTCCGAGACCGGCATGCTGCTGATCCTGGGTGAGGCGGTGATCAGCGATGCCCTGTTCCAGCTGCGTTTCACCCTGGCCGACAGCACCGGCAACAGCCGCAGCGTCGACGTCGGCGCCCACGAACTGTGGTCCGACGAGGCCGCGGCGCCGGGCCAGGTCTGGACCGGCTTTCGGTTCATCGACGTCGGCCCCGAGGACGTCGCTTTCATCCGCGAGTGGGTGGATGCCCCGGGCAGCCAGTACGTCTGAGGCCTGGCCCAGGCTCGCGCTCGCCGGCCTGTGGCTGGCGCTGGCGGCGTGTTCGCGCGGCCCGGCGCCGCGCATCGAGGAAATCCACGTCTTCGGCTCGACCACCGAGATCGAGATCCGGGGCGCCGAACCTGCGCAGGCGCAGGCCGCGCTGGCCGAAGTGACGGCGCTGCTGGCACTGCGCGAGGGCGAGTGGCATGCCTGGATGCCCTCGGACCTCACCCGCATCAACGCGGCCTTTGCCGCCGGCCAGTCGGTGGCGGCGCCGGCGTCGGTGATCGAGCTGGTCGAATTTTCCCGGCCCCTGTCCGAATCGAGCGAAGGCCTGTTCGACCCCGCCGTCGGCGGCCTCGTCCAGGCCTGGGGTTTCCACACGTCCACCTACCCGGTGCTGACGCCGGCACCGACCGAGCAAGCGCTGGCGCGCTGGCGCGCCCAGCGCCCGCGCATCGGCGACGTGCAGGTGTCGGGCGACCGGCTGCAAAGCCGCAACCCGCGCGTGCAGCTGGATTTCGGCGCCATTGCCGAGGGTGCGGCCGCCAGGGAAACGCTGGCCATCCTCGCCAGGCACGGCGTCGAACACGCGCTGGTGAGCCTGGGCGGCGACGTGGTGGCGCTGGCGACGGTGACGGCCGGCCATGGCAGGTGGCGCTGCGTGATCCCTTCGGGGGCATTCTTGGCGGCGTCGCGCTGGACGGTGGCGAAGCGCTGTTCAGCACGGGCAACTACAGCAAGTTCCGCGATTCGCCGTCGGGCGCGCGCTGGTCCCACATCCTCGACCCGCGCACCGGCCATCCGGCCCGCGGCAGCGCCGCCGTCGCGGTGCTGCACACCGACCCGCTGCTGGCCGACGCAGGCGCCACCGCGCTGTTCGTCGCGGGTCCCGCCGGCTTCGAGCGGCTGGCGCGGCGCATGGGCCTGGCCTGCGCGCTGATGGTCACCGAGGAAAACGAAATGCTGGTGACGGTGGCGATGCGCGCGCGGCTGGAGCTGCTGCGCGACCCGGTGCCGCTGGGCCAGCCGCTGGACCTGGGTCCCGCCTGCGTCGTGCCCTAGGGCTTGGCCGGGCCGCGGAAGCACAGCGCCGCTTCGGGCCGATGGATGGCGAAACCCTGCGCGTAGTCCACGCTCAGGCCGCGCAGCAGGTCGCGCGCGCGCTCGTCCGCCACCCATTCCGCCACCACCTTCAGCCCCAGCTGGTGGCCGATGTCGGTCACCGCACGCACGATCGAATAGCTGACCGGGTCGGTTTCGATGTTGCGGATGAAGCTGCCGTCGATCTTCAGGAAGTCCACCGGCAGGTTCTTGAGGTAGCCGAACGAGGCCATGCCCGAACCGAAGTCGTCGAGTGAGAACTTGCAGCCCACGCTGCGCAGCCGCTGCATGAACTCCACGGCCCGGGTCATGCTGATCATCGCCGCGGTCTCGGTGATCTCGAAGCAGATGCGCTGCGGCGCAACGCCGTAAAGTTCCAGCCGCTGCAGCACGAAGTCGGCGAAGGTTTCGTCCTCGAACGTGGGGCCGGACAGGTTGATCGCGCACAGCTTCACCGGCTTGCCCGACGGGTGCAGCTGGTTGAAGTTGGCCAGCGTGGTGTCCACCACCCAGCGGTCGAGCTGCGGCATCAGGCCAAAGCGCTCGGCGGCCGGGATGAAGGCGCCGGGCGGCACGATGGCGCCGCTGTCGTCACGCAGGCGCACCAGCATCTCCATGTGCACCCCTTCCATCGCGTCGCCGGCCCAAAGCGGCGCCAGCTCCTGGAAGTGCAGCACGAACCGGCCGTCGGCCAGGGCCTGGCGGATGCGCCCGGCCCACTCCATTTCGCTGCGGCGCTGGGTGGTGGTGGCGTCGCTTTCCGAGAACAGGTGCACGCGGTTGCGGCCGCGCTCCTTGGCCATGTAGCAGGCGGTGTCGGCGTGCGCCAGCAGCGTACGCTGGCTCAGGCCCGGGCCCGACAGCATCACCACGCCGATGCTGGCGCTGACGGTGTAGTTGCGCTGTTCCCAGCCAAACACGTAACCGTCGATTTCCTGCCGGACGTTTTCGGCCACGGCGATGGCCTGGGCCTCGCTGGTCTGTTCGAGCAGGATCGCGAATTCGTCGCCGCCCAGCCGCGCCACCACCGCGTTGGCCGGCAGCATGCCGGCGAACAGCGAGGCCAGCTGCGCCAGCAGCTGGTCGCCGGCGAAATGGCCCGAGGTGTCGTTGATCAGCTTGAACTGGTCCAGGTCCATGTACAGCAGCGCGCCCGGCGCCGCGCCGGCGTCCTGGGCGGCGATGGCCGCAACCAGGCGGCGCTCGAACTCGCGGCGGTTGTAGAGCGAGGTCAAGGAATCGTGGCTGGCCTGGTAGCTCAGCTCTTCGCTCAGCACCCGCAGCTCGGTGATGTCGTTGGCCACGGCCAGCAGGTGCGGCTGGTCGCCCAGCATGATGCGCGACACCGACAGCGTGGCCCAGAACGATTCGTGGCCGGGCACCTGCAGCCGCGCCGATTCGTTGAGCAGCGTGCCCACGCCGTGGCTGGCCGCGGCGATGCGGGCGCGCAGCGCCGGGTCCTCCACCAGGTCGGCGAGGCGGAACTGTGTGGCGTCATCGCCGATGGAAAGGCGGTCGCGGCAGGCCTGGTTGGCGTACACCAAGCGGCCGTCGTCCTCGCGCGCCAGCATCACCAGCGCCGGCAGCAGTTCGTTGAGCACGCGGAAGCGTTCCTCGCTCTGGCGGTACTGGCTGGCCATGTCGCGGGCCAGCGCCAGGGCGCGGGCGCGGGTTCCGGCGACGGACCACGCCAGGGTGGCCAACAGCACGCTGGCCAGCACGCCGATGCCAAAGGTGAGCCAGGGCATCGTGAGCGCCTCGCCTGCGACCGGCTGCGCCTGCGCCTGCACGCGCCAGACCCGGCCGCCGTAGCGGATGTCGCGGCTGAACAGGGGCCGGTTCATGGCCCGCATGGTCGGGTCGCCGCTGCCGTACAGGATGCGGTCACCGCCGTCGGTGATGTCCAGCACGCGCACGTCGAAGTGCTCCAGCGTCTCGACGGGCAGCGCGTCCTCGATCAGCCCGGCCACCCGGAACGAGGCCGCCAGCGAGCCCATTTCCCGGGCGCGGCGCTCGGCGACACTGGTCGGCTGCGCGCCGCTGCTGAAGACCGGGAGGCGGATCGTGATGCCATCGTTCGGCCCGGGCATGCCGGCGCGCTGGATCAGCTGGAAGGCCGCCGACATCACCGGGCGATCGGCGTCGCGCGAGAAGCGGGCCGCGGCCAGGTTGGCCGGCTGGGTGGTGATGTCCAGGCCCAGCAGGCCGCGGTTGCCTGGCAGCGGGGCCACCAGGCCGGTGACGTAGTGTTCGGCGCCGGTGGCGTCGTCGGTGCCGCGCACCGCATAGGCGACGGCCTGCAGGCTGGGGAACTGCTCGCGCGGCCGGAGATTGGCGTACATGGCGTCGAACTCGGCGGGCGTCACGTCGTCCGACGACAGGAACAGCGCCTGCACCGACCGCACCAGCAGGCCGCCGGTCTGCAGCTTGGCGTCCACGGCGTCGAAGCTGCGCTCGGCCAGCCGCTCCATCCGCACCTGGTCAGACCGGGCCAGCGCCTGCCGGTGGAAGGAGGCCGCCAGGCCGCTGAGCGCCAGGCCAACCAGCAACGCTCCCAAACTCCATAGCCAAGCCGGCTTACCCAGGAATCCGCCGTCCTTGCGCCGATTATCCAACCCCTGCTCCTGCGCGATGCCGCCCAATGCGGCAAAATCAACTCGACCGACCCAGAAGGTAACGGACAATGCCATTTGATGATGCCAACACTCTATATCCCGCGCACCTGCAGACAATCAAGGCTCGTGCCGATGCAGCGATGCAAAAGCACGGCTTCGACCACCTGCTGGTCGCTTCGGGCGTCGAGAAGTTCGAATTCCTCGACGACCGGCCCTATCCGTTCAAGCCCAACGCCCAGTTCAAGGCCTGGCTGCCGCTGACCCACCACGCCAACAGCTGGATCGCCTACACGCCGGGCCGCAAGCCGGTGCTGGTGTACTACCAGCCCGACGATTACTGGCACGTGCCGCCGACCGCCCCCGAGGGCGCCTGGGTCGAGCACTTCGACATCCGCGTCATCAGCGACCCGGCCGATGCCGCCCAGCACCTGCCTGCCAGCGGCCGACGCGCCATCATCGGTGAGATGGATGCCGCCCTGCCCGGCTTCGAGCCGAACAATCCCAAGGGCCTGCTGGCGCAGCTGCACTACCATCGCACCTACAAGACGCCCTACGAACTGGCCGTGATGCGCCTGGCCCAGCGCCGCGCCGTGCCGGGCCACCTGGCCGCGCGCACTGCGTTCCAGGCCGGCGGCTCCGAGGCGCAAATCCACGCGGCCTACCTCGCCGCCACCGGGCACACCGATTACGACCTGCCCTACAACAATATCGTCTGCCTGAACCAGAACGGCGCCACGCTGCACTACCAGTACAAGTCCACCGACGTGCCCCGCGAGCACCGATCCCTGCTGATCGACGCCGGCGCCGAAGTGGCCGGCTACGCCAGCGACATCACCCGCACCTGGGGCAACGGCGACGCGCGCTTCGACGCGCTGGTGAACGCGGTGGAAAACGAGCAGCAGGCGCTGTGCGACCTGGTGCGCGCCGGCACCGACTACCGCGACCTGCACCTGGAATGCCACCTGCGCCTGGGCAACGTGCTGCGCACGCTGGAGATCGTCGACATGGATCCGGGGCAGATGCTGGACGCAGGCGTCACGTCGACGTTCTTCCCGCACGGCCTGGGCCACCCCATCGGCCTGCAGGTGCATGATGTGGCGGGCTTCAGCGACGAAGACGGGGTGTTGATCCCGCGCCCGAACGGCCACCCCTACCTGCGCATGACCCGCACGCTGGCGCCGGGCATGGTGGTCACCATCGAACCGGGTATTTATTTCATCCCGACGCTGCTGGCCAAGCTCAAGGCCGGGCCGCATGCGAAGGCGGTGAACTGGTCGAACGTGGAGCACCTGCTGCCCTTCGGCGGCGTGCGCATCGAAGACGAAGTGCACTGCACCGACGGCGCGCCCGAAAACCTCACCCGCGACGCCTTCGCCGCCCTGGCCTGAAGCGCGTGCGCGTTGCGCACGACATGTTCCGTTACGGCGAGCGCCGCCCCGATCGGCGCACGCACACCGCAGCAAGGTCAAAGACGAAAGCGCCGCTCTGAATGCTGGTCCTGAGCATGCTCAGGGTCTGCTTCCGACCCGAAGCGGACGTCAGGCCGTGCGGACGGAGGAGGGCTCATCTCCAGATGAAAGCGCTGCTCAAAACCGGGGGGACGTCGCTCCACGGGTTATTCTTGTCGAGTCGCTACCCGCGTTCACCTGTAAAGCACGTAAGTTCCCCCGAACCTTGGTTTGCGGGGCAGGGAATTTCAGGACATTCAGCAGTAGATCGGCGGCATAGCTAGGGTCCGGAGGATCGCGCATGGGCAAGGTGAAGCAAGTATTTCAGGCCATCAGCTATCTGCAGTACCCGCTGATGCTGGTTGGGTTCGGATGGATGGTCTATCCGTACTTCGCAGGTTTC
>JANOJQ010000076.1:0-1549 GCA_031418815.1 Lysobacteraceae bacterium
CCCCGACACCGGAGTGGCGTGATGCCCAACAAACTCAGCGATGCGCTGGCCGCGGCCGAATTGCTTTTCGACCGCGACTACATCGAGGACGAAATCCGCCGCATCGCCGCCGACATCGACGCCGACTATGCCGGCGGCCCGCGCCCGGTGTACCTGACCATCATGCACGGCGGCATGCTGTTCGCGTCGCGCCTGGCGCTGGCGCTGCGCATCGACCTGGAGTTCGACTACCTGCACGCCACCCGCTACCGCGGCGCCACCACCGGCTCGGGCCTGGCCTGGCTGCACCGGCCGGCCACGCCGCTGCGCGGCCGCCGCGTGCTGCTGGCCGACGACATCTTGGACGAAGGCCACACCCTCAAGGCGGTCAAGCGTTGGTGCGAGGACGAAGGCGCGGCCGACGTGCGCATCGCCGTGCTTTCGGTGAAGCAGCACGACCGCCGCGTCGACGACATCCACGCCGACTACATCGCGCTGGAAGTGCCCGACCGCTATGTCTACGGCTATGGCATGGACTACCACGAGCAGGGCCGCAACCTGCCCGGCATCTACGCGCTGGGCGCCTGACATGGCCGGCATCGACCTCGCCATCATCGGTGGCACCGGCGTGTACCGCCTGGCTTCGCTGGAGGGCGCGCAGGCGCTCGGCGGCGACACGCCCTACGGCGCCCCCTCGGGCCCGGTCCGCGTGGGCCGGCTCGCCGGCCGCCGGGTGGCCTTCCTGGCGCGCCACGGCGAAGGCCACTCGCTGCCGCCGCACCGGGTGAACTACCGCGCCAACCTCTGGCAGCTCCAGTCGCTCGGTGCGCAGCGCGTGCTCGCCATCAACACCGTGGGCGGCATCACCGACGCCTATTGCCCGCGCGTGCTGGCCCTGCCCGACCAACTCATCGATTACACCTGGGGCCGCACTTCCAGCTTTTGGGACGGCGAGGGCGGCGAGGTGCTGCACGTGGACTTCGGCGATCCGTACACGCCTTCGCTGCGGCAGGCCGTGAGCGACGCCGCGTTGCGCTCGGGCACGGCGCTGGTGGACGGCGGTTGCTACGGTGCGACCCAGGGCCCGCGGCTGGAAACCCGCGCCGAGATCGCGCGGATGCGCCGCGACGGCTGCGACCTGGTCGGCATGACCGGCATGCCCGAAGCGGGCCTCGCGCGCGAGCTGGGCCTGGACTACGCCTGCCTCGCCGTGGTGGCCAACTGGGCCGCGGGCTGCGGCGACGACGCCGAAATCACCCTGGCCGACGTGCTGGCCAACGTGGAGGCCGCAAGCGCCGGCCTGCCGTCCCTGCTGGACGCGCTGCTGGGCTGATTGCCGGGCGTTTTTCAGGTTCTTCTCCCAAGTCCGGGAGCGTCTGGGGGGTTGTTCCAAGCCCACCTGTCTGGCGCCGCGATCTGGCGCCGGCCGCACCGCGAAGGCGAGGGTCGCTTCTGGCGCCGGTCGCACCGCGAAGGCGAGGGTCGCTTCTGGCGCCGGTCGCACCGCGAAGGCGAGGGTCGCTTCTGGCGCCGGTCGCACCGCGAAGGCGAGGGGCGCTTGCAGGTAGGG
>JANOJQ010000077.1:0-3457 GCA_031418815.1 Lysobacteraceae bacterium
GCACGGCGAAGTCCGAACCTTCCTTGATCAGGCCCATGGCGATACCGGCCACCGGCGCCTTGATCGGCACGCCCGCGTCCATCAGCGCCAGCGACGAGCCGCAGACCGAGGCCATCGACGACGAGCCATTGGACTCGGTGATTTCCGAGACCACGCGGATGGTGTACGGGAACGATTCCATCGTCGGCATCACGGCCTGGACGCCGCGGCGGGCAAGGCGGCCGTGGCCGATCTCGCGACGCTTCGGGCCCATCATGCGGCCGGCTTCGCCCACCGAATACGGGGGGAAGTTGTAGTGGAACAGGAAGTGGTCCTTCGACTCGCCTTCGACGGCGTCGATGACCTGGCCGTCGCGCGCGGTGCCCAGCGTGGTGACCACGATGGCCTGGGTTTCGCCGCGGGTGAACAGCGCCGAGCCGTGGGTGCGCGGCAGCACGCCGGTGCGCACCGTGATCGGGCGGACGGTGGACAGGTCGCGGCCGTCGATGCGGGTGCGGGTCTTGAGCACCGAGTCACGCATGGTGGAGTACTCGAACTCGCCGAACTCCTTCGACAGGTCGGCGGCGTTCCAGCCGTTGGCTTCGATCTGCGCGGCCAGCGAAGCGATGACTTCCTTCTTCACCGCCGAGATGGCGTCCTTGCGCTCAAGCTTGTCGCGCACCTGGAAGGCGGCTTCGAGCTGTTTGCCGATGGCGGCCTTGAGTGCGTCGACCGGGGCCTGCGCCTTTTCCGGCGCGGTCCAGGACCAATGCTTCACGCCGACTTCGGCGACCAGCTCGTTGATGGCGTTGATGACGACCTGCAGCTGCTGGTGGCCGAACATCACGGCGCCCAGCATCACGTCCTCGCTCAGCTCCTTGGCTTCGGACTCGACCATCAGCACCGCGTTGGCGGTACCGGCGACCACGAGCTCGAGGTCGGAGGTCTTGAGTTCGGTGACGGTCGGGTTGAGCAGGTACTGGCCGTTGGCGTAGCCGACCTTGGCGGCGCCGATCGGGCCCGCGAACGGGATGCCCGACAGGGCCAGCGCGGCGGACGCGCCGATCAGGGCCGGGATGTCACCGTGGATTTCCGGGTTCATCGACATCACGGTGGCGATGACCTGCACTTCGTTGCGGAAGTGCTCGGGGAACAGCGGGCGGATCGGGCGATCGATCAGGCGCGACACCAGCGTCTCGCGCTCGGTCTGGCGGCCTTCACGCTTGAAGAAGCCACCCGGGATGCGGCCGCCGGCGTAGAACTTCTCGATGTAGTCGACGGTGAGCGGGAAGAAGTCCATGCCTTCGCGCGCGCTCTTGTTGCCGACTGCCGTCACCAGCACGACCGTGTCGCCAAACTTGACGACAACCGCGCCACCGGCCTGGCGGGCGATTTCGCCCGTCTCGAGCGTGACCTGGTGCTGACCGTACTGGAACGTCTTGGTTACTTTCGCCACGATTTAATTCCTCGTCTTCGGATTCGATCCGGCGGGCACCCTGCCCGGCGGTTTGGCCCCGGGTGCTTCCGGGGCCCCAAATGCAACGCGGCGCATCTCTGCGCCGCGTTGGTTTACTTGTCTTAGCGGCGCAGGCCCAGACGCTCGATCAGGGTCTGGTAGCGCTTGGAGTCCTTCTTCTTGAGGTAGCCAAGCAGGCTGCGGCGCTGGTTGACCATCTTCAGGAGGCCGCGGCGGGAGTGGTGGTCCTGCTTGTGGGCCTTGAAGTGGTCGGTGAGGTGGTCGATGCGGGCGGAGAGCAGGGCGACCTGGACTTCCGGGGAGCCGGTGTCGTTGGGGACGCGCTTGAACTCTTCGATGATCTTGGCGGAATCGACGGACATGGTGTTTTCTTCTCTGGTGATGCGCGGCCTGCAGGAACGTCGCCAGGATTGGCGTCGCACCGCGTGGCCCGCCGGTTGGGAGGGCTCGTGAGAGCCGCGGAATTATAGCCGGGCGGGTGTTTGCGGACAAGGCGCAGGACGTGGTCGCGGCTCGTCAGCAGGCGCTGGCCCAGCGGAAAAGGCGTTTGGCGCGGACTTTGCCGTCTTCGGCCAGGTCGGCCAGGCCGAGGGAGCGGCCTTCGGCGTTGAGGACGTTCACGGCCAGGAACGTCGGGCCTGAAGGCCCTCCTGCAGGAGGCGATGCGGTCAGGATGGGTCCGGAGGGGCCGTCGACGCTGCCCGCCCCCTGAAGGAGGGCCTTCAGGCCCGACCCCTCCAACTGCACCCACTGCCCCATCCCCAGCCGACGCCCCTGGTCCCAATCCACCACCACCGTGGGCCAGTGCGACAGCCCGGCCTCCACCGGCAGCAGCAGTGCCTCCAGGCCCGGCTCGCCCTCGGTGTCGGCCACGTCCTGCAGTTCGCCCAGGGTGTAGGCGCGGGCGCTGCGGAACGGATCCACCCAGGTCCGGCGCAGGGCCGTGATGTGGCCACCGCAGCCCAGGGCTTCGCCCAGGTCGCGGGCAAGGCTGCGGATGTAGGTGCCCGAACCGCAGGTCACGGCCAGCGTGAGCGCGCTGCCATCGAAGTCGAGCAAGTCGATGGCGTCAATGTCGACCTCGCGCTCGGGCACGTCGATGGTCTCGCCGCGGCGGGCCTTGACGTAAAGGGCCTCGCCACCCTGCTTGAGCGCGGAATAGATCGGCGGCCTTTGGCGGATGCGCCCGGTAAACGGGGCCAGCGCGGCTTCGACCGTCGCCATGTCGAGCGCGGGCACCGGCCGCTCGCGCAGCACCAGGCCGTCGGAATCGTCGGTGTCGGTGCTGGTGCCCAGGCGGATGCGCGCCCGGTAGGCCTTGCGGCCGCCCAGCAGCAGGCCGGCGATCTTGGTGGTCTCGCCGAAGCACAGCGGCAGCAGGCCGGTGGCCAATGGATCGAGCGCGCCGGTGTGGCCGCCCTTTTCCGCGCGATACAGCCGCCGCACGTCCTGCAGGGCCTGGTTGGAACTGTAGCCGGCGGGCTTGTCGAGCAGCAGGATGCCGTCGAGGGGCCGGAAGACGGTCTTGGCCACGGGCAGGCCGTGGCTCAGTCGGTGGATTCGCTGGACGGGTTGTCGCGCAGCAGCTTGTCGATGCGCTCGCCCTTGTCGACCGAGTCGTCGTAGTGGAAGTGGATCTCGGGCACGTGGCGCATGCGCACCGCCTGACCCAGGCGATAGCGCAGCTCGGGCGCGATCTCCTTGAGCGCCTTCACCGCCGCCGGGCCCTGTTCGGCCATCAGCGCGGTGACGAAGACCTTGGCGTGCGCGAGGTCACGGGTGACCTCGACGTCCGACACGCTCACCGACGGCAGGCCGTACTCGCGCACCGCCTGGTGCACGATCAGGCCGATGTCGCGCCGCAGCTGGGCCGAAACGCGGTCGGTGCGATGGAAGCTCTTGTTCGACAAGGGCGAGCGCATCGACAAGCTGCTGCGCGACAACCCGTCCAGCGAATCCACCGACTGAGCCACGGCCTGCCCGTGGCCAAGACCGTCTTCC
>JANOJQ010000078.1:0-15582 GCA_031418815.1 Lysobacteraceae bacterium
TGCACGTAGGCGTAGAGCTGGCTGTCGCTGCGCACGGCGTGGGCCTGCCCGTATTTGTCGGCCAGCACCTTGCCCAGCCGGTCCTGCGCGATCAGTTCACGCGCGCGGGCCTGGAGGTGTTCGGGGTAGCCGGAAAGGTATTTCAGCGGTGCCATCGGTGGGCAGGGTTCAAAGCGGCCGACGGGTATGATGTCCCGGAACTCCACGACAAGACAGCGCGCCATGGCCAAGCCCAACCCCCTCCAGGAACAACTGCTCAAGGCCGGCCTGGTCAAGAAGTCCAAGGTGGCCGAGGTGGCGCGCGCGCAGGACAAGGCCCGCCACGGCAAGGCGCCGTCGGACGCCAACGACATCCAGCGCGAGGCCGAGCGTGCCCGCGCCGACAAGGCCGAGCGCGACCGTGCGCTGGAAGCCGAGCGCAAGGCCCAGGCACGCATCGCCGAGCTGCGCGCCCAGGCGCGGCAGATCATCCAGGACAAGAAGGTGCCGCGCGCGGGCGACAGCGAGTATCGGTTCACCGCCGACGGCGCCATCCGCACCCTGCTGGTCAACGACGACCTGCGCAAGAAGCTGGCCTCGGGCGCGCTGGTGATCGCCCGCCTCGGCGATCGCTACGAGCTGCTGCCGCGCGCCGCCGGCGACAAGGTGCGCGAACGCGACGCCGCCCTGGTGGTGCTCGACCATGGCCAGGCCGCCGGCACCGCGCCCGTGGCCTCCAGCTCCGAAGACGACGCCTACTACGCCCAGTTCAAGGTGCCCGACGACCTGGTTTGGTAGCCGCACCAGGAGCGAGCGCTGTCGGGCGCGTGACAATGCCGGTTGACCTTCCCATGATGGCAAGCCGGAGGATCACGCCAACCCCAGGCAGGAGTCCGCCATGAGCACCGTCCCCGTTCCCCCGGCCGCCGAAATCCGCGTCGGCATCACCGGCATGACCTGCGCCACCTGCGCCGGGCGCGTCGAAAAGGCCCTGGCCAAGGTGCCGGGCGTGCTCTCGGCGAACGTCAACCTGGCCACGGAAACGGCGCGGATCACGGTGGCCACCGGCACGCCCCGGGCGGCGCTCGTGCAGGCGGTCGCCAGCGCCGGCTACACCGTGGCACCGCAGGCCGATGGCCCAGCGGGCGCGGCCGGCACCGGCACGGACTCCCCGGCCAGGACCGCGGCCCTCGACCTCGAGCGCCGCCACCTCATCATCGCCGCCCTGCTTTCGCTGCCGCTGGCGATCCCGATGCTGGGCATGCCCTTCGACCAGCACTGGGCGCTGCCGGGCTGGTGGCAGCTGGCGCTGGCCACGCCCGTGCAGTTCTGGCTCGGTGCGCGCTTCTACCGTGCGGCCTGGAAGGCGCTCAAGGCCCGCACCGGCAACATGGACCTGCTGGTCGCGCTGGGCACCAGCGCCGGCTACGGGCTCAGCCTGTACCACCTGCTGTTCACCCGCCCGCACCACGGCGCGCCGCCGCTTTATTTCGAGGCCTCGGCGGTAATCATCACCCTGATCCTGATGGGCAAGTGGCTCGAGGCCCGCGCCAAGCGCCAGACCACCGAGGCCATCCGCGCGCTGCAGGCGCTCAGTCCCACCACCGCGCGCGTGCGCCATGCCAACGGCCACGAAGCCGACGTGCCGATCGAACGCGTGGCCGTGGGCGACCAAGTGGTGGTGCTGCCCGGCGAGCGCATTGCGGTGGACGGCGAGGTGATCGAAGGCCGCAGCCACAGCGATGAATCGCTGATCAGCGGCGAATCGCTGCCGGTCGCCAAGGAACCCGGCGACAAGGTCACGGGCGGGGCGGTGAATGCCGAAGGCAGGCTGGTGGTTCGCACCATCGCGGTTAGCGGCGAGTCCGCTCTCGCTCGGATCATCCGCCTGGTCGAGGACGCGCAGGCGAAGAAGGCGCCGATCCAGCGCATCGTCGATCGCGTCAGCGCGGTGTTCGTGCCGGTGGTGGTGCTGGTCGCGCTGGCGACCCTGATCGGTTGGGGCTTCGCCGTCGGCGACTGGACCCAGGCCGTGCTCAACGCCGTGGCCGTGCTGGTGATCGCCTGCCCCTGCGCGCTGGGCCTGGCGACGCCGACCGCGATCATGGCCGGCACCGGCGTCGCCGCGCGCGCCGGCATCCTGATCAAGGACGCCGAAGCGCTGGAAACCATCCGCCACCTGCGCATGGTGGCCTTCGACAAGACCGGCACGCTGACGCAGGGCCGCCCCACCCTCGCCTTCGTCGAAGCCGTGGAAGGCGACGCGGACCCGATGCTGGCCATCGCCGCGGCACTGCAGTCGGGCAGCGAACATCCGCTGGCGAAGGCGGTGCTGGCCCAAGCGCATGCCCGTGGCCTGGCCGTGCCGGCCGCGACCAACGTCTCCGCCATCGCCGGCCGCGGCCTGCAGGGCCACATCGACGGCCAGCGCTGGCTGCTCGGCAATGCGCGGCTGATGGCCGAGCACGGCGTGCTGCTTCCGGCGCTGGCCGGCACCGCAGAGCGACTGGCGGCCGAAGGCAACACCACCTCGTGGCTGGCCAGCGACGGCGGCGGCGGCGGGGTCGCGGCGCGCGCACTGCTGGCGTTCGGCGATCCACCTCGGCCGGAAGCAGCCGAGGCGATCGCCGCGCTGCAGGCCCTGGGCCTGCGCACGGTGATGCTGTCGGGCGACAACCGGGGCGCCGCCCAGCACATCGCCAGCCTGGTGGGCATCGCCAGCGGCGACGTGCGCGCCGAAGTGCTGCCCGGCGACAAGGTGGACCAGGTGCGCGCGCTGGCGCACGACGGCGGCGTGGGCATGGTGGGCGACGGCATCAACGACGCGCCGGCGCTGGCCGCCGCGGCCGTCGGGTTCGCGATGGGCTCGGGCACCGACGTGGCGATGCACGCCGCCGGCGTCACCCTAATGCGCTCGGACCCGCGCCTGGTGGCCGACGCGAGCGACATCTCGCGCCGCACCACCCGCAAGATCCACCAGAACCTGTTCTGGGCCTTCATCTACAACCTGGTGGGCATTCCGCTGGCCGCGGCCGGGCTGCTCGATCCCGTGGTGGCCGGCGCCGCGATGGCGCTCTCGAGCGTCAGCGTGGTTTCCAATACGCTGCTGCTGCGCCGCTGGGCCCCGCGGGCACGGCACTGAGGGAAGACGACCATGGCACGATCCGCTCCCCGACCCGAACTGGCCGACGCGCGTGGGCAAGGCCTGCACAACATCGGCGAGGCGTCCGCACTCACCGGCGTCTCCGCCAAGATGATCCGGCACTACGAGGCCATTGGCCTGGTGCCGCCCGCGGCGCGAACCTTCGCCAACTACCGCCTGTACAACGACGCCGACGTGCACCGGCTGCGCTTCATCAAGCGCGCGCGCAACCTGGGTTTCCCGATGAAGCAGATCGAGCTCCTGCTGGGCCTGTGGGGGGATCCGCAGCGCAGCAGCGCCGAGGTCAAGCAGCTGGCCCAGGCGCACGCCGACGAGCTCGGTGCGCGCATTGGCGAAATGCAGGCCATGCAGCGCACGCTGCACGCGCTGGCGCTGCACTGTCACGGCGACCAGCGGCCGGATTGCCCGATCCTGGACGACTTGGCGGGCCCGCTGCCCGGCCCGACGCACGCCGGGCCCGGCCCCGTCGCCGACTGAACTTCAGGGCGTGGCTAACCCGATGACGGGCCGGCGCCATCCGCGGTGCGCTCAAGCAGCACCCACGCGAACGACTGGGGCAATCCCCCGGGCGTGGTGTGCTGTTCGCGCCGCATCGCCACGCACCGGAAGGCGGGGCCCATGAGCGCGGCGATGTCGTCCGCCGAACGCCGCGCCACCACCAGCCCGCTGCACCGCTCCGGGCCGTCGGGCGCGAAGCCGCCGATCACCGCGAAGCCACCCGGGCGGACCGCGCGGGCGGCCTGCGCCGCATAGCCGGCGGCCGCTTCGGGTTCGGTGAGGAAATGCAGCACCGCGCGGTCATGCCACAGGTCGTAGCCCGCCTCCGGCAGCGCCGCCGTGAGGATGTCGCCCACCCGCCAGTGCACGCTGACTCCGCGCGCTCCCAGCCGTTCCCGGGCCACGGCGAGCGCCCGGCTGGACAGGTCGAGCACCGTCACCTCGCGCAGCCCCATCGCCAGCAGATCGTCCACCAGGGTGGCGGCGCCGCCGCCGACGTCGATCACGCGCGAGGCCGGCGACAGGCCAGCCTGCCCCAGCAGGGCCAGCGACCTGTCCAGGTGCGGGCGGAACCAGCTGACGCTGTCCGATGCCTTCGTGAGATAAACCCCTTCCCAGTGGGAAGCCGGATCGGCCGGCGGCGCGTGGTTCATGGGCGGGTGCTCCGGGAGAGCGCTTGCGGGACAATCCGCAGCGCCGAGTATCGCCCAACATCGAAGGACGCCAACGCCATGGCCTGGATCCTCACCAAAATCTGCTTTGAACGGGGCGGTGCGGCCCTGGACATCTTCGTGGCGTTTCTACGGCTGGGCCTGGCGCAGCGTGGCCGCCTTTATTGATAACCGAATTGGAACGATAGATTGTTCTTAATTGGCATTGATGCTTTTTTTGTTGGCATCCATACTTTGGCCACGCAAGCACTGCGCCGCACCGGCAACCGCCGGTTTGCCGGGGAACCCAAGGGAGCCACGCCATGAACCACCTCTCTACCGCCACCCGCCGCCTTGGCCTGTCGCTGTGATCGCGCTGCGCCCCGCTCACGAACGCGGCCACGCCAACCACGGCTGGCTGGACTCCTGGCACAGCTTTTCCTTTGCCGACTACCGCGACGACCAGCACGTGCACTGGGGCCCGCTGCGGGTGATCAATGAAGACCGCGTGGCCGCGGGCCAGGGCTTCGGCACCCACAGCCACCGGGACATGGAAATCATCAGCTACGTGCTGGAAGGTTCGCTGGGCCACAAGGATTCGATGGGCAACGCCGAGAACATCGTGCCGGGCGAGGTGCAGCGCCTGAGCGCCGGCACCGGCATCACGCACTCCGAGTTCAACCACAGCACCAGCGGCACCACCCATTTCCTGCAGATCTGGATTATCCCGAACGCCACGGGCGTCAAGCCCGGCTACGACCAGAAGCCATTCAGCGCGGCCGACAAGCGCGGCCGGCTGAGGCTGGTCGTGAGCGGCGACGGCGCCGAGGGTTCGGTGCTGATCAACCAGGACGCGCGCGTGTACGCCGGGCTGTTCGACGGCGACGAGAAGGCGCAGCTGAACCTGGCCGCGGAACGGCTGGGCTACGTGCACGTGGTGACGGGGCGACTGGTGGTCAACGGCATTGCGCTGGGCGCCGGTGACGCGCTGCGCTACCGCGACGAGCCCCTGGTCACCATCGAGCGTGGCAGCGGCGCGGAAGTGCTGGTGTTCGACCTCCCGCAGCTGGCCTGACTAACGGAGCGACGACGGCCCCAGGAATCGCCGTATCGCCCGGACCGTGCGCGCCTCGGCCAGGGTCTGGTCGGCCAGCGCCTCCAGCACCTGCGCCGCCTCGGGCGTGGCCACGTCGATGCCCAGCGCATCCTCGGCAGGCCACTGCGCGTCGAGGCGGACGAAGCGGTCGCGCAGGCGGTCTTCCATCATCGCCTGCACGTGCTGCTGCTGCACCGAGATCAGGGTCAACAGCAGGCGGCTCTCGGCCAGCCAGTCCACCGCGCCGTCGGTCTCCGCCACTTCGCCGGCAGGACGGTAATTCGCGGTTGCGGTGCCGATGGACAGCATGCGGATGCGCGCGGCGTCGATGCGCATGAAGTGCTCGGCCTCGTGCATCGCCACCTGGTCGGGCGCCACCGCGAACAGCCCGCCGTCGGCATAGAGGTAAGGCCCGATGCGCACCGACGGGAAGTACGCCGGCGCCGCCGACGTGGCCATGACGACGCTGGCGGCACGGATGCCCTCGTCGCCGCGCGAGCCGGCCGTATGCGGCGACTTGAAGACCTTGGTCTGGCTGAGCGTGATGTTCACCGCGGGCACCACCACGGCGTGCCGGGCCTCGGCCATCGTCTTGCGGCCCAGGTGGGTCACCAGCGCCTTGTTCAGCGCGACGCCGTTGTACTTGGGCCCCAGCACCGAGCGCGTCAGGTCGCGCAGCCTGGCCACGGGATTGGACGGCAGCGCACGCGCCGAGAAAATGCGGGTGCCGTGCTCGAGGAACAGGGTGCGGATGGTCGCCATCGGGATCTCGAACGCCAGCGCGACCGCCAGGATGCCGCCCACCGACGTGCCCGCGATCAGGTCGAAGCGGCGCCCCAGCGGCTCGCCTGCCTGTTCTTCCAACCGCGCCAGCACGCACGCGGTGTAAAAGCCCAGGTATCCGCCGCCGGCCAGGGAAAGGATTCGGAACTCGGGGTCTTTCTCGGCTTCGGCCATGGGCATGATCCTGGAGTGGGCTGCATTCTCGCCGATCGGGATCCCGCACGCAGCTCGCCAGCGCACACAGCGCCGTGGTGCCGGCCGTTGACGCGGGTCAAGCGCGTACCGCCCGCAGCGTGGTGAACTGTGCACCTCGTGGACATCCCAGGCATGACCAGACCCAGCCCGAACCACTCCCTCCCGCCGGGCCTGTCTTCGGCCGAAGCGGCCGAGCGGCTGGAAAAGTACGGCCGCAACGACCTGCCCGCCACCGCCGCGCGCAGCTTCTGGCTGACCGCGCGCCAGGTGCTCACCGAGCCGATGTTCCTGCTGCTGGCGCTGGCGGCCGGCAGCTATCTGGTGCTGGGCGAGCTGGGCGAAGGCCTGCTGCTGGGCGGCTTCGCGGGCATGACGCTGGCACTGGTGGTGCTGCAGGAGCGCCGCAGCGAGCGTGCGCTCGAGGCCCTGCGCGCGCTGGGCACGCCCACTGCGTCGGTGCTGCGCGACGGCGAGGTGCGGCGCGTGTCCAGTCCGGAGGTGGTGCCCGGCGACCTGCTGCTGGTGGAGGAAGGCGAACGCATCGCCGCCGACGGCACCGTGCTCAGCTGCCGCACGCTGAGCGTGGACGAATCGCTGCTGACGGGTGAAAGCGTGCCCGTGGCCAAACATGCGTCGGCCGGGGACGCCGCGCCGGCCGAACCCGGGGCGGAAGCCAGCTCGCAGGCCTATGCCGGCACGCTGGTCACCGCCGGCGAGGCCGCGGTGCGCGTCACCGCCACCGGCCTGGAGACGCGCGCGGGCGCCATCGGCCGTTCGCTCGCGCTGATCGAAACCGGGCCCACGCGCCTGCAGCTCAACACGCGGCGGCTGGTGCGCGCGTTCGGGATCTTCGCCGGGGTGTTCAGCGCGGGCATCCTGCTCTACCACGGCCTGGTGCGCGGTGAATGGGTCGAGGGCCTGCTCAGCTCCATCGCGCTGGCGATGGCCCTGCTGCCGGAAGAGTTCCCGCTGGTGCTGACCATCTTCTTCGCCATCGGCGCTTGGCGACTGGCGCGGGTGAAGGTGCTGGCGCGGCGCTCGGCCGTCATCGAAACCCTGGGCGCGGCCACCGTGCTGTGCGTGGACAAGACCGGCACGCTTACCGAGAACCGCATGCGCATCCGCAGCCTGGACGACGGCGCGACGGCGCATGACGTCACTGACGCCACGCACGTCCTGCCGGAGCCGGCGCGCCGCCTGCTGCACGCGGCCTTCCTGGCCACACGCCACCACAGCTTCGACCCGATGGACCTGGCCGTGGGCCAGCTGGCCGGGACCTCGGACGCCGGATTCTCGCCGCTGCAGGCCGACTGGAGCCTGGGCCGCCACTACGGCCTGAGCCCGGAGCTGGCGGCGATGTCGCAGGCCTGGCAGTCCGCGCCGGGCCTGCATGAAGTGGCCACCAAGGGCGCGCCCGAAGCCGTGACCGACCTGTGCCACCTGCCGCCCGCGCAGGTGGCGACGTGGATGGCGCGCGTCACCGCGATGGCCGGCGACGGACAGCGCGTGCTGGCGGTGGCGATCGGCAGGCACCGCGGCGAAACCCTTCCCGTGGCCCAGCACGACTTCGACTTCGAGTTCGTCGGCCTGGTCGGCTTCGAGGACCCGCTGCGTGCTTCGGTGCCCGCGGCGATCGCGCTGGCCGGCGAGGCGGGCATCCAGGTCAAGATGATCACCGGCGACTACCCCACTACCGCCCTCGCGATCGCGCGCCAAGCCGGTATCGACGTGGCCGCGGGCGCGCTTACCGGCGACGCGGTCGGGGCCATGGACGACGCGGCGCTGGGCGAAGCGTTGTCGCGCACCAACGTTTTCGCGCGCTTCCGTCCCGAGCAGAAACTGCGGCTGGTGGAAGCCCTCAAGCGCCGCGGCGAAGTGGTCGCCATGACCGGCGACGGCGTCAACGACGCGCCGGCGCTGAAGGCCGCGCACATCGGCATCGCCATGGGCCAGCGCGGCAGCGACGTGGCGCGCGAGGCCTCGGGCATCGTGCTGCTGGACGAGGATTTCGGCCGCATCGTCCAAGCCGTCGCCGTGGGCAGGCGCATCTTCGACAACCTGCGCAAGGTGATGATCTACATCGTGGCCGTGCACGTCCCGATCGCCGGGCTGGCCATGCTGCCGCTTCTGATCGGCCTGCCGCCGCTGCTGCTGCCGGCGCATGTGGTGCTGGTGGAGATGATCGTGGACCCGATGTGTTCGATCGCCTTCGAGAACGAACCCGCCGAGCCCGATGCGATGCGCCAGCCGCCGCGGCGCCTGGCCGAGTCGCTGATGGGCACGCCGCAGATGCTGGTGGGCCTGTTCCAGGGCTTGGCGCTGCTGGCGGCCTGCCTGGGGGTGTATGCGCAGGCGCTGGCGGCCACGCAGGACGTGGGGCAGGCGCGCGCGCTGGCCTTCATCGCGCTCACCGCCGGCAACCTGATGATGGTGCGGACCAACTCCAGCCGCCGCAGCGCGCTGCGCTCGGCGCCGGGTCAGCGCCGCAGTTCGTTCTGGATCATTGCGCTGGTGGCCTCGTCCATCGTGGCAGCCTGCATCGCCGTGCCCGCGCTGCGTGGGCTGTTCGGGTTCGCACTTCCGGGCGCCGCGTCCAGCGCCGCGGCCGCGCTGGCCGGCCTGGCCGGTGGCGCGCTGCTGGAAACGGCGAAGTGGCATCCGTGGGTTCGCCGCGCCATTGGCCAACAGCAGGACGCACCGACCCATCAATGAAACCCAACGCAGCTTCACAGGGGCAACGGCCAAGCCGTCCTCATGCGCTGCAGGCTTGGCGCTTCCGGTGATTTGGTCCGGTTCCGCTCACGGCAGGCGCCACGACGCAGCCGCAGCGGGCCACCGGTTTTCTTCGGTTAGCGGCTTTCAGCAGCGCTTTCCGGAACTGCAACATTTCCGCCTGACCTGCGCAACTTTCAGGGCGCGTTGATTCCCCTGCAAGCACCCATCCCGACCGAACCTTCGATGCCATCGGGCGCTGGGCTGCACGGGAGCCAGCCATGACGAAAAAGACCTCACCATCGCGGCCGAACGGGCCCGAAGTCCACCTGCTGGGCGACGACGACCTGCCGCGCAAGTCGTTCGAGATCGGCGAAAGCATCACGCTGCGGGCATCGGCACTGAAGGCCGGGATCGCCCACGACATCACGGTCAACGTGGATGGGCGCGAGGCGATGTCGCTCCGGCTGATGTCCGAGGCCAGTGGGTCGATCCCCGCCACCGTGCTTTGGCCGCAGGCAGGCCTGGACGATCCCTGGTCGGAGCGCCGCTATTCCCCCGCCGAGGCGCTCAAGCGCTGGAAGGGCCTGGCCATCGAAGTGATCGTGCACCGCGACGGCGACGCGCTGGCGTCGGCGAATGCCGAGCTCGGCGCCGCGCGCACCCGCGCCCTGGTGCTGGTGGCCGACGGCGAAGGTCGCCCGATCAACGCCGTCGACGCCAAGGGCGAGCGGCCGTTCCTGCTGTTGTCCAACCTGGCGTTCGAGGGCGATGCCCGGGTGGTGCTGGTCAGGCGCCAGGCGGAGTGGCACGTGGGCACGCCCTTCGAACCCGCCACCACGCGCGACGGCCAGGCGGCGGCGTTCGACGTGGTGGTGAAGTCGCGGACCGAGCAGCTGGTGCCGCTGCGGCTGGCGCGCGGGCTGGCGCCAGGCGCGTACGACATCATCGTGCGGCCGATGCGCTACGGCTTCCGCATCGACCAGCGCTGGGTGCTGACCGAGCGCGACGTCGTGGCAGGCCGGCGCACCACCGGGCTGGTGGTGCGCGAGCCGTTCTGGACCGCCAAGCCCGTGCTGGGCGGCTGCGTGAACAAGCTGCCGGTGAGCGGGCGCACCGTGTCCGGGGCGCCCTACTTCCGCTATGCCGACACCTTCGAGGTGGGCGCCAACGTCTGGGGCGCGCTTGATCCGGGCATCGTCGACCCGGCCAACATCAGCAAGATGTGCGCCTTCTACGTGATCGCGAACAAGACCGCCGCGCAGTGGAACGTCGACAACACGCTCACCCACCTGCCGGTGCTGGGCGGCAACGCCGCGGTGACCAAGCTCAAGCTGCAGCCCGGCTGCGTCAACGCCAACAAGGTGCTGCTGTGGCCCAACGCCATGCAGGTGGGCGAGTACGACATCGTGGTGGACTTCGGCAACAACGTCGGCGACGCGGCTTCGTTCGTCACCGATGGCCAGTACAACACGCCGCTGGACATCATCGACGGCTACTTCGTCGCCGGCTTCCGAATCGTGCACGACCCGGGGACGTTGTCGGATTGGGCGCACGCCGGCAGCTGGAACTACGACGAGACCACCCAGGGCACCGCCACGGTGGTGGATGAGACGGGCCACTACAGCAATCCCGGCGGGTTCACGGCCGTGAACCGCAGCGTGCCGCGCAAGGCCCACGTGTTCTTCCCCGCCGACGTCGCCGGCGCCACCACGCCCGCGCAGGCCAGCGCCACCCAGGCCGACTACCCGCTGGTGGTGATCATTCACGGCAACGGCCATTCCTACACCAGCTACGACTTCCTGCTCCAGCACCTGGCCAGGAACGGCATGGTCGCCGCCAGCATCCACCTGAACGGCGGCATGTCGGCGCTGGGCCGGGCCAACATGCTTTTCGAACACCTGGCGATCCTGAAGGCGGCCTTCGGCACGAAGCTGCAGAACCACATCGGCGTGATGGGCCACAGCCGCGGCGGCGAGGCGGTGATCAAGGTGGCCAGGCTCAACCAGGCAGGCGCGCTGGGCCACGGCATTGACGCGCTGCTGTCGCTGGCACCGACCGACCAGTACGGCAGCGAAGTGCTGGCGGCGCCGTTCGCCACGCCGCTGTTCGTGCTTTACGGCTCGCGCGACGGCGACATCACCGGCGGCATCTGGACCCCGGGCTACACGGTGCCGCAGACCGGCTTCGCGCTGTACGACCGCAGCAGCGGCGCTGCCAAGCACATGGTGTTCGTGCACCGCGCCAGCCACAACGGCTTCATCACCAGCAACGAGAACTTCACCGGCGAAGCCGCGGCCTGCATCCCGGCGGCCGACCAGCAGAAGGTGACGCTGGCCTACGCCAACGCCTTCTTCCGCACCTACCTGCGCGGCGACGGCCGCTGGGCCGGCATGTTCAACGGCGAGTGGCAGCCGCCGTCGGTTGCGGCCACGGGCACCAAGCTTTACACCCAGGACCGCGTGCCGGGCCAACGCGTGGTGGACGACTTCCAGTCGGCGCCCGCCTGGACCGCGAGCTCGATCGGCGGGGCCGTCAGCGAAACCGGGCTTCCGGTGGCGCCCAACGAGGGCAAGCTGCACAACCATGCCAGCGCGCCGGGCATCGACGCGCGTTCACCGCACGATTCGCGCGGCCTGCGCCTGCGCTGGGACGCCGGCGGGGATCGCATCGAATGGGCGGTGCCACCGGGGCAGCGCGACGTGAGCGGCTTCGCGGCGATCAGCCTCTCGATAGGCCAGACCGCCGAGAGCGCCAGCAACCCCACCAACCTTGCGCAGAACCTGCGGCTGCTGCTGCGCGACGGCGCCAACAACGAGCGCGCGATCCGCATCGGCGCGTTCCACGAGCTGCCCTTCCCGGACGTGCGCGCGCAGCCAACATTCACCAAGTCGGCGCAGCTCACGGTTCGCATCCCACTGGTGTCCTACACCATCGTCTGCGCCGGCCAGGCCAAGGTGGACTTGGCGGACGTCACCAGCGTGGCCCTGGTGTTCTCGGAGACACCGTCCGGGGAAGTCAACGTCGACCAGATCGAATTCACCCACTAACCGCGAGGACGGGACCATGGAAACCCTGTTCCAACCCATCTATTACCACCTGCCGCCGAAGCTGAGCTGGCAGGCCGACGAAGCCGTGCTGGACCTCGACCAGCGCCCGCACCTGCTCGCGCGGGTCGAGATCCGCGGCACCCATTTCCCCGAGCGCGATGCCCAGCCCTTCGTCCGGCTGGCCGGCCGACGCGGCGGCGGCGTGCTCAGCTGGTTCGCCGAGATCGACGAGGACGGCGCCTGCCTGAGCGGCTACTTCCCGGTGGATGCCCTCGACGAGGCGGCAGTGGTGGAGTACGGCTACGGCAACCAGGTGCTCGGACGCCTGGAAGGCATCGAGCCACTTCGCATCGACCATCTCGACCGCGCCCGCCTGCCCAAGGACTTGGTCGTGGTCACCGACGAGGTCATTGAAAAGTCGCGTCGAAAAGCCGGCGGGCGCATGCCCAGGTAGAGAACCGGCGGTAGAGCGCGTCGCGGCCTTCGCCGCGGCCATGCATCCCCCAGGCGCCGGCGTTGCCGGCGCGAATTCCCCGGCTTGCCGCAAAAGGCAGGTCGCCCTGTTGCCCTCCGGAGCCCCCATGAACGACAAGACCAGCAACAAAGCCTCCCTGCACGTGGACGTGCGCGATGCCAAGGGAGAAGTGATTACCGACGCCAAGCTCAGCCTGGCCACCGCCGGCAGTCGCGGCGAGGCCGTGGCGCTGGCCTTCGACGCCCGCAGCGGCGAATACGCCGCCGCCGGACTGCCCGCCGGCAGCCACCTGCTGCAGGTGCAGCACGGCCGTCTCGGGGAGCAGTCGCGAGAAGTGACGCTGGGCATCACCGCCGCGCGCGAGGTGTTCGTTCTGGGCGAGCGCGGCGGCCGCACCTATTTCCGCGAAAAAGTGCGCGTGCCGGTGGACGCCGATCCCGGCCTGTTCGCCATTACCCTGGCCCACAAGGCCCGCCGCGACGGCCGCGTGCTCGATCAGCTGGTGGCCAATTTCGGCCTGGAAACCCAGCAGGAGCCCGACCTCGCCCGCCGCGCCGGCGTGCACCTGTTCAAGGCCGGCGGCACCGACATGCCGGCCGCGCTGGAGCGCCTGGGCAGCCTGCCCGAGGTCGAACACGCGGGCGCCGTCGTCAGCATGCGGGAACACGGCTTCAGCCACCTCACGCGCGATATCGTGGTGCGCTTCCGCGGGCCGCGCATCGACCAGGTGCGCGCCATCGCCAAGGAATACGGCTACACCGTGGTGCGGGAACTGGCGTACGCGCCCAGTGCCTTCGTGCTGCGCTGGAATCGACCGGCCACGCTCGACCTGCTCGACAGCATCGAGAAGATCGCCGCGCGCGACGACGTCGAATGGGCCGAACCGAGCCTGGTGGTGACCCCGGAGGTGGACGCGATCACGCCCACCGACGCGCTCTGGCCGGGCCTGTGGGACCGCCAGCTGATCAATGCGCCGGACGCCTGGCAGCACCTGCAGGACGAAGGGCTGGCCACCTACGGCGACCCCGACGTGGTGCTGGCGGTCTGGGATTCGGGCGTGCAGTCGGCCGGCGGCGTTCCCACCAATGCCGACTTCACCGGCACGGTGAGCAACGGCGCGCCCAAGCTGCTGGCCACCTTCGACTTCGAGAACATGGTCGCCAACAACGACAACCCCTGGGACACGCACGGTTCGGGCGTGGCGGGCGTGTCGGTGGCCCTGGCCGACAACCCGTCGCCGGTGGCCGGCCAAGCCTACGGCGTGGTGGGCAGCGCCCCCAACGTGCAGATCATGACGGTGGCCGGCCGCCTCCCTTACATCGACATCGAGGTCGGCGACCAGTACCTGTGGATGGCGGGATTCGATCCGCAGAGCCCCATCATCGGCTTCCCGGCGCCGCCGCCGCGCGGCGCCGACGTCATCACCTGCAGCCTGACCCCGGGTGCCGGCGCCACGCTGTCGGGAACCGCGCGCGCCGCCATCGATTTCGTTACCACCTTCGGCCGCGGCGGCCGCGGCACGATGTGCTTCTTCTCCACCGGCAACGCCAACGCCAACAACGTCACCGCGCGGCCCTGGGGCGCCTATGAGAAGAGTTTCGGCATCGCCGCCACGTCCTTCGCCGACGACGGCGTCACCGAGATCCGCGGGCCCTATTCGGGCTGGGGCCAGATCGCGCTGTGCGCGCCCTCGCAGGACCAGTCGCCCACGGTGCACAACCCGCCCACCGGCTTCATGCCCTGGGGCGCCACGCACGCCGGCATTGGCAACCTGATCAGCTTCGTCCAGAGCCAGACCACGCTCTCGGCGGCGTCGGCCGCCGGCGCCACCACGCTCGGCGTCGCCACGGTGGCCGGGTTCGCGGTGGGTGCGGTGATCCACGTCGGCGCCATCGGTGCCGCCGGCAGCGAGCCAGGACAAATCAGCGCCGTGAATGCGGTGAGCAACCAGCTGACGCTGATGAACCCACTGCTCAACGCCCACGCCGCCGGCGCCGCGGTGCTGACCGGCCCTGCCAACCACCGCAACAACTTCGGCGGCACCTCGTCCGCCACGCCGCTGTGCGCGGGCGCAGCCGCGTTGGTGCTGTCGGCCAATCCTTCGCTGACCTACATCGAAGCGCGCGAACTGCTGCGCGACACGGCGCTGAAGTTCGACCTGGGCAACACGCACCCGGTCGGCCAGTGGCTGGACGCCAACGGCAATCCCTCGGTGACTTCGGGCCTGCCGCCCGTGCGCAGCGGCTGGTACGGCTATGGCCGCGTGGACGTCGGTGCCGCCGTGCAGGCGGCGATCGACGCCACCGGCACGCGCGACCTGGTGATCCGCGACAACCTGGGCGACACCGGCACCGTGGCCTCGTCCGGTGCTTTCTGGAACAGCCCCGACATCTGGTGCCGCCGGCTGGCGCCGGCCGCCGATCCAAGCGCCCTGCCGGCCAGCTACGGCGCCGCCGGCCCGCACGAGGACCCGATGCGCGGCCAGGCGAACTGGGTGTACGCACGCGTGCGCAACAACGGCACGGTGGCTTCGCTGGACGCCTGGGTGCGCATTTCGATCACCCACTACCCCGGGCTTGAGTTCACGTATCCGGCTTCGTTCCAGCCGACCAACGGCCCGGGCGATCCGGTGCCGCTGCCGATGGCGCCGGGAACTTACTTCATCGGCGAAGCCAAAGTCACCGGCGTGGCGCCCGGCGCCGACCAGATCGTCAGCGTCGAATGGCCCGCGGGGCTGGTGCCGCCGATCCAGGTGAGCACGCCGGCCGGCCTGGTGAACTGGCACCCCTGCCTGCTGGTGGAGGTCACTCCCCACGACGGCCCCGCGCCCACCGGCAACCACGTCTGGGACTACAACAACCTGGCGCAGAAGAACATCTCCATCGCGGGCACGGATGCCGGCAGCGACTTCGCCTTCGCCACCGTGGTGGGCCAACCCGACAACGTCGCCGAACACCTGTGGCTGGAGGTCAACCGCGGCA
>JANOJQ010000079.1:0-17051 GCA_031418815.1 Lysobacteraceae bacterium
GGGGGGGCGGGGGGGGGGGGGGGGGGGGGGGGGGGGGGGGGGGGTGGGGGCGGAGGCGATGGTTTCGGTCATGGCCCGACGGTTGTTCAGGCCTTGGTCGGGGTCAAGTGCCGGACGGGATGTGCAGCACCGCGCCTGATAACGAAACCCCAACAGCGCCCCGGTAAACTGGCAGCCCCAACGAACAGCGTGCCGCCAGGCGCGCGAACCTCGCCGCCATCCACTCCCCGGACACCCGCAGTCGCTTCCCCATCGGCCCGCTGGCGGCATTCGCGCTGACGCTGGTGCTGGCGCTGTTCTTCCAGGGCGCACGCGGCCTGTGGGATCCCGACGAAGGCCGCTACAGCAACGTGGCGCTGCAGATGGTGGACAGCGGCGACTACCTCACGCCCCGCCGCAACGACGAAACCATGCACGTCACCAAACCACCGGTGACCTACTGGGCCATCGCCGCCAGCGTGAATGCGTTCGGCCGCAGCGAGTGGTCGCTGCGGCTGCCGATGGCGCTGGCGTTCGCGCTCACCGTGGCGCTGGTCTATTCGATGGGCAAGACCCTGGTGCCGGGGCGCGCCTGGATGCCGGCGCTGGTGTACGTCAGCTGCCCGCTGCCCTTCCTCGCGGCGGGCGTGATCACCACCGACACGCTGCTTACGTGCGTGGAGGCGGCAGCCATGATGGCCTACGTGCGTTTCCGCTTCGGCGGCGGTTCGCCGCGCTGGCTGGACGCCATGTGGGCACTGTTCGGGCTGGCGTTCATGGTGAAGGGGCCGCCGGGCCTGCTGCCGCTGCTGGCGATTGCCGTGTGGGAAGTGCGCCAGCGCAGCCTGGCCCTGGTCACGCGTCCGGTCGGGCTGCTGGCGTTCGCGGTGATTGGCCTGAGCTGGTTTGCCTGGATCATCCATCGCCACCCCGACCTGCTGCCCTACTTCGTCGGCGATGAAGTGGTGGGGCGCATCGCCAGCACCGAGCACAACCGCAACGGCGAGTGGTACGGCGGCTTCGTGGTGTACCTGCCCACGCTGCTGCTGGGCGCGTTGCCGTGGGCGGCAGTGGCCGCGTGGCGGCGCGTGAAGGACCAGGCGTCGGTGCCGCCGCCGGCCGCGTCGCGCTTCCTGTGGCTGTGGCTGGGCCTGCCGCTGCTGGTGTTCTTCCTGGCGCGGTCGCGGCTGCCGTTCTACCTGCTGCCGCTGTTCGTGCCGATCAGCCTGCTGGTGGCGATGTCGCTGGCGCGGGTGCCGCTGGGTCGCGGGGCGGCCACGCTCGCGGCGCTGTGGCTGGCGCTGCTGCTGGGCGCGAAGGTTTTCCTGGCCACGATGCCCAGCCACCAGGACGCCCGCCAGCTGGCCAACGAGCTGCGGCCGCTGCTGCCGGCGCCGCCCATCGAGATGGTGTTCGTGCAGACCAAGGCCCGCTATGGCTTGCGTTTCTACCTCGGCAGCGAAGTCGAAACGATCAGCCTGGACGACCTGGGCGTGCACGTCGCTTCGGCACCGGGCCCCTTCGACGACGACCTGCGGCACGAGCTGGTCGAGCGCGAGGCCGGCGTCTACTACTTGGTGCCGACGGAGCGGGCGAAAGAGTTCGAGGGCCGCGTCGCCGGCACCGGCCAAGGGCTGCGCCGGCTGGGTGAAGTGCGTGGACTGGGCGTCTACGCGGTCGAGCCAAGCCCGGCAAACGGGCGATTGGAGTAGGAATTCTAAAGCGGCGCGCCGTGAAAAAAGGCCTCGGCGGGGTATTGACAGCCCGCGCGGGGCTGTGTTTCTCTCGACCCATGCCCGCCGCCAACGCCACCGCCCTGACCCTGCGCACGACCCTCCCGGTCGAGCAGCATGTCGCGTCGGTCGCGCTGCTGGCCCTTGTCGTCGTCGTCGTTCTTATTACCTCACTTCCAGGTGCGGGATAGACGAGCGCGAATAAGTAAAACAGCCCTCGAAACTAGAACCCCGCACCGGAAACGGCGCGGGGTTCTTCGTTTTGGGGCCTTCTCAAATCCAGACGGACCCACCCAGTGCAAAGCGACGCGATCAAAACCGGCCCCTCCCGCGCTCCCGCCCGCGCCATGCTGCGCGCCACGGGCTTGGACGACGCCGCCATCGCCAAACCGATGATCGCCGTGGTGCACACGTGGTCCGACGTGTCCCCCTGCAACATCACCCTGCGCGACCTGGCCCAGCATGCGCGGGCCGGCATCCTGGCCGCCGGCGGCACGCCGTTCGAGTTCAACACCATTGCCATCACCGATGGCATCGCGATGGGCAGCACCGGCATGCGCGCCTCGCTGGCCTCGCGCGAGGTGATCGCCGACTCCATCGAGCTGGCGGTCAGCGGCCACTGCCTGGACGGCGTGGTGGTGCTGGTGGGCTGCGACAAGACCCTGCCGGCCGCGGCCATGGCGCTGGCGCGGCTGGACCTGCCCAGCGCCATCCTCTACGGCGGCACCATCATGCCGGGCCAGTGCAGGGGCAAGAAGCTGACGGTGCAGGACGTGTTCGAAGCCGTGGGCGCCCATGCGGCCGGCACGCTCGACGACGCCGGCCTGGCAGAGATCGAACGCGTTGCCTGCCCGGGCGCCGGCGCCTGCGGCGGCCAGTTCACCGCCAATACGATGGCCATGGTGCTGACCTTCCTGGGCCTGTCGCCGCTGGGCCTGAACGACATTCCGGCGCTGCACCCGGGCAAGGGCGCCGCGGCCTTCGCCTGCGGCGAGCTGGTGATGCAGCGGCTGCGCGACGGCGGCCCGACGCCGTCGCAGTTGCTCACGCCGGCGGCCTTCCGCAACGCCGCGCGCGCGGTGTCGGCCACCGCGGGCTCCACCAACGTGGCGCTGCACCTGCTGGCGATCGCCCACGAGGCCGGCGTCGAATTCACCCTGGAGGATTTCGATGCGGCGGGACACACGCCCGTCATCGCCGACCTCAAGCCGGGCGGCCGCTACACCGCCGCCGAAATGTTCGACATGGGCGGCACCGCCCTGGTCGCCAATGAACTGCGTGCGGCCGGCCTGCTGGAGGACGCGGCCACGGTGACCGGCCGCACTTTGTTCGCCGAACTCGACGCCGTACCCGTCGCGGGGCCGCAGGACTGCGTGCGCACCATCGCCGACCCGCTCAAGCCGCGCGGGGGCTACTCGATCCTCTACGGCGACCTGGCGCCCGAAGGCTGCATCGTCAAGCTGGCCGGCCACGGCCGCGAATCGTTCGAAGGCACCGCGCGCGTGTTCGACTCGGAGGACGATGCCTTCGCCGCCGTGCAGGCGCGCGCCATCCGCGCCGGCGACGTGGTGGTGATCCGCTTTGAAGGCCCGGCCGGCGGCCCCGGCATGCGCGAGATGCTGGCCGTGACCGCCGCGCTGGTGGGCCAGGGCCTGGGCAACGATGTGGCGCTGGTGACCGACGGCCGTTTCTCCGGCGCCACGCACGGCTTCATGGTGGGCCACGTTTCGCCGGAAGCCGCGCACGGCGGCCCGATCGCCCGCCTGCGCGACGGCGACCGCGTCCGCATCGACGTGGCCACCCGCCGCATCGACGTGGCCGCCGACCTGTCCACCCGCGAACCCGCGCGCATCGCCCCCCGCGTCACCGGCGGCGCGCTGGCGAAATACGCCCTGCAAGTCGGCTCCGCCTCGCGCGGCGCCGTGACCACGCCCTCGAAGCGGGGTCAGGTTCACTTCTTCCACCCTCGCCCGACAGAGCCGCTAACCCCCGCGCTCGAGACCTGACCCTGCCTGTTAGTGAAAAGAAGTGAACCTGACCCCGTTCTTACAACCTCCAAGGAATACGACGCCATGAGCCAGAACGCTGCTGCCAATGCCAACGCGCCACGCCCCCGCATCGCCGTCGTCGGCTATGGCAGCCAGGGACGGGCGCATGCCCTGAACCTGCGGGAGTCGGGTTTTGATGTCACCGTCGGGCTGCGGCCGGGTGGCCCGACCGAGGCCAAGGCGCAGGCCGATGGCTTCACGGTGAAGACGCCGGCCGAAGCGGTCGCCGGCGCCGAACTGGTGGCCGTGCTCACGCCCGACATGGTGCAGCCGCGCCTGTACCGCGAGGCGATCGAGCCCTACATCGCCAAAGGCGCCTGCCTGCTGTTCGCGCACGGCTTCAACGTGCACTACGGCCAGATCGCCCCGCGCGCCGACCTCGACGTCATCCTGGTCGCGCCCAAGGGCCCGGGCGCGCTGGTGCGCCGCGAGTACGAGATCGGCCGCGGCGTGCCCTGCGTCTACGCCGTGCAGCAGGACACCAGCGGCCGCGCCGAAGCCCTGGCACAGGCCTACGCCGCCGGCCTGGGCGGCGCGCGCGCCAACGTCATCAAGACCACCTTCAAGGAAGAAACCGAAACCGACCTGTTTGGCGAACAGGCCGTGCTGTGCGGCGGCGCCACCAAGCTGGTGCAGGCCGGCTGGGAAACCCTGGTCGAAGCCGGCTACCAGCCCGAGGTCGCCTACTACGAGTGCCTGCACGAGCTGAAGCTGATCGTCGACCTGCTGTACGAAGGCGGCATCACCCGCATGCACGAGTTCATCAGCGAAACCGCGCAGTACGGCGCGCTCACCCGCGGCCCGTACATCATCGACACGCATGCCCGCGCGCAGATGAAGAAGATCCTGGCCGAAATCCAGGACGGCACCTTCGCCCGCCAGTGGATCGCCGAGTACGCCGCCGGCAACCCCAACTACAAGGCCATGAAGCAGGCCGACTTCGAGCACCCGATCGAAGCCACCGGCCGCAAGCTGCGCGCCGCCATGAGCTGGATCGGCGCCGACGGCAACGTCACCGCCCCGCGCGCGCCCGCGCCCCGACCAGAGGCCGCCACCGCATGAACACCAAGCAGAACGGCGCCCAACTGCTGGCGCGCGCGCTCGAGGCCGAGGGCGTGGACCTGCTGTTCGGCTACCCGGGCGGCGCCATCATGCCCTTCTACGACGCCCTGCCCGGCTCGAAGCTCAAGCACATCCTGGTGCGCCATGAACAGGGCGCCGCACTGGCCGCCAACGGTTACGCCCGCGCCAGCGGCCGAGTCGGCGTATGCGTGGCCACCTCGGGCCCGGGCGCATCGAACCTGGTCACCGGCATCGCCGATGCGTTCCTGGATTCGGCGCCGATGGTGGTGATCACCGGCCAGGTCAGCACCGCGCTGATGGGCACCGACGCGTTCCAGGAACTGGACGTGTTCGGCATGACCCTGCCGATCGTCAAGCACAGCTTCCTCGTGCGCGACGTCAATGAGCTGCCGGGCATCGTCCACGAAGCCTTCCGCATCGCCCGCGAAGGCCGCCCCGGCCCCGTGCTGATCGACCTGCCCAAGGACGTGCAGCTGGCCGACGCCTCGCACCTGGTTCCCCGTGTCCCCGCGGCGGCGGCGCCTCCCCCGCCGCCGCCGCGGGATGACATTGCCAACGCCATCGCCGCCATCGCCGCGGCCGAGCGCCCGGTGGTGTACGGCGGCGGCGGCATCGCCCTGGCCGATGCGGTGAACGCCTTCCGCGGCTTCGTCGAAGCCAGCGGCATGCCCACCGTGCTCACGCTGCGCGGCCTGGGCGCGCTGCCCACCAACCACCCGCAGCTGCTGGGCATGCTGGGCATGCACGGCTGCCGCGCGGCCAACATCGCCGTGCAGGAAGCCGACCTGCTGATCTGCATCGGCGCCCGCTTCGACGACCGCGCCACCGGCAAGCTGGCCGAATTCGCGCCGCGCGCGCGCATCGTGCACCTGGACGCCGACCGCCGCGAGATCAGCAAGCTGCGCCACGCCGACGTCGGCGTGCCGGGCAACGTGGCCACGTCGCTGAAGGATATGACCGGCGTGCGCCCCGACTGCGGCCCGTGGCTGGACCACTGCCTGGCCCAGCGCGAACAGCACGCCGCGCGCTACGACGCCCCGGGTCGCGACGTCTACGCCCCCGCCCTGCTGCGCCGCCTGTCGGAAATCGCGCCGCGCGACGCCATCGTCGCCTGCGACGTCGGCCAGCACCAGATGTGGGTGGCCCAGCACTGGAAGTTCAACCACCCGCGCAATCATTTGACCAGCGGTGCACTGGGCACGATGGGCTTCGGCCTGCCGGCGGCGATCGGCGCGCAGTTCGCCTGCCCCAACCGCACCGTGGTGCTGGTGAGCGGCGACGGCAGCTTCATGATGAACCTGCAGGAGCTGGCCACCGTGGCCCGCTGCAAGCTGCCGATCAAGATGGTGCTGCTCGACAACCAGGCCCTGGGCATGGTGCGGCAGTGGCAGGAGCTGTTCTTCGCCAAGAACTTCAGCGAAGTGGACCTGAGCGACAACCCCGACTTCGCCGCGCTGGCCCGCGTGTTCGGCATCCCCGCCCTGCACCTGGACAAGCGCGAGGACGTCGAGGACGCGCTGCACGCGCTGATGGCCACGCCCGGCCCGGCCTTCCTGCACGTGGCCATCGACGCGCGCACCAATGTCTGGCCGCTGGTGCCGCCCAACCAAAGCAACGCCACCATGCTCGACGCCGAGCCCGCACCGGCCATCGCCGCGCCTCCGCCGGAGCCCGCCCATGCGGTACCGGCTTGACCTGGTGCTGCGCCCGGCCGAAGGCGTGCTGCTGCGCGTGCTCGGCACGGCCGAGCGCCGCGGCTTCACGCCGCTGGCCATCAGCGGCGAACAGCCCCCCGAGGGCGGCGACTGGACGCTGCAGGTGACCGTGCGCGGGCAGCGCCCGCCCGAAACCCTGCAGCGCCAGATCGAACAGCTGCACGACTGCCTTTCCGTGGAGATCGCCCCATGTCCCTGAACCTGTGGTTCGACGGCCGCATCGGCCGCCAGGACCAGATGCACGCCCCGCTCACCACCCACGCCATGCACTACGGCACGGCGGTGTTCGAAGGCATCCGCAGCTACGCCACGCCCGACGGCGCCGCCGTGTTCCGCCTGCCCGAGCACCTCGAGCGCATGCGCAAGGGTGCGGCGGCGTTCGGCGCGCAGTTCAAGGTCGAGGAAGCGGCCGCGGCCGTCATCGCCGTGCTGCAGTCCAACCATCATCGCGACGCCTACATCCGGCCCCTGCTGTGGTACGGCACCGGTTCGCTGGGCCTGGACGTGGCGCCGCTGAGCCAGCACCTGATGGTGGCGTCCATGCCCTGGGCCCCGCACCTGGGCGAAAAGCCCGTGCGCCTGACGGTGTCGCCGTTCCGCCGCAACCGCGCCCAGGCCATGCCGCCGCTGAAACTCAGCGGCGCCTACGTCAACTCCATCCTGGCCAAGCGCGAGGCCGGCGGCCGCGGCTTCGACGATGCGCTGTTCATCGACGACGCCGGCTTCGTGGTCGAGTGCACGGGCGTCAACGTGTTCCTGGTGAAGGACGGCAAGGTCACCGCCGTGGACCATCCCGACGCGCTGCCGGGCATCACCCGCGACACGGTGGTGGCGCTGTCGGGCGCCGATTCGCGCCCGGTCACGCTGGAAGAGCTGCTGGACGCCGACGAAGTGTTCGTCACCGGCACCTCGGCCGAGCTGCTGCCGGTGGCCGCACTGGACCGCCGCGACTACGGCGCCTCACCGGTGGCCAACGAGCTGCGCACGCGCTACCTGCGCATCGTGCGCGGCGGCTCGCCCGCACACGCCCATTGGCTGACCACCGTATGAGCCCCGCCGTCGCCACCGCCCGCTGTGGGAGGGACTTTAGTCCCGACACCCCCCACGACCATCGTCCCGCCCACCGGAGGCGTCTTCTCCGAGGCGCCACGGCAGTTCATGGCTGACCGCGCGCCGCCGCCGGAGGACGACGTTGGCGTCGCCGACGTGCTGGCGGCATACGCCCGGCTGCGCCGCTACCTGCCGGCCACGCCGCTGCACTACGCCGAGCGCTTCGGCACCTGGCTGAAGCTCGAGAACCTGCAGCGCACGGGCTCCTACAAGGTGCGCGGCGCCTTGAACGCCCTGCTGGTGGCGCGCGAGCGCGGCGACCGCCGGCCGGTGATCGCCGCCTCGGCCGGCAACCATGCCCAGGGCCTGGCGTGGGCTGCGCATCGGCTGGGCATGCAGGCCATCACCGTGATGCCGGTCGGCGCGCCCGCCACGAAGGTCGCCGGCGTCGCGCACTGGGGCGCCACGGTGCGCATGCACGGCAACAGCTTCGACGAAGCGCGCGCGTTCGCGATCGAGCTCGCGGCGCAGCACGGCTACCGCTTCCTGTCCGCCTTCGACGACCCCGACGTGATCGCCGGCCAGGGCACCGTCGGCCTGGAGCTGGCGGCGCACGCGCCCGACGTGGTCATCGTGCCGATCGGCGGCGGCGGCCTGGCCGCGGGCGTGGCGCTGGCGCTGAAATCGCAGGGCGTGCGCATCGTCGGTGCCCAGCCCGAGGGCGCCGACAACATGGCCCGCGTGCTGCGCGGCGACGACAGCGCGCCCATCCCCGGCGCCACCTTGGCCGACGGCGTGCGCGTGCGCCACCCCGGGCAGATCACGCGCCGGCTGCTGGCCCGGCTGCTGGACGACGTGGTGATCGTGCGCGAAGCCGAGCTGCGCGAAACCCTGGTGCGGCTGGCGCTGGAAGAACACGTCATCGCCGAAGGCGCCGGCGCGCTGGCCCTGGCCGCCGGCCGCCGCGTGTCGGGCAAGAACAAATGCGCCGTGGTGTCAGGCGGCAACATCGACGCCACTGTGCTGGCCGGCCTGCTTTCCGACGTGCGGCCGCGCGCGCCGCGCAAACCGCGCCGGCGTGCCGAATCGCGCCCGCTACGAACCGTCGCCCCCGCCCTCGTCCGCCTCATCGAATCCGCCGCACCCGTACTGGAACAGGAGTTCGCCCCGTGACCACCGACCGCATCCGCATCTTCGACACCACCCTGCGCGACGGCGAACAGTCGCCCGGCTGCAGCCTGCGGCCGGCCCAGAAGCTCGTGATGGCGCGCGCGCTGGCCGACCTGGGCGTGGACGTGATCGAAACCGGCTTCCCCGCCAGCTCGGTCAGCGACATGGACGCCACCGCCATGATCGCCGCCGAAGTGCGCGAGACCACGCTGTGCGCACTGTCGCGCTGCCTGGCGGGCGACATCGAAGCGGCGGCCAAGGCCCTGGAACATGCCCGCAAGCCGCGCATCCACGTCTTCATCTCCACCAGCCCGCTGCACCGCGAGCACAAGCTGGGCCTGAGCCGCGAACAGGTGCTCGAGCGCGCGGCGGAAGGCGTGCGCCTGGCCAGGCGCTACGTGGACGACGTGGAATTCTCGGCCGAGGACGCGCTGCGCACCGAGGAAGACTTCCTGGTGGACGTGTTCGGCGCCGCCATCGCCGCCGGCGCACGCACCATCAACGTGCCCGACACCGTCGGCTACACCACGCCCGAAGAGATCCGCGGCCTGTTCCAGCGGCTGATCGCCAACACGCCGGGCGCCGACAAGGCCATCTTCAGCGCCCACTGCCACGACGACCTGGGGCTGGCCGTGGCCAATTCGCTGGCCGCCATCGAAGGCGGCGCGCGCCAGGTGGAATGCACCATCAACGGCATCGGCGAGCGCGCCGGCAACGCCGCGCTGGAGGAAATCGTGATGGCGCTGCGGGTGCGCGGCGCGCACTACGGCGCCGTCACCGGCATCGACAGCCGCGCGCTGCTGCACGCGTCGCGACTGCTGTCGCGCCTGACCGGCATGCCCGTGCAGCGCAACAAGGCCGTGGTCGGCGCCAACGCCTTCGCGCACGAGGCGGGCATCCACCAGCACGGCATGCTGCGCAACCGCAACACCTACGAAATCATGCGGCCCGAGGACGTGGGCTGGCCGGCCTCGCAGATGGTGCTGGGCCGCCACAGCGGCCGGCACGCGGTCAGCGACCGCCTGCGCGCGCTGGGCCTGCCGCTGGAGGAGTTCGAGTTCGAACAGGTGTTCGCGCGCTTCAAGAAGCTGTGCGACCACCAGCGGCTGGTGCGCGACGCCGATCTGCAGACCCTGGTGCTGGGCGAGGCCGCGACCGAAGGCCGCGGCTACCGCCTGTCGGCGCTGTCGGTGAGCGACAGCGGCAAGCGCGCCCGCGCCCACGTCGAACTGTCCGATCCCGAAGGCCACCTGGTGACCGAGATCGCCGAGGCCGACGGCCCGGTGGCCGCGCTGTTCGAGGCCATGACCCGCGCCACCGGCGTGCCGATGCAGCTGGAAAGCTACCAGGTGCACAGCATCGGCATCGGCGCCGACGCCCGCGGCGAAGCCAACCTCAGCGTGCGCTGCGACGGCGTCGAACACGCCGGCCTGGGCACCAGCCGCGACATCATCGAAGCCAGCGCCCTGGCCTGGCTGGACGTGGCCAACCGCGTGATCCGCCAGCGCGAATCCTCTTCCACTCCCCTCGCCGCCACCGCCTGAGATCGCCATGACGACGCCCCGCACTCTGTTCGACAAACTCTGGGACGCCCACGTGGTGGTGCCCGAAACACCGGCCGCGCCCGCCGTGTTCTACATTGACCTGCACCTGATCCACGAAGTGACCTCGCCGCAGGGCTTCACCGAGCTGGCGTCACGCGGGATCGCCCCGCGCCGCCCCGACCTCACCAAGGCCACGCTCGACCACTCCACGCCCACCCTGCCGGCCGACGCGGCCGGCGAGCTGCCGTACCACAAGCCCGAAGCCAAGGCGCAAGTGGAACGCCTGCGCGAGAACTGCACCGCGCACGGCATCGAGATCTTTGACCTGGGCTCGGCGCAGCGCGGCATCGTGCACGTGATCGCGCCCGAGCTGGGCCTCACCCAGCCCGGCATGAGCATCGTCTGCGGCGACAGCCACACCAGCACGCACGGCGCGTTCGGTGCGTTGGCCTTTGGCATCGGCAGCAGCGAGGTCGGGTACGTGCTGGCCACCCAGTGCCTGCTGCAGCGCAAGCCCAAAACGTTGGCCATCACCATTGACGGCGAACTCGGCGAAGGCGTGGGCGCCAAGGACGTGGTGCTGCACGTGATCGCCGGCATCGGTGTGAACGGCGGCACCGGCCACGTCATCGAGTTCCGCGGCAGCACCGTGCGGGCGATGTCGATGGAAGCGCGCATGACCCTGTGCAACATGGCCATCGAAGCCGGCGCCCGCGCCGGCCTGGTGGCGCCCGACGACGTGACGTTTGAATGGCTGTCGCGCACGCCGCGCGCACCGCAGGGTCGCGCCTTCGACGCCGCCGTGAAGCGCTGGCGCACGCTGGCCACCGACGAAGGCGCCACCTTCGACCAGGAAGTGCACGTGGACGCCCGCCGCATCGGCCCCGCGGTTACTTGGGGCACGCACCCCGGCACCGCCATCGGCGTGGACCAGCGCGTGCCCGAGCCCGCCGACGACGCCGAAGCCAAGGCCCAGGCCTACATGGGCCTGCAGGCCGGCGCCGCGATCGCCGGCACGCCGGTGGACGTGGTGTTCGTCGGTTCGTGCACCAACGGCCGCCTGTCGGATATGCGCGACGTGGCCGGCGTGCTGGCCGGCCGCCGCGTGCACCCGCGCGTGCGCATGCTGGTGGTGCCGGGCTCCGAGCAGGTGAAGCGCGAGGCCGAGGCCGAAGGCATTGATCGCATCGTGCGCGCCGCCGGCGCCGAATGGCGCGAGCCCGGCTGTTCGATGTGCATCGCCATGAACGGTGACCTGGTGGCGCCCGGCCAACTGGCCGTCAGCACCAGCAACCGCAACTTCGAAGGCCGCCAGGGCCCGGGCGCCCGCACCCTGCTGGCCTCGCCGCTCACCGCGGCCGCCTCGGCCGTCGCCGGCGTCGTGGCCGACCCGCGCAGCCTCGCCGCCACGGAGGCCGCATGAACACCGTCGTGAACCTGATCCGATCCAGGGCCGTGGTGCTGGCGCAGGCCAATATCGACACCGACCGCATCATCCCCGCGCGCTTCCTGTCCACCACCACGCGCACGGGCCTGGGCGAGCACGCGTTCGCCGACTGGCGCAAGCGCGCCGACGGCAGCGTCGACCCCGAGTTCGCGCTCAACCGCCCGGAAAACCAGGGCCGCAGCATCCTGCTGGCCGGCCGCAACTTCGGCTGCGGCAGCTCGCGCGAGCACGCGCCCTGGGCGCTCACCGACGCCGGCCTGCGCGCCGTGGTCAGCAGCCAGGTGGCCGACATCTTCCGCGCCAACGCGCTCAAGAACGGCCTGGTGCCGGTGGTGCTGGACGAAGCCATCGTGCAGTCGCTGATGCAGCGCCCCGACGACGAACTCGAAATCGACATCGCCGCCGGCGAACTGCGCACTCCCGGCGGCCAGCGCCACGCCTTCGCCCTGGACGCCTTCGCCCGCACCTGCCTGCTCGAAGGCGTGGACGAGCTGGGCTACCTGCTGGCCCGCGACGCCGATATCCAAACCTATGAACGCCACCGCCCGGAGCACGCCCATGGCTTTTGACATCACCGTACTGCCCGGCGACGGCATCGGCCCCGAAGTCACCGCCGCCGCCGTGGCCGTGCTCAAGGCCGTCGGCCGCAAGCACGGCCACGCCTTCCGCTTCACCACCCACCTGATGGGCGGCGCGGCCATTGACGCCACCGGCGAGCCGCTGCCCGCGGCCACGCTGGAATCGTGCCGCCGCGCCGACGCCATCCTGCTGGGCGCCGTGGGCGGCCCGAAGTGGTCGGACCCTTCCGCCAAAGTGCGGCCCGAACAGGGCCTGCTCGCGCTGCGCCAGGCACTCGGCCTGTACGCCAACCTGCGCCCCGTGCGACCGCACCCCGTGGCGATGGGCGCCTCGCCGGTGAAGCCGCACCTGCTGGCCGGCGTGGACCTGCTGGTGGTGCGCGAGCTCACCGGCGGCCTGTACTTCGGCGAAAAGAAGCGCCAGGCCGACCGCGCCAGCGACCTGTGCGAATACACCGTGCACGAGATCGAGCGCGTGCTGCGCCGCGGCTTCGGCTTCGCCCGCGCGCGCCGCGGCAAGCTTGCTTCGGTGGACAAGGCCAACGTGCTGGAAACCTCGCGGCTGTGGCGCGAAACCGCCATCCGCCTGGGCCGCGACGAATACCCCGACGTGGCGCTGGAACACCACCTGGTGGACTCGATGGCGATGTATCTGATTGCCCGCCCGCGCGACTTCGACGTGGTGGTCACCGAAAATCTGTTTGGCGACATCCTCACCGACGAAGCCTCGCTGCTGGCCGGCTCACTGGGCCTGCTGCCCTCGGCCTCGCTGGGCGACGGGCCGCGCGGCCTGTACGAACCCATCCACGGCTCGGCGCCCGATATCGCCGGGCGCGGCATCGCCAACCCTTACGCGACCATCCTCAGCGCCGCGCTGCTGCTGCGGCACTCGCTGGGGCTGGAGGCGGATGCGGTGGAAATCGAGCTGGCCGTGTCGGCCGCCCTGGACGCGGGCGTGCTGACGGCCGACCTGGCCGCGCCGGGACAGTCGGTGTCAACGAAGGCGGCAACGGACGCGGTGCTCGAGCGCATTTCCCAGCATTGCCAGGTGCCCGAGCTGCGCGACTAGCGCTTGCTCGATCAGGTCCGGCTCGACTAGATCTGCGGCACTTCCTGCAGCAGCAGGATCAGCGCGTCGCGCACCGCGCGGCGCAGCTGGTTGAAGCGGTCTTCCATCTCCGCGCCGTGCAGGTCGGTGATGTCGTGGTGTTCCAGGCCGTGGCAGACCGCCACCAGCTGGCTGGCGCCCATGGCCAGCGCGGCCGAGCGCAGGTAGTGGGCGGACTTGCCGAGCTCGTCCAGGTCGCCGGACTGCTGGGCCTGTTCCATCTTGCGCACCAGGTCCGGCGCCTCGTGCACGAACATGCGCACGAACTGGCTGAACGAGCCCGGCTGGTCGCGGTCGAGCATGCGCAGCAGTTCCAGGGCCTTGGGTTCGAGCAGGGGCGCAGCTGCCATGGCGGGGGCTTCCGATGGACGAGGCCCTATTCTGGGGGCTGGCCGCGCCCCTGCCTAGACCTGCCGAAAGTAGCGCCCGAAGGCCGCTGGAGTGCGGGCTCCAGGCCAATCCCGTATCCTTCACGCCCCACACGGACGCCCTCCCCCGGGCTGCACAGGAGTATTCCCATGGCCCTTGACCTGGTCGCCACCGGCCGCGACGTTCCCAACGAAATCAACGTCGTCATCGAAATCCCGAAGGACGCCGAGCCCGTCAAGTACGAAGTGGACAAGGCCACCGGCGCCATCTTCGTCGACCGCATCCTGTCCACCCCGATGCGCTACCCCTGCAACTACGGCTACGTGCCCCACACCCTGTGCGGCGACGGCGACCCGGTGGACGTGCTGGTCATCCTGCCCCTGCCCCTGATCCCCGGCTCGGTCATCCGCTGCCGCCCGGTCGGCATGCTCAGGATGAAGGACGAAGCCGGCGAAGACACCAAGCTGCTGGCCGTGCCCATCGACAAGGTGTTCGGCGGCTACTCGCACATCCACGACATCGCCCAGGTCAGCCCGCACTGGCTCGAGCGCATCGGCCACTTCTTCGAGCACTACAAGGACCTGGAGAAGGGCAAGTGGGTGAAGCTGGACGGCTGGGCGGGCGTGGAAGCCGCCAAGCAAGAGATCGTGGATTCCGTGCAGCGGTTCGAGGCTAGTCCCGAGAAGCTGAACTTCTAAGCCACTTCGCATCGCGCACCACAAAAAAGCCACCCTCGCGGGTGGCTTTTTTGCGAAATGCGCTCACCTTCCAGAGTGGGCAAGTGTATGAGCCACCGCGCCTTTCCGGCCCGGTCCTGCGCCGGGTCGGCCGCAATGTCCGGTCGCGCTTTCCCGACACGTTCGGCTAGGAGAACTCAGGAGAGGGAATGGTCATGAAAATTCAGTTGGGAATGGTTGTTGGAATCCTGGCCGCCAGCACGGCCTTCATCGCTCCGGCCGTCCAGGCCGGTCCGCGACAGCTCAAGGCCGAACCCGCGGCCGCGGCCGCCGTCGGCAAGCTCACCCCCGCCGAGCGTGGAGCCATGACGCGGGCCTACGTGCGCAAGTGGGGCCCGTACGTGCAGCAGGTCTACAGCGTGCCGATGGACGTCTGGGCCAAGCGCATGGTGCCGACGTTCGTGCATGCCGACCCCGAAAACTTCCGCAGCGCGCTCCAGCGGACCACCTACGAAGGCGCGTCAGCCGCCCTGAGTGGCGCCGGCAAGCGCCTGTCCGACGACCAGGTGATCGATTCGATGGCCCGGGCCAGCCTGGATCCGCGGCTGACCCTGGGCGATGCCGGGACGATGGCCTTGGGGTCAACCACCTTCGACCTGGTCTACACGCCCATCACGCCCTGCCGGATCCTGGATACGCGCGTCGCGGGCGGCGCGATTGCGGGTAGCTTCAGCCGGGACTTCAATGCGGTGGTGGGCGGGGGCGGAAACTTCAGCTCCCAGGGCGGCAGCGCCACCGATTGCGGCGCCGTGGCTGCCGGGCAGGCCGCCGTGGTGATCAACCTCACGGCGGTGACGCCGGAGGGTGCGGGCTTTGCGACGGCGTATCCGTTCGGCACCACGCGGCCTCTGGCATCAAGCGTGAACTACACGGCCGGTGCGATCGTCAACAACAGTATCGTCGTCAAGATCCCCACTCCGCTGACGACCAAGGACTTCACGGTCTACACCCTCGCCAGCTCCGACTACGTGGCCGACATCGTCGGCTTCTACTCGCCGCCGGTGGCGACGGCGCTGGATTGCACCATCGCTTCCAGTGCCTCCACCAGCGTGGCCGCCGGCGCCTATGTTTCCCTTCCGGTCATCAACTGCCCGGCCACGTATACGCCCACGAGCCTGTCCATCTCCGCCGGCGAGAATGTCCTGGTCGCGGACAGCTACACCGCCGGCCAGGCAGGCCAGATCTTCGTGCGAAGCCTGAGCGTCAACGCGCAGAACGTCACCGCCAAGATGACCTGCTGCCGGGTTCCGGGTCGCTGAAGCCCACAGACATGACCAAAACAAAAAGCCGCCCCCGGGCGGCTTTTTTTGTTGCCGTGGGAAGTGCCCCGGCTTACTGCGCACCAGCCCGATGCGGGTACTGCGCGAAGATCTCGCCAATGGTGCTGTCGATGCGGGTATTGCGCGCAGCCGGCTTGGTGTTGGCCATGCGGCCCACGGCGATGCCTTCCCAGACCAGCTGCTTGGCGCGCGCGTCCACCAGGTCGATGTTGAGCGTGCCTTCGGAGTAGTTGTAGACGTCGGTGCGGTCGGCCCAGAAGGCGGTGGAGACGTAGCTGCTGTAGCGATAGTTGTAGTAGGTGCGGTACTGCAGCTGCGGGGTGCTGATGACGTCCTGGCGCTCGTTGATGTAGGCGTTGATGTTCACCAGCAGGTCGGGCTTGGCCTCATCAAAGAGGTAGCCACGGGCTTCCATCTCACGCCGGGTGGCGGACTTCATGCGCTGGCTGGACGGGGTGGAGTAACCCTTCGTTTCCACGGCCAGCGGCTCGTAGAAGGCGAAGGTGCGGTAGCGGCCGAAATCGGCCGACGGGTCGGTGTCGGTGGTGATGCGGGGGCCGGTGGCGCAGCCGGCCAGCAGCGCGACCAAGAGCAGCAGGGCAAGGCGGATGGCGCCGGCGGGAACTCTCATCACACGTCTCCAGGGAAGGGGTCGGCTTGACGCTAGCACGCGGCGCTTGCCCCGGATGAACCGGGGATAAGCAGCCCACTCTTCACGCCCCGGTGAAGCGGCTGGCCGCGGCTGACGGGGCCCGGACGTGCGGCGCCGACCACCGGCGCCTCAGTCGCGGCGGTACAGCTGCGAGCCCTGCGTGCGGAACTCCGCCGCCTTTTCGGCCATGCCCTTCTCCAGCGCCTCGGCCTCGTCGGTGACCCCCTGCGTGGCGGCGTACTCGCGCACGTCCTGGGTGATCTTCATCGAGCAGAAGTGCGGGCCGCACATCGAGCAGAAGTGCGCGACCTTGTGGGCGTCCTTGGGCAGGGTTTCGTCGTGGTACTCCCGCGCACGCTCGGGATCCAGGCCCAGGTTGAACTGGTCTTCCCAGCGGAACTCGAAGCGGGCCTTGCTCAGCGCGTTGTCGCGGGCCTGCGCGCCCGGGTGGCCCTTGGCCAGGTCGGCGGCGTGCGCGGCGATGCGGTAGGCCATCAGGCCTTCGCGCACGTCGTTCTTGTCGGGCAGGCCCAGGTGTTCCTTGGGCGTGACGTAGCA
>JANOJQ010000080.1:0-4640 GCA_031418815.1 Lysobacteraceae bacterium
GATACGCGCATCGCGCGCGCCGAGATGCAGGAGAAGTTCGGCCAGGTGCTGGTGCCGACCGAAGAAGTGGTTGAAATGCGCGGTGGCCAGAAGCGCAAGTCCGAGCGCAAGTTCTTCCCGGGTTACGTGCTGGTGCAGATCGAGACCCACGAAGACGCCGGCATCCCCCGCATCGACGACGACAGCTGGCACCTGATCAAGGAAACCCCGAAGGTCATGGGCTTCATCGGCGGCACCGCCGAGCGCCCGCTGCCGATCAAGGACAGCGAGGCGGACGTGATCCTTCGCCGCGTCCAGGAAGGCGTGGACAAGCCCAAGCCCAAGGTGCTGTTCGAGCCGGGTGAAATGGTCCGCGTCACCGAGGGTCCGTTCAACGACTTCAACGGCGTGGTCGAGGAAGTCAATTACGACAAGAGCCGCCTGCGGGTGGCGGTGCTGATATTCGGCCGTTCCACCCCGGTGGAACTCGAGTTCGCCCAGGTCGAGAAGGCCTGACGCAAGGTTCAGTGGCAGCGTGAAAGCCGGGGCACGATTCCCGCCCGGCACGATGGGGAGCCTGACAACAGGCGCTTGCACCCGGAGATAAGACAATGGCTAAGAAAGTAGTTGGTTACATCAAGCTGCAGGTCAAGGCCGGCCAGGCCAATCCCTCGCCGCCGGTCGGTCCTGCGCTGGGTCAGCGCGGCCTGAACATCATGGAGTTCTGCAAGGCGTTCAACGCCGCCACCTCCAAGCTCGAGCCGGGCCTGCCGACGCCGGTGATCATCACCGCGTATTCGGACCGTACCTTCACCTTCATCACCAAGAGCACCCCGGCCACCGTGCTGCTCAAGAAGGCTGCCGGCCTGACCTCGGGCTCCAAGCGCCCGAACACCGACAAGGTGGGCAAGGTCACCCGCAAGCAGCTCGAAGACATCGTCAAGGCGAAGGAAGCCGATCTCACGGCCGCCTCCCTTGATGCCGGCGTTCGCACCATCGCGGGCAGCGCCCGTTCGATGGGTCTCGTGGTGGAGGGCTAAGACATGGCACGCATTTCCAAGCGCTACAAGAACCTCCAGACCCTGGTCACCCCGGGCAAGGCCTACTCGCTGGACGACGCCCTCAAGCTGATCCAGTCCAATTCCAAGACCAAGTTCGTCGAGTCCGTGGACGTGTCCGTCCGCCTCGGCGTGGACGCCAAGAAGTCCGACCAGCAGGTGCGCGGTTCCACCGTGCTGCCGGCCGGTACCGGCAAGTCGGTCAAGGTCGCCGTGTTCTGCCCCCCGGGCGCCAAGGCCGACGAAGCCCTGGCCGCCGGCGCGGAAGTGGTGGGCATGGACGAGCTGGCCGAGTCGATGCTGGCCGGCAACATCAACTATGACGTCGTCATCGCCACGCCGGACGCCATGCGCGTCGTCGGCAAGCTGGGCCAGGTGCTCGGCCCGCGCGGCCTGATGCCGAACCCGAAGGTCGGCACCGTTTCGGCCGACGCCGCCGGCGCCGTGCGCAACGCCAAGGCGGGCCAGGTCCGCTACCGCACCGACAAGGGCGGCATCATCCACTGCACGATCGGCAAGGCCAGCTTCGAGGCCTCGGCGCTCAAGGACAACCTGCACGCGCTGCTCGCGGACCTGGTCAAGGCCAAGCCGTCCTCGTCCAAGGGCCAGTACCTGCAGAAGATCTCCCTGAGCTCGACGATGGGCGTTGGCGTGGTCATCGACCACGCTTCCCTGACGCTGGCGAAGTAATCGAACAAGCCGTCCGGGACGCGTCCCGGACGGAAACATTTGAAGGCACCGGCGTGGCGCAAGCCGCGACGGAGCCATCAAAGACCGCAGGTGCGGTCAGCGCGTGACGACGTCGGGCAGGGATGCACGACTGGCAAGGATTCGCCGTCGCCACAAGCGGGATCGCCTAATCCGTACTTCTCGCGAAGTCGGGCCTGCGTAGATGGTGCCGCCTTCCGGAAATTTTTCTGGAAACGGCCACCACCGGGACGCATCCGCGTCCCCGGCGCCGATGGAACGGTGCCGCCCAAGACCGCACGTGGCAGGAGCCACACGCGGAGTCCTATTGGAGGAGTGCAATGGCTCTCAATCTGTCCCAGAAACAAGAAGTGGTCGCCGAACTGGCAGATGTCGCCTCGAAGGCGCACTCCCTGGTTGCCGCCGAGTACGCTGGCACGACCGTCTCGCAGATGACCGCGATGCGGAAGAAAGCGCGTGAAACCGGCGTGTTCTTGAAGGTTGTCAAGAACACCCTGGCCACCCGCGCCGTCACCGGCACGGATTACGAAGGCACGAAAGACGCCCTCGTGGGTCCGCTGCTGTATGCGTTCTCGATGGAAGACCCCGGCGCCGCCGGTCGTCTGATCAAGGAATTCGCAAAGGGCAACGACAAGCTGCAGGCAAAGGTCGTTTCGATCGGTGGCAAGACGTACCCGGGCACCCACGTGGAAGTCCTGGCTGCGCTGCCGACCCGTGACCAGGCGTTGGCCATGTTGGCCCGCGTGCTGGCCGAGCCGGCCACCATGTTCGCGCGCGCCGTCAAGGCCGTGGCGGACCAGCAGGGTGGTGGCGATGTCGCCCCCGCCGAAGCTGAAGCCGAAACCGCCTGAGTTCGTCGCCGTCACACAAACTTTCCAGAAAACTTTCCAGAGGTAATTAAAAATGTCCCTTTCCAACGAACAGATCGTCGAAGCCGTCGCCGGCAAGACCCTGATGGAAGTGATGGAGCTGGTCAAGGCCATCGAAGAGAAGTTCGGCGTCACCGCCGCCGCCCCGGTCGCGGTTGCTGTCGCCGCCGGCCCGGCCGCCGTGGTCGAAGAGCAGACCGAGTTCACCGTCATCCTGAAGGCTGCCGGCGAGAAGAAGGTCGAAGTCATCAAGGCCGTCCGCGCCATCACCGGCCTGGGCCTGAAGGAAGCCAAGGACCTCGTCGAGGCCACTGGCATCGTGAAGGACGCCGTGTCGAAGGACGAGGCTGCGAAGTACAAGAAGGATCTCGAGGCGGCCGGCGCGACGGTCGAACTCAAGTAATCCTCACTTTGAGTCGCCGGCTGGCATTGGCGACCACCTGAGGCTGGGGGCGAAAGCCCCCGGCCTTTGGCCGTTCCTGAGGGACGGCGTGACGCAGCAAGCAACTGATCCCGAGTTGCCAGTTGGAAGTAGCGGGAGAAGGCGTGCTGGTGCCGGCAATACCAGCGACTTCCAACTGGCAGTTTGACGTTCCCCCCGGACCGCGGACGCGCGGCCACAGATACCGAGGCGGTAGCTCACCATGACGTACTCCTTCACTGAAAAGAAGCGTATCCGCAAGGACTTCGGCAAGCGCCGGCAGGTCCTTGAAGTGCCGTACCTGCTGGCGATCCAGATGGACTCGTACCGCGAGTTCCTCCAGGAGTTCGCCCTGTCCGGCAAGCGCGACGACCGCGGCCTGCACGCCGCGCTGAAGTCGGTGTTCCCGATCACCAGCTACTCGGGCAACGCCGCGCTCGAGTACGTCAGCTACAAGCTGGGCGAGCCGCCGTTCGACGAGCGCGAGTGCCGCAACCGCGGCCTGACCTACGGCGCCCCGCTGCGCGTGACCGTGCGCCTGGTGATCTATGACCGTGAGTCGTCCACCAAGGCCATCAAGTACGTGAAGGAGCAGGAGGTCTACATGGGCGAGCTGCCCCTGATGACCGACAATGGCACCTTCATCGTCAACGGCACCGAGCGCGTCATTGTCTCGCAGCTGCACCGTTCGCCGGGCGTGTTCTTCGACCACGACCGCGGCAAGACCCACAGCTCGGGCAAGCTGCTGTACTCGGCCCGCATCATTCCCTACCGCGGCTCCTGGCTGGACTTCGAGTTCGACCCGAAGGACGCCGTGTTCACCCGCATCGACCGTCGCCGCAAGCTGCCGGTCACCATCCTGCTGCGCGCGCTGGGCTACAACAACGAAGAGATCCTCAAGATCTTCTTCGACGTCAACACCTTCCACATCGCCAAGCAGGACGGCGTCGAGCTTGAACTGGTCGCCGAGCGCCTGCGCGGCGAGACCCTGAACTTCGACCTCGTGGTCGGCGGCAAGGTCATCGTCGAGGCCGGCAAGCGCATCACCGCGCGCCACGTCAAGCAGCTTGAGCAGGCCAAGGTCGACACCCTCGCGGTGCCGGACGAATACCTGTACGGCCGCATCCTGTCGCACGACATCGTCGACACCAAGACCGGCGAAGTGCTGGCGGTGGCGAACGAAGAGCTCAACGAAGCCAATGTCGCCAAGCTGCGCAAGGCCGGCATCGACACCATCGGCACCCTGTGGGTGAACGACCTCGACCGCGGCCCGTACATCTCCAACACCCTGCGCATCGACCCGACCAAGACCCAGCTCGAGGCCCTGGTCGAGATCTACCGCATGATGCGCCCGGGCGAGCCGCCCACCAAGGACGCCGCGCAGAACCTGTTCTACAACCTGTTCTTCACCTTCGAGCGCTACGACCTGTCGGGCGTGGGCCGGATGAAGTTCAACCGCCGCGTCGGCCGCAAGGAAGTCACGGGCGCCTCGGTGCTGTACGACTCGAAGTACTTCGGCGAGCGCAACGACGAGAACTCCAAGAACCTCGTCAAGGACCTCGGCGCGACCTCCGACATCCTCGAGGTCATCAAGACCCTGTGCGA
>JANOJQ010000081.1:0-7725 GCA_031418815.1 Lysobacteraceae bacterium
ACGAGGAAAACCGGGCGACCGAGATTGGCGAGATTTCGCGCGGACTCAAAATGCTGGCCAAGGAGCTGAAGTGCCCGGTAGTGGCGCTGTCACAGCTCAATCGCAGTGTCGAGACCCGGCCCGACAAACGCCCGATGATGAGCGACCTGCGCGAATCGGGCGCCATCGAGCAGGACGCCGACATCATCATGTTCATCTACCGCGATGACTACTACCACAAGGACTCGCCCGACAAAGGCCTGGCCGAAGTCATCATCGCCAAGCAGCGTAACGGCCCCACCGGCATGGCCAAGCTGAAGTTCTTCGGCGAGTACACCCGCTTCGACAACCTGGCGCGCGATTCGGTGGGATCGTTCGAGTAGCCGTCCGGCGGCAGGCCGCGCGTATCCGCGAGGCGCGCTGCCGGCCCCGCGCGCCGCGCCCGGGCCATTCGGTGCGGGCTACAATCGGGCCCAGCCCCCGGAGCCCCGCCATGCCTGCACGCTCGCCCTCGCTGTTCCCGGCCCTGTTGGCCCTTGCCCTGGCCGCCGGTCCGGCACTGGCCAAGACCAGCCCCGAAAAGGTGCAGGCCGTCTACCAGGACATTGCCGCCGGGCAGTCCGACGCCACCGCGCTCTACCTGCGCGGCGAGCCGGAGAAGGCGCTGGCCAACCTGCGCCGGTTCGAAAAACAGGGCGATTGGCTGCCGTCGTTCGTGCTGGGCAACATGACCTGGCGCTGGCACCCGGCCGAGTCCTTGGCGTGGCACGAACAGGCCGCCCAGTGGCGTGGCGACGCCGGCCCGGTGAACCTCGAGCTGGCCCTGCATTACACCCGCCATGAACAGTGCGACAAGGCCGGGCAGGCCTGGCGCAAGGCCGAGCGGGCCGGGGCCATGGAGGGCTATTTCCCCGCCGTCGCGGCCTACTGCCAGTTCAAGCTGGGCAATGACGCCGCGGCGTTCGCGCTGTTCGAAAAGGCCCAGTTCGGTGCGCCCGGGCGCTTCGAGGGCCTGCTGGAAGAAATCTGGGGTCCGCGCCCGGCCCTGGTGAGGCACGCCGAAGGCCTGGCCGCCTACCGCGCCGGCCGGCCCACCGACATCGAAGCGCTGATCAACGTGGCCTTCGCGGAAGGCTCCGCGGCCCTGCTTGAACTGACCAAGGCCGCCGAGGCGGACGCCGCGGCCCCGCCGTCGCTCAAGCAGTTGGCGTGCCTGCTGCCGGCCATCACCGCGCGGGAAGTACTGCTGGAACGCGCCGTCAACGGCGAACAGCCCAGCTACGGGCCGGAGTGGGACGCCGCCGAAGCCGGCATGGCCGACCTGTCGCGCAAGACCCTGGGCCAGTGCGGCCTGGCCTTGCCCGGGCAGCCGCTGCCCGACAGCCTGGCCCTGGCCCGCAACGTGCTGCACTGGGTGGACCAGCAGTCCCTGGCTACCCAGGCCGAACTGCTGGCCGCGCACGGCCCGGCGCTGGCGGCGTTGGCCAACTCCGCCGAGGGCAATTTCGAGGCCCTGGACCTGTTGGCCGCCCTGCAGATGGGCGCCAATGACCGCACTGCCGTCGCGCAGTCGGATGAACTGGGCTGGCAGCGTTATCGCAGCGCGCGTTTCGCCGCCAGCCGTATCCTGGGCGAAGTCCTGAAGGACAACGCCGACCCTGAAGCGGTGTCCGCGCTGGCGCGGCGCGCCTGGTCGGATTTCCCCGACGACGCGCTGGTGCTGTGGCTGGTGCTGGAAAAGGGCGGGCTGACCGGCGACGACCGGCGCCGTGCCCTGCGCTCGCAGATCCTGGCCGAGTTCCATGGCCCCACCGGCGAATACGTGATGCACCCTGGCAAGAGCGCCATCCGCCTGGTGCAGGCGGTGCAGGCCTATCGCCAGCTGCCGCCGCCCGCGCCCGCGGCCGCCCGCTGAGCGCGCCGTCTTGTCCGACGAAAGCCACGGTACGAGCGCCCACGTGAGCCAGCGGCCCACCCGCGTTCGGGTGGACCTGGACGCGCTCACGCACAACCTGCGCGCGCTGCGCGCCCACGCCGGCGTGCCGGTGATGGCGGTGGTGAAGGCCAATGCCTACGGCCACGGCCTGGTGCCGGTGGCGCTGCACCTGCAGGCGCAAGGGGTGGAACAGCTGGGCGTGGCCTTCCTGGAAGAGGGGGTGGCCCTGCGCCGCGCCGGCGTGCGCCTGCCCATCCTGGTGATGGGCGGCATCTTCGGGCCGCAGGCGGCGCAGCTGATCAGCGAAAACCTCGAGATCACCGTGTCCTCGCTCGACAAGCTGCGCCAGGTGGAAGCGGCGGCCGAATCGCTGGGCCGCCAGGCCACCATCCACCTCAAGATCGATACCGGCATGGAGCGCATCGGCGTTCACAGCTACCACGCCGGCCCCTTCATCGAGGCCGCGGTGGCATCGAAGTGGTGCACGGTGAAAGGCGTGTACTCGCACCTGGCCTGTGCCGATGATCCGGCGTCGCCGATGACGAAGCAGCAGCTCGAGAAATTCCTCGAAGCCTGCGCGCACTTCACGCGCCTCGGCGCGCCCATGCCTATCCGCCACCTGGCCAACTCCGGCGGCGTGCTGCATTTCCCGGAAACCTGCCTGGACCTGGTGCGCCCGGGCATCGCGCTGTACGGCGTGCTGCCCGACCCGGCGTCGCAGGCCACGGTGGCGCTGCGGCCGGTGATGTCCCTGGTGTCGCAGGTGGTTTACTTCAAGGTGGTGCCGGCCGGGCACCCTGTGAGCTACGGCGCCACCTGGGCGCCGGGCGTGGACACGCGCGTGGTCACCATCCCGATGGGCTACGGCGACGGCTTCCCGCGCTCGCTGTCGAACCGTGGCGAGGTGCTGATCCGCGGGCAGCGGCATGCCATCGTCGGGCGCATCTGCATGGACCAGTTCATGGCCGACCTCGGTCCGCAGGGCACGGCGTACAACGAAGACGCGGTGGTGCTGATCGGCGGCCAGGGCGACCAGGCCATCGCCTGCGAGGACGTGGCGCTGGCGGCGGGCACCATTCCCTACGAAATCCTGGTGGGCCTGAACACCCGCATCCCGCGCGAGTACGTGGGCGGTGACGCGGCGGTCTGAGACGCGGTGTCCAAGCCCGGGCCAGCCGGGTGGCCCGTCGAGGCCCGCGCCGGGCAGGGTGGTTCGACGGCGGCGCCCAGGTCGCGCGCGGGCCCAGTGCGTCGGTTGCCATTCCCTGCACACCAGCGGCCACAGAATTCGGAAATGACATCCCACCTCCGCCACCTGGTCCTGGTCCTCGGCGACCAGCTCGACGCGCAATCGTCGGTGTTCGACGACTTCGACCCTGCGCGCGACGCGGTCTGGATGGCCGAGGTTGCCCACGAGGCCACCCAGGTCTGGAGCACCCAGCCGCGCATCGTCATGTTCCTTGCGGCCATGCGCCACTTCCGCGACGCGCTTCGGGCGCGCGGCTTCACGGTCCACTACCGCGCGCTCGACGAGCACGCGCACCCCACGCTCGAAGCCGCGCTCGCCGCCGACCTTGCCGCGCTGAGGCCCGCCAAGCTCATCGCGGTGAAGCCCGGCGAATGGCGTCTGGCGCAGTCGCTGCCGGCCGCCTGCGCTCAGGCCGGCGTGCCCTTCATCGAATACCCCGACCGCCACTTCTACTGCGACGCCGACGACTTCGCCGACTGGGCCGGCACCCGCAAGGAGTACCGGCAGGAGTTCTTCTACCGCTGGCTGCGCAAGCGCGAAGGCGTGCTGATGGAGGGCGGCCAGCCGGTGGGCGGCCAGTGGAACTTCGACCACGACAACCGCGGCCGCTTCGACCGCCGCGGCCCGGGCCGGCTGCCGGCGCCGCGCGCCTTTGCGCCCGACGCCACCACGCGCGAGGTAATCGCGCTGGTGCGCACGCGCTTCTCCAGCCACCCGGGCCAGCTCGACGCCTTCGACTGGCCGCTGGACGCCGCCCAGGCCCGCGAGGCGCTGGACGATTTCATCGCGCATCGGCTGCCGCTGTTCGGCCGCTACCAGGACGCGCTGTGGGAGGGCGAGCCCTGGCTGTACCACTCGCGGCTGTCGGCGGCGATGAACCTCAAGCTGCTGTCGCCGCGCACCGTGGTGGACGCCGCCGTGCGCGAATGGCGCGAGGGCCGGGCGCCGATCGAAGCGGTGGAGGGCTTCGTGCGGCAGATCCTGGGCTGGCGCGAATACGTGCGCGGCATCTACTGGCAGCGCATGCCCGGCTTCCTGGACGAGAATTCGCTGGACGCGCAGGCGCCGCTGCCCGCCTTCTTCTGGACCGGCGACACCGACATGGCCTGCCTGCGCGACGCACTGCGGCAGACGCTCGACCTGGGCTACGCCCACCACATCCAGCGCCTGATGGTGACCGGCCTGTTCGCGCTGCTGCTGGGCGTGCGGCCGCGCGAAGTGCACGCATGGTACCTGGCCGTTTACGTGGACGCGGTGGAGTGGGTGGAGCTGCCCAACGTGCTGGGCATGAGCCAGTACGCCGACGGCGGCCGCATGGTCAGCAAGCCCTATGCGGCCTCGGGCAACTACATCAACAAAATGTCCAACCACTGCGCCGGCTGCCGCTTCAAGCCCGACGTGTCGGTGGGGCCGGACGCTTGCCCGTACACCACGCTGTACTGGGATTTCCTCGCGAAGCACGAGGCCCGCTTCGCCAAGCACCCGCGCACCGCGCTGCAGTGGAAGAACCTCGGCCGCAAGCCGGCCGAGGAACTGGCCCGCATCCGCGCCCAGGCCGCGCAGCTGCGCGTAGCGCTGGCCCTGGATTCACGGCCGCCACACGGGGTGGACGGCTAACCTCAGGGCTCATTTCGTGCCTGCGGTGAGCCCATGAAAACCTGCCTGATCACCGGCGCCTCCGGCGGCGTCGCCACCGCGCTGGCCGAGTCCCTGCGCGCGCAGGGCTGGCGCCTGGCCCTGGTGTCGCGCGATGCCGGCAAGCTCGCGCTGGCCAACGGCGACCTGGCCATCGAAGCCGATGTCGCCAGCGAAGCCGGCGCCGAAGCCGCGCTCGCCCAGGCCACCGAGGCCTTCGGCCATCCGCCCGACGCGGTGGCGCACTGCGCCGGCGCCATCCTGATCGCGCCCATCGGCCGCACCACCGAGGCGCAGTACCGCGCCTGCATGGGCGCCAACCTCGACAGCGCCTTCTTCGTGTCCAAGGCCTACGCGCCGCGCGTGCAGAAGTCCGACCGCCCGGGCGCGCTGCTGTTCTTCAGCTCGGTGGCGGCGGGCATCGGTGTCTCGAATCATGCCGTGATCGCGATGGCCAAGGCCGGCGTCGAAGGCTTGGTGCGCTCGCTGGCGGCGGATTTCTCCAGCGCCGGCCTGCGGGTGAACGCCATCGCGCCGGGCCTGATGCGCACGCCGGCCACCGAACGCATGCTGTCCAACGAGTCTGCGGCCAAGGCGATTGCCGGCCAGTACCCGCTTGGCCGCCACGGCGAGGCGGCCGACGCCGCGGCGCTCGGCGCGTTCCTGCTGTCGGACGCGGCGGGTTGGGTGAGCGGGCAGGTGATCGGGCTCGACGGCGGCTTCCAGGCGGTGCGACCCTACGTGAAAACCGCCTGAGCCCGCCATGTCCCACGCGCTGATCTGGTTCCGCCGCGACCTGCGCCTGGACGACAACCCGGCCCTGCAGGCGGCGCTGCGCGCGGGCCACGTGCCGGTGCCGGTCTACATCCACGCGCCGGACGAAGAGGCGCCGTGGGCTCCGGGCGCCGCCAGCCACGCCTGGCTGCACCGATCACTGCTGGCGCTGGACGCCGACCTGCGCGCGCGCGGCTCGCGCCTGATCATCCGCCGCGGCGAAAGCCTGACCGAGATCGAAAAGCTCATCGCCGAAACTCGCGCCGAAGCCCTGCACTGGAACCGCCTGTACGAACCGGCCTCCATCGCCCGCGACACCCGCATCAAGCAGGGCCTCAAGTCGCGCGGCCTGACGGTGGAAAGCCACAACGCCGCGCTGCTGGTCGAACCCTGGACGGTGGAAACCGGGCAGGGCGATCCGTACCGCGTGTTCACCCCGTTCTGGAAGAACGCGCGCCAGCGGCTGGACCCGAAGGCGCCGCCGGCCGCGCCCGACCGCCTGCCCGAAATCCCGGTGCTGTTGGCGGGCCTTGGCGTCGAGGACCTCAAGCTTGAGCCGCAAACACCCGAGCCGCGCTGGGACGCCGGCTTCTGGGACGACTGGCAGCCCGGCGAAGCCGGCGCGGCCGACCTGCTGGACGCCTTCCTGGACGGCGCCGCCACTGGCTACAAGGAACAGCGCAACTACCCCGACCGCATCGCCACCTCGAAGCTGTCGCCGCACCTGCACTTCGGCGAGATCTCGCCGCGGCGCATTGTTTCCGCCGTGCTGGCCCGGACCTGGCCCGCGGCCGTGCAGCCCGACATCGACCATTTCCTGAGCGAGCTGGGCTGGCGCGAGTTCAGCCACCACCTGATCTACCACTTCCCGCGCACCGCGCAGCAAAACCTCAACCCCAAGTTCGAGGCGTTCCGCTGGGCCACGCCCGATCCCGTGCACCTGGCGGCCTGGCAGCGCGGCCGCACCGGCGTGCCGATCGTGGACGCGGGCATGCGCGAGCTGTGGCACACCGGCTGGATGCACAACCGCCTGCGCATGGTGGTGGGCAGCTTCCTGACCAAGAACCTGCGCTACCACTGGAAGCACGGCGCCGACTGGTTCTGGGACACGCTGCTGGACGCCGACCTGCCCAACAACACCCAGGGCTGGCAGTGGACCGCGGGCACCGGCGCCGACGCCGCGCCGTACTTCCGCATCTTCAGCCCGATCGCCCAGGCCCAGAAGTTCGATGCGTCCGGCAAGTACATCCGGCGCTGGGTGCCGGAGCTGGCGAAGCTGCCCGACGCCGCCCTCGCAGCGCCGTGGGAACAGCCCGAGCTGCTGCGCCGGCTGGCGCCCGCCTACCCGCTGCGGCCCATCGTCGACCTCAAGGCCAGCCGCGAGGCCGCGCTGGCGGCTTATTCGGGCCCCAGGACCAAGCCGCCGGTCGAGGGCTGACACGCTTTGTTGGTACGTCTCCAAGGTCTGGGACTGGCGCCGCCGGCACCGGGACTGGCGCCGTCGACACCGCGGAAGCGAGGGTCACTGCCTGCTCAGCGAAGCCTTTATTTCGCAGGCAGTGACCCTCGCTTCCGCGGCGCCGCCGGTGCATTCCGACTTGGGCACCCAACGGAGTGCGGGTGAGCGTGCGCGCCGGTGCTTGCGCGTGCTGATCCGGACCAAGGCCAGGCATCTTTCCTGCGGATCAGGCTTAGCTAACGCGGCTGCGGCGCCTTTTTGCTCCTGGCCCATCGCGGCGCGTCCCTTCGGACACTGGAATGGCGGCCTGGCCAGCGTGGAAGGTGGCCAGTACGAAGCTCCTATCCGCCCGGCGGCGGGGGTGAGTTCTACGCGCGCACGACGTCACCTCCGGCGTTCGACGGGGCGGGCAGGCGAAGACGAGGCAATCGCAAAGCTTCGAGTGTCTCCAACGGACGGCTTGCGCAGAAATCCACGCTTGCCCCGGCCCAGTAGCGGCGCCGGCGCCACAGCCGACGTGCCTGCGCACCCGTTCTGACGAGGGATGCCACGGTGTGCCCGCGACGAACTCACACCCGCCGCCGGGCGGATAGGACTCTCACTCTGGCCACCTTCCACGCTGGCCAGGCCGCCATTCCAGTGTCCGAAGGGACGCGCCGCGATGGGCCAGGAGAACGGAGACGCCTCGGCCAG
>JANOJQ010000082.1:0-24308 GCA_031418815.1 Lysobacteraceae bacterium
GATCGCGTGCGACGCCTCGCAGATGCACCTGGCCCTGGTCTGGGAAAAGCTCGGCGATCGAACCGGCGCCCATACCACCGCGATACACTTCGTCGATGCCTCAGGATCCATCTTCGGACAAGCCGACGTCGCCCTGCCTGAAACCCTTTCCCGCCTGAAGGTCGGCGGCTTCTGGAGGGATGACGTCAACGTGCCCCTGCAGAAGATGGACGCGCGCGCGACCCGCGTGGCCATCGGTGTCTACAGCGCCGGCAACGAGCTCCTGTACACCCAGCATCCGATGAGCGACTGGGGTGGCCGACGGCTGATCTTCGACATCCGGGGCTGCCGTTCTTCCGGGCCATGACCGGGGAAGCCGAGGGCGTGCGGTTGGGGAGGCGCGCCGTTAGCTGGCTTTCGTCTGCGCCCGCAGCCAGCCCACCGTGCGGGCCAACCCTTCGGGCAAGGCCACCTGCGGCGACCAGCCGAACTCGCGCTGCGCCAGCGTGCAGTCAAGCACGCTCACGGGCACGTCGATGGCCCGCCCAGGCAGGTAGTTGCAGGTCGCGGGCACGCCCGTCACCTCGCCGATGGCACGCACCAGCTCGTTGAGGCTGGTGCCCACGCCCGAACCGATGTTGAACACCGTGGCCTCGCCTTCGTAGGTGGTGGCGCGCACGAAGGCATCGGCCACGTCGCCCACGTAGATGAAGTCGCGCATCACCGTGCCGTCGCCCCAGATGTCGATGGCCTGGCCGGACAACACCCGGTGCAGGAACACGCCGACCGCGCCCTGCGCGGTCTCGACGCGCTGGCGTTCGCCGTAGGGGTTGGCCACGCGCAGCACGATGGCACGGATGCCGTGCAGGCGCTGGTAGAGCTGCAGGTACTTCTCGATGGCCAGCTTGACGATGCCGTAGGAAACCTCGGGCTCGGTCGGGTGCTTCTCGTCGATCGGCACGTACAGCGGCGTGCCGTAGACGGTGCCGCCGGAAGAGATATAGATGATGCGCTTGATGCCCTTGGCGACCATGGCGTCGAGCAGGCCCAGCGTGGCGATGACGTTGGTGCTGACGTCGTAGGCCGGGTCGTCGTTGGAGCTCTTGGGCAGCGTGGTGGACACCAGGTGGATCACCTGGTCCGAGCCGTCGATGGCGCTGGCGACGTCATGCGCGCTCAGCAAGTCGCCGGTTTCCCATTCGAGCCGTTCATCGGGCCCGAACTCGCGATACGGCGCCACCCGCGGCCGTTCGAACACGCGCACCGCATGGCCCGCGGCCAGCAGCCGGTCGACGATGGCGGAGCCGATGAACCCGCCCCCGCCGAAAACCGTGAACTTCATGCTTGATATCCCTGCGCATTGCTCAATGGAACATCACCGGGTCACTCCCGGCACATGGGTCACCGCACACCGGAAGCCGCGCGCTGCCACCACCGACGGGAACAGGCGCTCGATCGCGTGCAGCATCGTTCCGTCATAGCCCAGCGGCTCCGTGGGGTAATCATCCCATTCCAGGCCGAGCCCCAGCAACGGCGCGATCGCGGCCGGCCGGGCCCAGAACATGGTGCCCACCGGGAAATTGAACTCGGACGGCAAATCCGCCAGGCCCATGCGCTCGCCGAGCGCCGTGCCGAACCCGAGGTTGCCCGACCATCCCACCACGTGCGGATCGTCCGGGAACACCAGGCCCAGGCCCGGGTCGGCGAGCATCCTGCCGACGATGGCGTCCGCCATCCGCAGGTTGCGGCCGAGCAGGTTGTCGAGCAGGAAGGCGTTCCAGCGGAAGCTGAAGGCGGCATCGTTCAACTCCAGCGACTTCTTGGTGTGCAGGTGGCCCACCACGTCGTAGCGCGACCACTCGGCGCCGAACGCGGTGAGGAACGGCCCGATGTCACGGCCGCGGTTGGGCACCACCTGCACCTGCGCGACGTTGCCGTCGTAGGCGGCCAGCAGCGGCTCGACCAGGGCGAGGGCGGCGCTGTTGGGAACGCTGATGTAAAGGTCGGGTCGAATCGCGTTCGCGGCCAGTCGCGCCAGCAGGTCGGGCAGCAGGTCGGGGTAGTAGACGTGCACGTGCAGGGCGACGCGGCCCGTGGCGGCCAGCGCAACGCCGTCGTTCGCCGCGGTGATGACGTCCTGGGTCCACGGCCCGGCGGGCTGCCCGGCGCGGATGAAGTCCGCCAGCGGATCCACGGCATGGTCCAGGCCACGCTGATCGCGGTAGACGCCGGGGTGGAAGCCCGGGAACGGTTTGCGGCAGCCGATGCCACAGGCCCAGGACCGCAGGTAGTCGTGTTCGATCACGCTCGCCAACGGGGCCGCGGAAGCCAGCCGCGAGCCGTGGAATTCAGGCTGGAACAAGCCGGATTGTTCGATGTCCCGGACCTCGCCAGCCCGTCGCGCCAGCCGGGCGTCGGCCGCAAGCGCGAGCTTTTCCAGCGAAGCGACGTAGGTCTGCATGTTGAAGCGGCTGTCCACCACTTCCATCACGCGCTGGCGGATGCGCTGGCGCAGGTCGGGCGAAGAGGCCAGGTCGAGCACCTTGGACGCCATGTCGTGCGTGTCCAGGTAGCCGGCGACGAGGGTGTCGCGCAGGCCCTCTTCAACCAGCACGTTGGCGATGCCGGACGTCTTGTCGAAACACACCACCGGCAAGCCGTGCGCCATCGCCTCGATGGCCACGTTCGGCAAGGGGTCCAGGCGGGAGCTGAGCAGCAGCAGGTCCGCCGCCTGGTAGGCGGTCTCGATGCTGGACGTCTCACCAATGATCCTGACGACCTTGTCCAGGCCGGAGCGGCGCAGCTGGTCGGCAAGATAGACCGAGTAAGCCATGTCGCGCTCGGGGTCGTAGCCGCTGCCGATCCAGACGAAGCGGCAGTGCTTGCCCCGCTCGGACGCCATCACCTGGCTGGCGCACTGGATGAACAGGTCCACGCCCTTGCGCTGCTGCACGAAGCCGGCGCCCAGGATGACGAAGGCATCGTCGGCCTTGCCGCGGGGGCGCATCGCGGCCAGCAGGCGCGAGTCCTCGCGCCGGCGCACGTCCTCGTCGCGGACGGCGACGTGCAGCTCGCAGCGCCCCTGCGGCAGCACCGCAAAATCCTTATCCACCAGGTCGGGAAACTCGGCGTAGGCGCTCTCGCGCGTCAGAGGCGTGGAAAATACGGTTTCGTCGGCCCACAGCAGCGCATTCCTGAATTCGGCCCGCGGCCGCGTGTAGGCAGCGAACTCGTGCACCAGGCTGACGGTCGCGATGCCGTGGCGGGCAAGGGGTTCAAGCACCACCCGCGACTCGATGCTGTTGACCACGGCGAACTTCGGCCGGTGCAGCGCCACCAGTTGGTCGATGATCACCGCCGCGCGCACCGGTGCGCCGCGCAGGTCCATCGGCCCCGCCAGCCAGGTGCAGCCGCTGCGGAAGTCCTCGGTGAGCGGACCGTCGCCGAGCAGCAGGGCGATCACGTTGTAGCGCTTGTCGAGGGAGGTCACCAGGTTGAGGCTGAGCACCGGTGCGCCGGTCCGGGACGCTTCGTGGGCGACCACGAGCACCGTTTGCCGGGCGGGGTCGAAGGCAATGCCGCCATCTTCGATCAGCAGGCGCGGGCGCATGGCCTGCCGGCCTTCCGCCCGGCCGTGCGACAGGTAGTGCTGGTAGGGATCGAGGCCGGCGCTGGCGATGTCGGGGTACTGCAGCAGGTAGAACTCGGCGTCGAACGCCTCGTCGCCCGCGGCCGGATCGCCGGTGCCGCCGGCAGGCGCGGCAGGCGCATTTCCGCCGGCGCCGGTGCGGCCGGTCCACCGGTCCCACCAGCCCCTTCGCGGCGCTTCGCCGGCGGCGGGCATCGGCGCCGCCGGCGGCCTGGGCAGGCGCCCTTCCTTCTTGCCGTTGGCGACGTAGTGCGCGTATGCATCGATGTTGCTGGCGGCAACGTCCGGGTATTGGACCAGGTACCACGCCGCGTCGAACTCATCGGCGTCGGCCGCGATGTCGGCGGCCGGCTCATGGCGCCACAGCGACCCCAGCCGGCGCAGCGGCTGGGTCAGCTTCCACGACCGGGACTCGATGATCTTGAGCAGCTTTTCACGCTGGTCGTGGACGGTCTCGCGCAGCGACGCGAGCTGCGCGTCGTACTCGCCCAGCAGGCGGTCGCGGTAGGCGATGTCCTCGTCCACGCCGCCGGACCGGACGTCGGCCTGGTCGGAGGCTTCGACCAGGAACGGCTGCACGCCGGCTTCGTCCAAGGCCGCGATCCAGACCGGCGACAGCCAAGAGAACCGCGCATCGCACAGCACGCTGAGCGCGCGCGGCGCCACTTCGGCCGCCACGAAGGCAGCGACTTCATCCAGCGCCAGCACCGCCCCGGACGCCGCGCGCCAATCGCCCGCCAGCGCGCCGTCGCGGCCGACGCAGGCAGCCAGCATCGGCGCAATGCGGTCGTTCACCGCCACCGCTGAGTTGGCACCGCGCGGCGACACCGTGGCCAGCGCGCCATGCTCCGGCGCGCTCGCCGGGACCAACAGGCAAACGGCGACCTGCGCCGACATGCCATTCCCGCCTTGCACGCGATTGCTCATCCCTGGAATCCCTTCATCGATAGTGCCGTTCATTTCAGTGCTTGTTCGAGGGCCGCCGCGTAGCCATCGGCGGCGGCCCGGTTCGACTCGTCCAGCCCATGCATCCGCCGCGCCATGACCTGGACATCACGCACTTCACGCAGATGCGCGGCCGCGTCCTGCGTCGCCACGACGCTGCCGGGGTGGCGGCGGTGCAGGTTGCCCGGCAGCGGGTCGAACAGGATCCGCCCATGCTGCAGCACCCGCAGGTAGGTCAGCCAGTCGCCGGCGCTTCGGAAGGCGGCGATCTCGTCGAGGTGGTCATGCAGCACGCCCGCCAGCACGTCGCGACGAAACACCACCGCGCTTGCGTTGGGAATGGTGTTCTTTACCCCGAGGGCGGCCCGGACTTCGTCGGCGCCGGCGCAGACATAGGGCGTCTTCCAGCGCTCGGTGGACAGCTCGTCGGTCCAACCCGAGTAGTCCGGCGCGGTGATGGCACCGGCGGCGTCGATCGGGCGCGACTGGCAATAGGCCATCGCGATCGACCGGTCGCGCTGCATCAAAGGCACCAGGGTGGCCAGGAACGCGGGCGTCGCCAGGTCGTCGGCCTCGGCGATCCAGATGAAATCGCCCCGCGCCATGGCCACGCCCTTCGCCCACTGCCGGAACACCGAGCCGCCGTTGGTCGTGGCCAGGTGCAGCTGCGGGATCGGCGCCATCTCGGCGCGAAGCGACTGCAGCAGCTCGGCGCTGCCGTCGGTCGAGGCGTCGTCGAGCACGATGATCTCGTACACCGGCAGGTCCTGGCTGGCGATCGACGCCAGCCGCGCGCGCAGGAAAACCGCGTAGTTGAAGTTCGGCACGATCACGCTCACGCGCGGGATCTCGATCCCGGCCAGGGCCAGGAGGTCGATGGCGTAGCGCCGGAACGAGAACTCGCGTTCAACCAGCTCCACGCCGCGGCGGGCCAGGCGGGCATGCAGGTCGGCGTCCGTGAGCAGCGCGCCGATGGCATCGGCGAACGCCGGTACGTCGAACGCCGGCACGGTGGCGGCACCGATGCGCTCAAGCAGCGCCGCGCCGCCGCCGGTGCCGGCGAAGGCCACGGCGGGCGTGCCGACCGAAAGCGCCTCCAGCAGCACCGACGGGAACGGGTCCTCGCGCGACGTCAGCGCGTAGGCGTCGGCGCCGGCGTAATAGTCGGACGTGTCGAAGGCCAGGCCCACGAAGTGCACCTGGCCCGGCAAGCCGGCCGCGTCGAGCATGGACTGCGCGGCCAGCCTCTGCCCGGCGTCCTGGTGCCCCACCCAGACGCCGTGCACGCGGCCGTCCCGGCGCGCCATGTGGATGATGGCGGCGACGAAGAGGTCCACGCCCTTGCGCGAGTCGGCGTAACCGACGGCGAGCACGATCCTCGCCTCCGTGGCCAGGCCGAGCCGCGCCCGCAGGCGCCGGGCGGCCTCGTCGCGCTTGAGGCCGCCAAAGTGTTCGCTGCGCACGAACAGCCCCTGCGGCTGCTCCACGCACAGCGCGTCCACCGCCGCAGGATCCGCCAGTTGGCGCAGGCCGTCGGCGACCGCCGGCGAAGGCACCACGATGCGCGTGGAGTGCGCCAGCGCGTCCGCCAGGGCCTGTTCCAGCGACTGGGCCCGGATGACGCCCGGCATTTCATGCACCAGGGTGACCACGCGCAGGCCGGCTTCGGCCAGGCCGCGGACGATCCTGCCCGACACCAGGGTATTGGCCAGCGCGGCCCGGAAGCCCTCGGCGTGCAGCGCGGCCGCCAGGCGGCGCAGCGCCTCGGCGTCGCCCGGGTCCAGCGCGTGGACCACGGCCAGGCGCGCGAAGGCCGGCGCCAGCGGCCCCGGGCCCAACAGCACCACGCGAACGTCCAGGCCGAGTTCCTCGACCAGTTCGCCCAGCAGGTTCAGCCCGAGGTACTGGGCGCCGTGGGGGTGGGCGTCATGCACCACCAGCACCAGCTTGTGGCCCTGGCGGCCGGAAAACGAGGCCGGCGCGCCGGGCGTGGCAGCGGGCGACTGCAGCCGCCGCGAACGACGCTGCAGCGGAGCCTGGTCCAGCCCGGCCAGGGCGTCCTGCGACTGCGCGATCGACGCCAGCGCGGCCGCCTCCCTTTCCGCGACCTGCCATCGCCGGTAGGCTGCCGTGCCCTGCAGCAGCGGCGCCATGCGGGAAAACACCGCCCGCTTTAGCCTCAGGCGCGATTGCCAGCCCAGCGGGAACAGGACGTACATCCCGCGCAGGACCCGCTCGAGCCAGCGGGGCGAGCCCGCGTTCACCGGCCGGGTCCGCCGTCCCGGGGATCGGAGGCCGACAGCGCCCGTCGCGTCGCCTCGAGGTAGGCATGGCCATGGCGCGCGTCCGGCTCGAGCTTGGCGCCCTCGGCCCACTCATTCCAGGCGTTGATCATCACGATCTTCTCCCCGGCCACCGGATGCGCCTGCGCATACGACACCGCGAACTCCAGCCACGCCTGGTAGCGATCGGGCGTGGAGAACGCGAACGTGTAGCCATTGCCGGGCCGCCGCGCCTCGTTGTCCCAGCCCGGGAAGACCGTGCGCAACAGCGGGAAGCCCTTGTCCGGCCAGGCCTTGGCGCTGTCGACGATGGACTGGTAGTGGAACACGCTGCCCTGGTAACCCGGGTTCACCACGTCGAGCGTGTCGTTGATGCGGTCGAAGCCCTTGGCCAGCTTGTGCGGCGGGAACTCCACCGCCGCGTCGAATCCGAATGCGGCCGGATCCTCGGCGTCGAACTGCGCCATGGCCACGAAGATCTCGCCGATGCCGGCGTCGCGGCAGTGGCGGCGCCAGCGCTGCACCGTCGCCGCCGGGTCGGGCAGCAGCGAGGCGCGGTACACCACCAGCAGCGGCCGGCCATCGATGCGGATGTAGCGCGGATCGCGCAGGTAGCGCTCGAGGTCGCGGATGAAGGCCAGGTCGTTGTCCGGGCCGTGCTCCTGGGAAATGAGCACTTCCTCTTCGCGCCCGTCCCAGCGGCGCGTCCAGTTCTCGTTCGCCCAGCAAAGGCAGAACGGGAAATCAAGGTCGGGCTGCGACAGGAAGAGCTCCAGCGGCTGCTCCATCAGGCGCTTGCCGCCGAACCAGTAGTAGTGGAAGCAGAAGCCGTGGATGCCATAGCGCTGCGCCAGCGCGACCTGCCGGTGCAGCACCTCCGCCACCCGCAGGTCGTAGAAGCCCAGGTCGGCCGGCAGCTGCGGCTGCTCATGGCCGACGAACTGCGGCACCGCCTTGGTGACGTTGGTCCACTCGGTGAAGCCGGGGCCCCACCAGGCTTCGTTCTCGGGGAAGCAGTGGAACTGCGGCAGGTAAAAAGCGATGGCCTTGGCACGCACCGCTGCGGGCGGCGCGAGGTCGGTGTCGGCGGGGCCGAGGTAGCCGGGGGCGCGGCGCGCGGCCGCATCGGCGAACAGGTCCTGCAGGAAGCCGGCCGTGGTGGCCGGGAAGTCCGACAGCGCGGGCGCGTCGCCGCCGGCGATGGCCATGCGCTTGCCGCCCACCGGCACTTCCAGCATGGCGGCGTAGCTCGGTGCCGGGGTGCCCTGGCGCAGCGCGGCCCAGCGGGCGCGCAGCCAGCGCATCGGCGCCGTGATGCGCCAGCTGTGGCTGCCGACCAGGCGGTGCACTTCGTTCTCGCGCAGCGCCAGGCGCGAGCGCAGGTCCTGCAGCTGGGCGTCGCGCTGGCGCAGCTCCGCGCGCATCGCGGCCTGGTCGGCCGCATGCGCGGCGACAGCGGCCGAACGCTCCGCCTCGAGCCGGGCGCGCGTGGCCGAAAGCTCCGCGTCGTAGGCGGCACGCGCCGACGCGAGCTGAAGTTCCGACGTGGCCAGCGCCGAAGCGAGCTCGGCTTGGGAGGCCGTTCGGGCCGAAGCAAGCTCGGCTTGGGAGGTGGTGCGGGCCGAATCGAGCTCGGTGGCGGACGCGGCCAGTGCGGCGGCGGCCGCGGCCAGCTCCGCCTCGTGCCGGGCCTGCAGCGCGTCCAGCCGCTGCACTGCGGCGCCGAGATCGGCCCTCGCCTGCCCCTTGTCGTGCGTCAGCGCACTGCGCTCGACGGCGAACTCCGAACCGAGCCGGCCCAGCTCCTCGCCGTGGCGGGCCTGCAGTTCGTCCAGGCGATCGAGCGCCGACTGGTGCTCGGCGCCCGCTGCCGCCAGCGCGTGCTCCAGCCGCGCCCGTTCGGCGTCGGCGGCGGCGCCGTAGGCCAGCTGGTCGGCGCAACGGACCTTTACTTCCTGCATCAGCGCGGCCATCGCCTGCGGCGGCTCGCCGGCGTCGGCGGCCGACGCGGGCAGGCCCAGCTCGAGCCGGGCGATCGCCAACTGGGCGCGGAACGCGGCCTTGAGCGCATCGAGCTCGGAAACCAAGCTGGCAATCTGCGCCGACGCGGCCTCGAGCTCGCGGCCACGGCCTTCGAGCAGCGTGCCGAAGCCGTCCATCGCGTGGCGCAGGGCGCGGTCGGAGCTTTCGTACATGCCCTGGTAGTTGGCGGCATGCTGCACCGCGTCCGCCGTGCGGGCTTCAAGCTGGCTGATCCGGTCGAGCAGCGAGAAGCGCTGCCCCAGGGCGTCGAACAGGTTTGAGGTAATCGCCTCGGCGGCCGAGCCGGTAAGCGCGCACAGCGCCGCCAGCGACGCCGGCGGCTGCCCGCCCACCAGCAGCACGCCCAGGCCGTGGGTGTGCTTGAACTCGAACGACGGATAGCGCCCGCGCAGCTCTTCCCACAGCTGCCAGACGCCGAACTCGCGCTCGCGGACCATGGTGTCGTGGAAGATGATGACGCCGCGCGCCGACATCTTCGGCAGCCAGGTCTCGAAGTCGTGCTTCACCGCTTCGTAGGTGTGCAGGCCGTCGATGTGCAGCAGGTCGACGCTGCCATCCGAGAAATACGGCAGCGCCTCGTCGAACAGCATGCGCATGAGCTGGGCGAAGCCGGCGTACTTGGCCTTGACCACGCGGTCGAGGCGGTCGTGCACTTCGTCGCCATACTGCCCCGCGTGCTCGTCGCCTTCCCAGGTGTCCACCGCGAAGGCCTTGGTGCGGGTGCCGTGCGCCTTGATGGCCTGGCAGAAGGCCAGGAACGAGGTGCCGTTGTGCGTGCCCAGTTCAACCAGGATGTCGGGCCGCGCCTCTTCGGTGAGCCAGAAGGCGAACGGCAGGTGGCCCACCCAGGCGCTGGGCAGCACGTCCTCGGGGACCAGGGTCAGGCTGGCGTTGAGCCGCGTTTGGTTCATCCGCGCGGCTCCTGCATGTTCAGGCCCAGCCGCGCCAGCCACAGGCCCAGGCGCTGGCGCAGGCCCATGCCGCGCGACCGGAATGCGCCCACCGTGTCGCCCCAGGGCGCACTGCCGATGTCTTCATGCGGCTCCCAGTCGGTGGATACCTCGAGCAGCTCGAAGTCGCCCATCTTGGCCAGCGCCCGGTAGCCGTCGGGATAGAAGCGCCAGCAGTCCTGCGGATAGCGGTGCTCGGGGCCGCGCGACGGCGCAATCAGGAAGATCAGCCCGCCCGCGCGCAGCACGCGCTGCATCTCCAGCCAGCTCATCCAGAAGTGTTCGACGTGCTCGAACGCCTGACCCGAGACGACGACGTCGACGGATCCGGTGGCGAACGGCAGCCGGTACGGCGAAGCCAGCACCACGTCCACGCCAGGGCCAGCCTCCAGGTCCACGCCCGTGTAGCGCCACTGCGGCTGGCCGAAGAGGGTGCGATAGGAGCCGTTGACGTCGTAGGAGCCGATGTCGACCACCTGGAGCGCCTGCTCCGGCCGCAGGTAGGTGGCAACCAGGCGCTGCATGTGCTGGTACGAACTCTTGTGCATTTATGGCTCGCTGGAAACGGCGTGCAGCCGCGGGGCTGCGGGGGCGCGCGCTGCGGCCAGGGGCCGCGCGCAGCGGGTCTGGGCGAAGTCTAGGAGCTATGCCGCATCGTTGCCATCCAGCACCGCCAGCGACACCGCGCGGTAGGGAATGCCGACCAGGCCGACCGAGAGCGAACTGGACACCGACTCGATCACCAACGCATCGAAGGCCCAGTCGTTCTGGACGTGTTCGGCGTGGGTGCCATCGGCCAGGGCCACGTCCAGGGTGTACTTGCCGGCGGGAAGGTGCGGCATGCGGAACGAGAACTCCGCGCGCACGGCCTGGCCTGGGCGTGCCGGGCGGGACGCGCCCTGCCCGCCCAGGTAGGTGTTGGTGCCGAACAGATGCTGGCCGAGCCGGTCCTTCAGGAAGAAGCCGACGATGGGGCTGGCGAGCCCGGCCAGCGCCTGCGCCTCGATGCGGAGCGTTACCGGCTCGCCGCCCGAGATGCTCGACAGCGGCGCGCCCAAGGCGTCAAGCAGGGCGACCGAGCTGATCTTCGCGCGGCCGTCGCCGAAGCTGGCGGGGGCAGCGCTGAAACGGAACACCCGCATCACGCTGCGGTCGAGGTCGAGCTCGGGCAGGCTGGCGAGGTCGGCTGCGGGCTCGTAGCTGCCGTCGGGCGCCGAGCCGGCCTGCACGTCCATGCCGTAGGACCTGGCGTGGTAGGCCTGCGACACTTCGCTGGCCGGGCCGTCCATGACCACGCGGCCATGGTCGAGCCAGATCGCACGCTGGCACAGGTTCACCACCGCGGCGGAGTCGTGGCTGACGAAGATCAGGGTGCCCCGGGTCTGGAAATCGCGCAGGAAGCGCATGCACTTCTGGCCGAAGAACACGTCGCCCACCGACAGCGCCTCGTCCACGATCAGCACGTCGGCATCCACGTTGGCGATCACCGCGAACGCCAGCCGCACGTACATGCCGCTGGAATAGGTCTTCACCGGCTGGTCGATGAACTCGCCGATGTCGGCGAACTCGACGATCGCGTCGAAACGTTCGTCCAGCTGCTTGCGCGTGAGACCCAGCACCGAGCCGTTGAGGTAGACGTTCTCGCGCCCGGTGTATTCGGGGTTGAAGCCGCTGCCCAGTTCCAGCAGCGCCGCCACCCGACCGTCCACCGCCACTTCGCCGCTGGTGGGCGTCAGCGTGCCGCACAGGATCTGCAGCAGGGTGGACTTGCCCGAACCGTTCTTGCCGATGATGGCTACGGTTTCACCCTTGCCGATTCGGAAGCCGACGTCGCGCAGCGCCCAGAACTCGGAGTAGTAGCGCGCCGGGGCGAAGCCCAGCGCCTCGCGCATGCGCGGGAAGATGGCCTGGCGCAGGCGATCCTGGGGCTTGGCGTAGATCTGGTAGCACTTGGTGACGCCGGACACGGCGATCGCCGCGGTGCCGGTATCGCCGGCGTGGTGTGAGGGGTCAGAGGACATCGGAGAATCCACGGCGCGATTTCTGGAACGTCAGGTAGCCGAATTGGGCGACGGCCAGCGACACCCCGTAGAACACCGCCAGGCCCGCCGGCTCCGGCGATACGCCGGCGAAGATGACGCCGCGCGACTGCTCGATCACGTAGGTCAGCGGATTGAGGTAGATCAGCGACTCGAGCCCGTCGGGCAAGGCGCTGACCGGGTAGAACACCGGCGCCAGGAACATCAGGATACTGGCCAGCACGCCCGTGACCTGGCCGATGTCCCGCAGGAACACGCCCAGCGCCGCCAGCAGCCAGGCCAGGCCCAGCGACAGCAGCAGCAGGGGCAACACCAGCACCGGCAGCCACAGCACGGTCCAGTACAAGCCGCCGCCGAGCGCCAGCACGCTGGCCAGCAGTATCGCGGTGGCGATCAGGGCGTGGAAGCCGGCCGCACCCACCAGGGTCGCGGGCAGGATGTCGATCGGGAAGATGACCTTCTTGACGTAGTTGGCGTTGGCGACCACCAGGCCCGGCGCGCGCGTGATGGCTTCGGCCAGGATGCCGTGCAGCAGCACGCCCACGAAGACGAACAGCGCGAAATCAAACTTGTTGCCCGTGCTGCCTGCCGCGGACCATTTGGCCCCGAACACCACCGAGAACACGAAGGTGTACACGGCCAGCATCATCAGCGGCTGCAGGATGGACCAGCCGATGCCCAGCATGGAGCCACGGTAGCGCCCGCTGATCTCGCGCCAGGTCAGGTCCTTGAGCAGGCGCCGGTTGGACCAGAGCGAAGCCACTGCCGAAGGCAGGCCCGTGGCGTGCTGCGAATGGGGATTCATCGCCGGTCAGTGGCCCAGGGCGGCATCGAGCTCCGCGCGCAGGTCCTGCACGTCTTCCACACCCACGCTCAGGCGCACCAGGTTGTCGGTGATGCCCAGCGCCGCGCGGCGCTCGGGCGGCACCGACGCGTGGGTCATGATGGCCGGGTGGTTGACCAGGCTTTCCACGCCGCCCAGCGACTCGGCCAGCGCGAACAGGTGGCAGCGCTCCATGAACCGGCGCGCGGCATCGGCGCCGCCCTTGACGTAGATCGAGATCATGCCGCCGAAGCCATGCATCTGGCGCTGGGCCAGCGCGTGCTGCGGGTGCGAGGCCAGGCCCGGGTAGATCACCTGGTCGATGGCCGGGTGCTTTTCCAGCCAGCCCGCGAGTTCACCGGCGTTGTCGCAGTGCGCCTTCATGCGCAGGTGCAGGGTCTTGAGCCCGCGCAGCGCCAGGAAGCTGTCAAAGGGTCCCTGGATGCCGCCCACGGCGTTCTGCAGGAAGGTCATCTGCTCGGCCAGTGCGGCGTCGTCGCCCACCACCACCATGCCGCCGACCATGTCGGAGTGGCCGTTGAGGTACTTGGTGGCCGAATGCATCACCAGGTGCGCGCCCAGCTCCAGCGGCCGCTGCAGGATGGGCGAGCTGAAGGTGTTGTCCACCGCCAGAATGATGCCGCGCTTGCGGGCGAACTCGGCCAGGCGCGCGATGTCGACGATCTTGAGCATCGGGTTGGTCGGGGTTTCGCACCAGATCAGCTTGGTCTTCGGCGTGACCGCGGCCTCCAGGGCCGCCATGTCGTTGAGGTCCACGAAGCTGAAGTCCAGGCCGGCGCTGCGCCGGCGCACGCGCTCGAACAGGCGGTAGGTGCCGCCGTACACGTCGTCCATGCAGACCACGTGGCTGCCGCTGTCGAACATCTCGAGCACGGTGGACGTGGCGGCCAGGCCCGAAGCGAACGCATAGCCCTGGGTGCCGCCCTCCAGCGCCGCCACGCAGCGCTCGTAGGCGAAGCGCGTGGGGTTGTGGCTGCGCGAATACTCGAAGCCCTGGTGCACGCCCGGGCTGGACTGCACGTAGGTCGAGGTGGCGTAGATGGGCGTCATCACCGCGCCCGTGCTGGGATCGGGGGACTGGCCGGCGTGGATGGCGCGCGTGCCTAGGCCGAGGTGCTTGCCGTCGCTCATGGGTTGTTCCTTGGAATGTGGTTACTGCGCGCGGCGGCGCAGGTAGTTGAGCAGGTCGATGCGGGTGATCAGGCCGAGGAACTTCGGGCCATCCACCACGATCGCGACGTGGCCGCGGTCGAACACCGGCAGCAGCGCCGCCATCGGCGAGGTCACCTCCAGCTTGTCGAGCTTGCTCACCATGGCGGTGGACACCGGCTCGCGGAAGCGTACGTCCTGGCCGAACACGTGCATCAGCACGTCGCTTTCGTCGACGATGCCGACGATGTCGTCGCCCACCATCACCGGCAGCTGCGAGACGTCGTACATCTTCATGCGCTGGTAGGCCACCTGCAGGCTGTCGGTGGGCGCCACCACCACGGTGTCGCGCTGGGCGTAGGGCCGCAGGATGAGGTCGCGCAGGTCGCCGTGCACCGGGCGCTCGAGGAAGCCGTTGTCGAGCATCCAGTAGTCGTTGTACATCTTCGAGAGGTACTTGTTGCCGGTGTCGCAGACGAACACCACCACCTTCTTGGCCGTGGTCTGTTCGCGGCAGTAGCGCAGCGCGGCGGTCAGCAGGGTGCCCGAGGACGAACCGCCCAGCACGCCTTCCTTCATCAGCAGCTCGCGCCCGGCCAGGAAGCTGTCCTTGTCGGACACGGCGTAGGCCTTGGTGACGCGGCTGAAGTCGGAGATGTCGGGCAGGAAGTCTTCGCCGATGCCTTCCACCAGCCAGCTGCCGGACTTGGTGCTGAGCACGCCTTCGTTGATGTACTGGGTGAGGATCGAGCCGACCGGGTCGGCCAGCACCAGCTCGACGTGCGGCGCGGCCCGGGCGAAGAAGCGCGACAGGCCGGTCACGGTGCCCGAGCTGCCGCAGCCGAACACGATCGCGTCCATGTCCTGGTCCATCTGCCGCCAGATCTCCGGGCCGGTGCCGTGCTCGTGCGCGGCCGGGTTGTCGGGGTTGCCGAACTGGTTGACGAAATACGCGCCCGGGGTTTCCGCGGCGATGCGCGCCGCCATGTCCTGGTAGTACTCGGGGTGGCCCTTGGCGACGTCCGAGCGCGTGAGCAGCACTTCGGCGCCCATCGCGCGCAGGTTGAAGATCTTTTCCCGGCTCATCTTGTCCGGGACCACCAGCAGCAGCTTGTAGCCCTTCTGCTGGGCCACCAGGGCCAGGCCGATGCCGGTGTTGCCAGCGGTGCCTTCGACCAGGGTGGCGCCGGGCAGCAGGTCGCCACGCGCTTCGGCCGCTTCGATCATCTTCAGGCCGATGCGGTCCTTGATCGAGCCACCGGGGTTCATGCACTCGAGCTTGAGGTACAGCTCGCACAGCCCGGTATCAAGGTGCTGGGCGCGGACGATGGGCGTCTCGCCGATGAGTTCAAGGACGTTTTGATGAACCGTCATTGCAGGGCCGGGGCAGCGTTTTCACGGGGCCTTGATTCTAGCAGCCCTGTCCAGCGGCCTGCGCTGGGCCCTTTGCGGGCCGGCGAAGTGTGCGGCGATGGCGGCCCGACGAGGAGGGCCGCCACCGCCGCAGCGAGAACTCAGTGTTTGCGGCGGTCGAACATCCGGGTCAGGCGATCCTTCGCGTTGAGCTTTTCCTTTTTCATCCGCCCCAGCGCGGTGTCGTCCAGGGGCAGCACGCCCAGTTCGGCGTCCAGCACCTGTTTGTCCAGTTCGCGGTGGCGGTGGTAGAGCTGGCGGAATTCCGGGTCGCTCTTCATCAACGCTTCGAGTTCGCTTTGCGGTTGCCCTTCAAACATCGGATTGACCTCCTCCAGAAACGCGAACGCCCCGGCCGGTGAAGGACGAGGCGTGGCGGATTGAGACAAAGGTCAGGTCGCTTACGCGGGCGGCGCCCCCACGGATCACACCCGGCCCAAGGTCGGCGGTGGTGCGGTCGGCGGCGGCGTGGTCTGCTTTCATCGGCCTGGCTCGGTGGTCCCGGCAGCGTCAAGCCCCCGGGGCTTTGAACCTACTCCCCCGTTTTTGGGCTCGCAAGCCTTTCGATAAGCCGTTGAACAGAAAAGAAAAGCCCCCGCTGAACGGGGGCTTCGCGCCTTGGGCAGCCGTCCTTTGGATTCAAGCACTTAGTGCATGTGAAGAATTCAGAAAGGCGGCTATCCGGCTGATTCCATTGTCAATTGACGATGATCTCAACCCGCCGGTTGCGTGCGCGGCCGTCGGCGCTGGTGTTGTCGGCGACCGGCGCCGTCTCGCCCTTCCCGGCGGCGGTGAGGCGCGCGCCCGGCAGACCGGCGTCTTCCAGCACGCGGCGCACGGCCTCGGCGCGCTGGCGCGACAGCGCCAGGTTCGCCGCGTCGGCGCCCTGGCTGTCGGTGTGGCCTTCGATGGCCACCCCGGCGCTGCCGCCGCGCAGCTGCGCGGACAGCGCGCGCAGGCTGGCCTGCGCCGGCGCGGTGAGGTTGGCGCTGCCGCTGCCGAAGGCGTTGCCGGCCAGCGTGTACACCCGCTTGCCGCCGACGCTGCGCACCGGCGGCGGCGAGGCGTCGGGGATTTCGTCGGCGGCGACGGCGGCCGCAAGCTCGGCTTCCTTGCGCGCCAGCTCGGCTTCCCGGGCACGCGCCTGGGCCAGCTTGTGGGCCTGGGCCGTCTCGGCCCCGGCGGCTTCCAGCGCGACCACCTGGGCAGCCTCGGCGCGCTCGGTGGCTTCCTCCCGGGCCAGGCTGCGCAGGCGCAGGCGCTCGGACTCCAGCCGGGCCTGCTCGGCCTCGCGCTGGCTGGCCTCGACCATGATCTGGTCGCGCTCGCGATCGAGCTGCTGCGACTGTTCGTCGAGCAGTTCGGCCTCGGCGCCGACCCGGGCCGCCTGCAGCCGCAGCCGGGCGATGGCGACGCTGTGTTCGCGGTCGCGGCGCTTGGCCACCAGGGCTGCCCCGATGGCCTGGCGGGCCTGGAGGCGTTCGAGACCGGCCAGGTCGGCCAGCGACGGATCGGCGTCGAGGCCGCGCAGTTCGGCATCCAGGCCGGCAACGGCCTGTTGGTGCAGTTCGGAGGCCGACTGCGCCTGGGCGGGCGCGGCCATCAGCAGGCCCAGGGCGGCAACCAGCAGCGCGACGGGAGCCCAGCGCATCAGCCCTGCCTCCCGTTCACCAGCAGTCGGCGGCGCAGGTCGGCATTGCGCGCACCCTTGCTTTCGACCTCGGCGCGGGCGGCGTCCAGCCTTGCCTGGCTGCGCGCCAGATCGGCGGTGGCGGCCGCCGACTGGGCCTGGAGCATGGCGTCGCGCTGTTTGCGCTTGGCCAGCAGTGCGCGGGCGGCATCGAGCTGGCTGCGGGCCCGGGCAAGCGTGACCCCGGCGTCGCCGCGCGGCTGCGCACGCTGCGCGGCGGCGACCGCCTGTTCGGCGGCGGCCAGCTCGGCGGCGGGCGTGGTGGCGACAGCCCCGGCCTGTGAGGCGGCGAGCAGAAGCACCAGGGCGAGATGGATTTTTGGCGAGGATAGTGTCATAAGGCGAGCTCGCAGGTGGGCGGTTGGACGCGGGTCATTGTAGACCGTGCCGGCCCATCCAAAGGGACGGCAAACGGGAACCCAAGGATACTCACATGGACATCGGCTATTTCCTGAAGCTGATGACGGAGAAGAACGCGTCGGACATGTTCCTGACCACCGGCGCTCCCGTCTACATCAAGGTCGAAGGCAAGCTCTACCCGCTCGGCAACACCGGCCTGCCGGCCGGCATGGTCAAGAAAATCGCGTACTCGCTGATGGACGAGGGCCAGGTGCCGGCCTTCGAGCGCGACCTGGAATACAACATGGCCATCGCCGTGAAGGACACCGGCCGCTTCCGCGTCAACGTGTTCAAGCAGCGCGGCGAAGTGGGCATGGTCATCCGCGCCATCAAGTCCGAAATCCCCAGCCTCGACCAGCTCAAGCTGCCGGCCGTGCTCAAGGACATCGTGATGGAGCAGCGCGGGCTGGTGCTGGTGGTCGGCTCCACCGGGTCGGGCAAGTCCACCACCCTGGCGGCCATGATCGACCACCGCAACACCCACAACACCGGCCACATCCTCACCATCGAGGACCCGATCGAGTTCCTGCACAAGCACAAGAAATCGATCGTCAACCAGCGCGAGGTCGGCCTGGACACCCACGCCTTCCACAACGCGCTCAAGAACGCCATGCGCGAGGCGCCGGACGTGATCCTGATCGGCGAGATCCTCGACGCGGTCACCATGGAATCGGCCATCGCCTTCGCCGAGACCGGCCACCTGTGCCTGGCGACGCTGCACTCCAACAACGCCGACCAGACCCTCGACCGCATCCTGAACTTCTTCCCGGAAACGGCGCACAAGAACGTCCTGATGAACCTCTCGCTCAACCTCAAGGCGGTCATCAGCCAGCGCCTGGTGGTGGGCAAGGACGGCAAGCGGCTGCCGGCCGCCGAGATCCTGATCAACACCCCGATGATCCGCGACCTGATCCGGCGCGGTGAGGTGCACGAGGTCAAGGACGCGATGGACAAGTCGCTGCAGGAAGGCATGCAGACCTTCGACCAGTCGCTGTTCCGGCTCTACAAGGAAGGCAAGGTCGACCTCGAGGAAGCCCTGCGCAAGGCCGATTCGCGCGACGGACTGGCCCTGAAGATCCGCCTGTCGGAAGGCGCCACGGGCGAACACGACCCGTATGCCGAAATGTACGGCGGCGGCGGCCCCGGCAGCGAGACCGCCAGCACGGGCTACTGAGGGCTCAGTTCCCGGAAGGGGCGTCCGGCTGGTTCTCCGGCCGGGCGGCCTGGAAGGCGTCCGTCGCCAGGCAGGTCTGCACGATCCGGCGGATCGTTTGGTACGGCGCCATGTCCACGCCGAAACGCTCGGCGTTGTAGACCTGCGGCACCAGGCAGCAGTCGGCCATGGTGGCCTGTTCGCCGTCGCAGTACGCGCCGGTGGACGGGTTGTCGCACAGGGTGTCTTCCAGCGCGTCCAGCCCGGTCTTGATCCAGTGCCGGGTCCAGAGGTCGCGTTCGGCCTGCGGCACGCTCCAGGTCTTCTCGAGGAACTGCAGCACCCGCAGGTTGTTCAACGGGTGCACGTCGCAGGCGATCATCTGCGCGATCGCGCGCACCCGCTGGCGGTCGCGCGCGGTGGCCGGCATCAGCGGCGGGCTGGGCCAGGTTTCGTCCAGGTATTCCATGATCGCCATCGACTGGCGCAGGATGCGGCTGCCGTGCATCAGCACCGGCACCAGTTCCTGCGGGTTGAGGTCGCTGAAGGGCGGCGCATGCTGCTCGCCGCCGTCGCGCAGCAGGTGCACGGGCATGGTCTCGTAGGCCATGCCCTTGAGGTTGAGTGCGATGCGCACCCGATAGGCGGCACTCGAGCGCCAGTACGAATAAAGCCGGATAGACGGCGCACCCATGCCCCTGCTCCCTTCCCTTCGCGACGCTGCGGCCCGGCTGTCCCGCCGGGTCTTCTCGGCCCAGCATACGCCGCGCCCCGCCGCTGTGGGAGTCCCCGCCGCCGCCGCTGTGGGAGGGCCTTCAGGCGCGAGGCCGCTTCGCCGAAAACCATCGGGCCTGAAGGCCCTCCTGCCGGGGCGGCGGGGTCAGGCGCGGGCGATGCGCTGTTCGATGGCGCCAAAGACGCTGGCGCCGCTGCCGTCCAGCATCTCGATCCGCACCGTGTCGCCGAAGGCCATGAAGGGCGTGCTGGGCTTGCCGTCGCGCAGGGTTTCCACCGTGCGCAGTTCGGCGAAGCACGACGCCCCCAGGGACGTGTCCTCGTTGGCCACCGTGCCCGAGCCGACGATGGTGCCGGCCGACAGCGGCCGGGTCCTGGCGGCATGGGCGACCAGCTGGGCGAAGTCGAACTGCATGTCCACGCCCGCCTCGGGGGCGCCGAACCACTCGCCGTTGACGTGGGTCAGCAGCGGCAGGTGCACCTTGCTGCCCTGCCAGGCGTCGCCCAGCTCGTCCGGGGTCACGAACACCGGGCTCAGCGCCGAGCGCGGCTTGGACTGCAGGAAGCCGAAGCCCTTGGCCAGTTCGCCCGGGATCAAGTTGCGCAGCGAGACGTCGTTGATCAGGCCGACCAGCTGGATGTGGCCTGCGGCCTGCGCCGGCGTGGCGCCCTGCGGCACGTCGTCGGTCACCACCACCACTTCGGCCTCCAGGTCGATGCCATAGGCCTCGTCGGCCACCAGCACCGGGTCGCGCGGGCCGTAGAAGCCGGCGCTCACGCCCTGGTACATCAGCGGATCGGTGTAGAAGCTTTCGGGCACCTCGGCGCCGCGCGCCTTGCGCACCCGCGCCACGTGCGGCAGGTACGCGCTGCCGTCGACGAACTCGTAGGCGCGCGGCAGCGGCGAGGCGAAGGCGGTGAAGTCCACCGCGAACACCGGCTCGCCGTTGATCGTTTCGACCTGGCTGAGCTCCAGGGCCTCGTACACCCCGTTCAGGCGCGGCGCCGTGTTGGACCAGTCCTCGAGCGCGCGCTGCAGGGTCGGCGCGATGCCGGGCACGCGCACGGCGCGGGTGAGGTCCTTCGAGACGACGATCAGCGTGCCGTCGCGGCCGCCTTCCTTGAGTGAACCGAGCTTCATGGTTTTCCTTGGTGGTGCGCCCGCACGGCGATGGCCGGCCGGGCTGTCAGTGGGTGCGTGCCGCGCCTCAGGCGCAGCCCTCGACGTAGTGCACCTGCGGCGGCAGGCCCATGCGCCACTGGGTGACGACGCCTTGCGCGTTCACTTCGAACACCAGCCGGCCCGGCTCGCCGTATTCGGGCGTCACGATCAGGTAGCGCCCGCCTTCGAGGTACTTGTGCGGCTGCTGCTCGACGCGGCTGCCGAACGCGGCCAGCACGTCCGATGCCAGCGCGCCGACGGTGAAGCCGCCCGGTGCCACCGGCGCGGTGCCGAACACGTCGTAGCGCACGAATCCGCCGCCCTCGAACATGAAGGCGATGCCGCCGACGGCCGGCCTGGGGTCCATTTCGATGTAGTAGCACTGCTTGCTGCCGGCCAGGCCCGCGGGCGCGAGCGGCCTGCCCCAGGCGATGCGCACGGCCTCTTCGTCCTTGCCGAAGTCGGCCGGGCCGAAGCCGCCGTAGCGCACCACCTCCGGGTCGTATTCGCCCAGCGGCGCACCGGTGGGCAGGATGGCCACCGCACCGGCCGGGTCCGCGGCCGGGGTCGCGTCGATCGCCGGTGGCGCCAGCGCGGCGTCGGAGGTGTCGGCGTTGGTGCCGGGCGCGGGGGCCTGCGAGCAGGCGGCCAGGGCGAGCACCAGGGCAGCCAGCAGGGGACGGACCACGAGGGTGCGACGCATCAGCGCTTCTCCGGGGTGAAGTGGCGGGCCAGTCCCTGCCAGCACTGCTGATAGTCGGCCTGGCGATGGCCGGCGTCCAGCGCCTGGCGGGTCGGGCGCAGCACGGCGCGCGTCTCGAACATGAAGGCCATGGTGCCGGTGATGACGTCGGCCTTCGACAGGTCGGCCCTGGAGGCCTTGTCGAACGTGGCTGCGTCCGGGCCGTGGCCGCTCATCGAATTGTGCAGCGAGGCGCCGCCCGGCACGAAGCCCTCGGCCTTGGCGTCATAGGCACCGTGCACCAGGCCCATGAACTCGCTGGCGATGTTGCGGTGGAACCACGGCGGCCGGAACGTGTCCTGCGCCACCAGCCAGCGCGGCGGGAAGATGACGAAGTCCAGGTTGCTCACGCCGGCGCTGTCGCTGGGCGAATGCAGCACCAGGAAAATGCTCGGGTCGGGATGGTCGTAGCTGATCGAGCCGATGGTGTTGAAGCGGCGCAGGTCGTATTTGCTGGGCGTGTAGCTGCCGTGCCAGGCCACCACGTCCAGCGGACAGTGGCCCAGGTCCGCGCGCCACAGGCTGCCCTGGAACTTGGCCACCAGTTCGAAATCGCCGGTCCGGTCTTCGTAGGCCGCCACCGGCGCCAGGAAATCGCGCGGGTTGGCCAGGCCATTGCTGCCGATCGGGCCCAGGTCGGGCAGCTGCAGCATGGCGCCGAAGTTCTCGCAGACATAGCCGCGCGCTTCGCCATCGGGAAGCGACACGCTGAAGCGGATGCCGCGCGGGATCACCGCGATTTCCTGCGGCTCGATGTCCAGCACGCCCAGTTCGGTGGCAATGCGCAGGCGGCCCTGCTGCGGCACGATCAGCAGCTCGCCGTCGGCGTCGTAGAAATAGCGGCCGTCCATGTCCCGGTTGGCGGCGTACAGGTGGATGCCCACGCCGCTGCCCGCCTCGGGGCCGCCGTTGCCGGCCATGGTGAACAGGCCGTCGAGGAAATCGGTGGGCACCGCCGGCATCGGCAGCGGGCTCCAGCGCAGCTGTTCGGGCGTGACCGGGCCGTGGCCGAAATCATTGTGGAAGCCGCCGTGCGCCAGCGCCTCGAACTTGCCGTGCAGCGCCGCCGGGCGGATGCGATAGAGCCAGCTGCGCCGGTTCACCGCCCGCGGCGCGGTGAACGCCGTGCCGGAAATCTGCTCGGCGTACAGACCGTAAGGCGCGCGCTGTGGCGAATTGCGGCCTACGGGCAATGCGCCGGGCAGCGCCTCGGTCGCGAACTCGTTGCCAAAACCAGACTGGTAGTTCAACGCCATGTCGTCGATCCCGTCAAAAATTATTTGCCACGGATTCACGCGGATGAACACGGATAGAGAAACAGATGCATTGGATTGCGTTGGCACATTCCGCCTTCGCTCTATCCGTGTTCATCCGCGCAAATCCGTGGCCAACATGACTTACAGAACGCCGCGCCGCATCTGGTCGCGTTCGATGGACTCGAACAGGGCCTGGAAGTTGCCCTCGCCGAAGCCCTCGTTGCCCTTGCGCTGGATGATCTCGAAGAAGATCGGGCCGATGGCGTTGGTGGTGAAGATCTGCAGCAGCTTGCGCTGCTTGGTCTCCAGGTCGGCGTCGATCAGGATCTTGCTGGCGCGAAGGCGGGCCACGTCTTCGCCGTGGTTGGGCACGCGCAGGTCGATCACGTCGAAGTAGGTGTCGGGCGTGTCCAGGAACGTCACGCCCTGCTCGCGCATCGCCTCCACGGTGGCGTAGATGTCGTCGGTGAAGCAGGCGATGTGCTGGATGCCCTCGCCGTGGTAGGCGTCGAGGTATTCGTTGATCTGCGACTTCGGGTCGCTCGATTCGTTCAGCGGGATGCGCACCACGCCGTCGGGCGCGGTCATGGCCTTGCTCACCAGGCCGGTCTTGGCGCCCTTGATGTCGAAGTAGCGGATCTCGCGGAAGTTGAACAGCCGCTCGTAGTAATCCGACCACTTCTGCATGTTGCCGAAGTACAGGTTGTGCGTGAGGTGGTCGATGAAGGTCAGGCCGAAGCCGACCGGGTTGGCGTCGGCACCCGGGATCGGCGCGTAGTCGTCGGCGTACAGGTCCTGGCCCGACGGCACCAGGTACAGCATGCAGTCGCCGATGCCCTTCACCACCGGCGCCGCCACGGCGCGGCTGTCGGCCTTGTGGGCGATGGCTTCGCCGCCGTTGCCGATGACGGTGTCGAACACCTCGGCCACCGGCTTTTCGAAGCGGATCGCGAAGCCGCTGGCGCACGGGCCGTGGGCCAGGGCGAAGTCGGCCGCGAAGCCGTCGGGTTCCTCGTTCACCAGGAAGTTGACCCCGCCCTGGCGGTAGACCGTGATTTCGCGGGTCTTGTGCCTGAGCGCGGCGCTGAAGCCCATCTGCCGGAAGAACGCATGCAGCATCGGGCCCTGGCCGGCCGGCGCGGCGAACTCGACGAACTCGAAGCCGTTGATGCCCATCGGGTTGGCGAACGTGGTGGGCTGCATGCCGAGGTTCGGCGCGTGGGTCTGGGGCTGAGCGCTCATGGCGTCCTCCGGGATGGGGGTTTCGGCTTGCGCCGAGGGTCCCGACGTTATAGTTTCATCTGAAACCATTTGCAAGGCGCGGTGCCACATGCCCCAGCGGGACATCCTGGACCTGGAACATTTCCTTCCGTACCGGCTGTCGGTGCTGTCCAACCGCATCAGTCAGGACATCGCCCGGCTTTACGCCGACCGCTTCGAGCTGGGCATCACCGAATGGCGCGTGCTGGCCGTGCTGGGCCGCTACCCGGGCCTGTCGGCCGGCCAGCTGGCCGAGCGCACCGCGATGGACAAGGTGGCCGTGAGCCGCGCCGTGGCCAGCCTGCTGGCCGCCGGTCGCCTGACCCGCGACACCCACGGCGACGACCGTCGCCGCTCAGTGCTGGAACTGTCCGGGGAAGGCCTGCGCGTCTACGCCGAAGTAGCCCCGGCCGCGATCGCCTACGAGCGCCGCCTCCTGGCCTGCCTCAGCCCCGAAGACCAGGCCGCCCTCTCCCGCCTCCTCCAGCAACTCGCCGACGCCGAACAAAAAACCTCCTGAAAAAGAAAAGAAAAAGGGGTCAGAGAATATATTTGTTTCAAGCGAATGCTTGAAACAAATATATTCTCTGACCCCTTTTTGGGTTACTTCACGCCGTG
>JANOJQ010000083.1:0-3403 GCA_031418815.1 Lysobacteraceae bacterium
GCTGGGTGCCACCCTGGGCGACATCGGCCACGCCATCCAGAAGTACGCCGAGGGCGAGCGCTTCAGCGTGGTGCGCGAGTACTGCGGCCACGGCATCGGCCGCATCTACCACGAAGACCCCCAGGTGCTGCACTACGGCCAGCCGATGTCGGGCGTGGTGCTGCAGAAGGGCATGGTGTTCACCATCGAGCCGATGATCAACGAGGGCGGCCGCCACACCAAGCTGCTCAACGACGGCTGGACCGTGGTGACCCGCGACAAATCGCTGTCGGCGCAGTGGGAGCACACCGTGGCGGTCACCGACGATGGCGTCGAGATCCTCACCCGCCTGCCCGGCGACGACAACGACCTGTGACCGGGGCCGGCCGGTGAACGCCGTGCCCACCTCTGCCGGGACCCCGCTGCCCCTGGCGGCGGCCCTGGCCGCGGCCCCCGATGATGCCGCATGGCGCGAAGCCGCCAAGGCCGGGCTGGCCGATCGCCGCGCCGAACTGCGCCGCCGCTTCGAGGCCGGCGAGGCCATCGACCGGCTGGTGGCGCTGTGCTGCGAAGCCAGCGATGCCGTGGTCTGCTCGGCCTGGGCGCGCTGCCTGCCGGCCGATGCGCCGCTGCAGCTGATCGCCACCGGCGGCTACGGCCGCGCCGAGCTCTACCCGCACTCCGACATCGACCTGCTGGTGCTGGCCGAGCCCGCCGACCAGCAGGCGCACGAGGCCGGCATCGGCCACTTCTTCTCGCTGCTGTGGGACGCCGGCCTCGCCACCGGCCAGGCCGTGCGCTCGATCGCGCAGTGCGTGGACGCCGCCGCCGCCGACATCACCGTGCTCACCTCGCTGATGGAGTGCCGCAGGCTGGCCGGCGATCCGGGCGCCGCCGGGCGGCTGGCCACTGCGCTGGCGCCCCCGGGCATCTGGCCGCCGGCGGCCTACTTCGAAGCCAAGCGCGACGAACAGCGCCAGCGCCACGCCCGCTTCCACGACACCGCCCACAACCTCGAACCCAACATCAAGGAAGGCCCGGGCGGGCTGCGCGACCTGCAGACCGTCACCTGGATGGGCATGCGGCTGTACGGCGTGCCCGGCCTGCGCGCACTGGTGCCGCTGGGCCTGCTGGGCGAGGACGAATGCGCCAGCCTGGAGCGCGAGTGGCGGCAGTTGGCGCGCCTGCGCTTCGGCCTGCACCTGCTGGCCACCCGGCGCGAGGAGCGCCTGGGCTTCGACCACCAGAAGACACTGGCGGCCATGCTGGGCCTCACCGACGAGCACCGCGACAACCTCGCGGTGGAGCAGATGATGCAGGGCTTCTTCCGTAGCGCCGCCACGGTGATGCGCATCAACGACCGCCTGCTGCAGCGCTTCGAGGAACAGCTGTCGGGCGAAGAGCCCGCGCTGCCCGCGGGCGAGGGCTATGAGCTGCGCCACGGCTACCTGGCCATGACCGAGCCCGCGCGCCTGCGCGAGGGCCTGGCGCCGGTGCTGGCGCTGTTCGAGGCGTGGGATGCCCTGCCCGAAGTGCGCGGCCTGCATTCGGAAACCGCGCGCGCGCTGGGCGAGTCGCTCACGGCGATCGCACCGTGCACCCAACAGCCGCCGGAGGTGCGCGCGCGCTTCATGGCGCTGCTCGATTCGCGCCGCGCCGTGGCCACGCTCACGCGCATGGCGCGGCTGGGCGTGCTGGCGCGCTACCTGCCGGCGTTCGGCAAGGTGTCGGGGCGCATGCAGTACGACCTTTTCCACGTCTATACGGTGGACCAGCACACGCTCACGGTGCTGGCGCACATGGACGGCTTCGCGCGGCGGGTGGACGAGCGCTTCGCGATTGCGCACGAAGTGCTGCCGCGCCTGCGCAAGCCCCATCTGCTGCTGCTTGCGGGGCTTTTCCACGACATCGCCAAGGGCCGCGGCGGCGACCACTCCGAGCTGGGCGCGGTGGACGCGCGCGAGTTCGCCCGCGTCCACGCCATGCCCGCCGCCGACGGCGACCTCCTTGCCTGGCTGGTGGAACAGCACCTGCTGATGTCGGTGACCGCCCAGCGCCAGGACATCTCCGACCCCGGGGTGGTGGCGCGCTTCGCCAACCGGGTGGCCGACCGCGAACACCTCGATTACCTGTACCTGCTGACCTGCGCCGACATCGCCGGCACCAGCCCCAAGCTCTGGAACGCCTGGAAGGACCGGCTGCTGGCCGACCTGTATTCGGCCACGCGCTTCGCGCTGCGCCGCGGCCTCGAGAACCCGGTGCATGCCAACGAGATCATGGCCGAAACCCGCGCCGTGGCGATGGAGCGACTGCTGGGCGAAGGGCTGGACCAGGCGGCCGTGGAGCGCATCTGGGCCACGTATCCCGACGTGGGCTTCCTGCGCTACCGCCCCGAGCAGATTGCCTGGCAGACCCGCGGCATCGCCGGGTCGGGCGGCGCCGAAAGCCTGGTGCTGGTGCGCCCGCACGTGCAGGACGGCGGCCTGGAGGTGTTCGTGCGCACGCCCGACCGCGACGGCCTGTTCGCCGCGCTGGTGGCCACGCTCGACCGCCTGGGCCTGAACGTGCTCGACGCCCGTGTGCTGAGTTCGAACGACGGCTTCGCGCTCGACAACTTCCAGCTGGTCTCGGCGCAGGGCCAGGCGCCCGAGCCCGAGGCCGTGGTGTCCGCGCTCAAGGCCGCGCTGCGCGACCCGCTGCTAGTCAAGCCCGTGCGCCGCGCGGCGCCACGCCAGCTGCGGCATTTCCGGGTGCCCGCGCGCGTGGGCTTCGACCACCTGGCCGACGGCAGCCGCACCCGCATGAGCCTGGTGTGCACCGACCAGCCCGGCCTGCTGGCCGGCGTGGCCCAGGTGCTGCGCCAGCACCGGCTGCGCGTGCACGACGCCCGCATCGCCACCTTCGGCGAGAAGGTGGAGGACTTTTTCCTGCTCACCGACGAGCGCAATCGCGCTATCGAGGACCAGGCCCTGTTGGACAAGCTGAGCCAGGCCATCGTGGCCTGCGTCGACGGAGAGACGGACCATGGCACGAAAGAAGCCCGCCACTGAGCAGCTGCAGGCGATCATCGAAGACGCCTTCGAGCGCCGCGCCACGCTCAGCGCCGCCGAGATAGACGGGTCCACCCGGCCGGCGGTCGAGGACGTGATCGCGCTGCTCGAGTCGGGCAAGGTGCGCGTGGCCGAGCCGGTGAAGGGCGGCTGGCAGGTCAACCAGTGGCTGAAGAAGGCCGTGCTGCTCTATTTCCGCGTCAACGACATGCAGCTGGTGGAAAGCTACCCGGCGCCGTTCTGGGACAAGGTGCCGCAGCGCTTCCAGGGCTTCGACGAAGCCGACTTCCGCGAAGTCGGCGCCCGCGTGGTGCCGGGCGCGATCATCCGCGCCGGCGCCCACATCGGCAAGGACGTGGTGCTGATGCCCAGCT
>JANOJQ010000084.1:0-2774 GCA_031418815.1 Lysobacteraceae bacterium
TCGCGGTGGGGCCGGCGCCAGATCGCAGGGCCCGGACGACCCCCCAGACCATCCCGGACTTGGGAGAAGAACCATGAAAAAGGCCGCGGGTTGCCCCGCGGCCTTCGTCTTTCGCACTTGGCGCTGGCTCAGACCGCCATGGCCTTGGCGACTTCGGCCGCGTAGTCCTCGACCACTTTCTCGATGCCCTCGCCGACGGCCAGGCGCTGGTAGCCGACCACTTCGGCGCCGGCCGCCTTGAGCGTGGCTTCCACCGACAGGTCGGTGTTGAGCACGTACGGCTGGCCGTAGAGCGTCACTTCGTTGACGATCTTGGCGACCTTGCCGCCGATGATCTTTTCGAGGATCTCGGCCGGCTTGGCCTTGTCCTTCTCGGACATCTTGGCCAGCTCGATTTCCTTTTCCTTGGCCAGGAAGTCGGCCGGCACGTCGGCCGCCTTGTTGTACGGCGGGTTCATCGCCGCCACGTGCATGGCGATGCCGCGGGCCAGCTCGACGTCGCCGCCCTTGAGCTCCACCAGCACGCCGATGCGGCCGCCGTGGATGTAGGCCGCGACGTTGTTGGCGGTGTCGACCCGGGCCAGGCGGCGCACGTCCACTTTCTCGCCGACCTTGGCGATGACGGCGGCGCGGGCTTCTTCGACCGTCTCGCCCGAGGCGAGCTTGGCCGACTTCAGGGCTTGGGCGTCGGCGGCGCCGGAAGCCAGGGCGGCCTGGGCGACGGCGCTGGTGAAGGCCAGGAAGTTGTCATCCTTGGCCACGAAGTCGGTTTCGGAGTTGATCTCGACCAGCACGGCCTTGCCGCCTTCGCTGGCGGCCACGATGCGGCCTTCGGCAGCGACGCGGTCGGACTTCTTGTCGGCCTTGGCCAGGCCCGACTTGCGCAGCCACTCGGCGGCGTTGTCGATGTTGCCCGCGTTCTCGACCAGCGCCTTCTTGCACTCCATCATGCCGGCGCCGGTACGTTCGCGCAGGTCCTTGACGAGGGAAGCAGTGATTTCCATGTTTTGATCCTCAGGATTCTGTGGTGTGTAGGCGGGAGGGTTGTCTTGCGGCGTGCCGCAAAACATGGAAAAGATCAGACTTCCACAACCCCGCCGATAACGATGAAGCCGTTATCGGCCGCCCCCTTAAGTTAAGGGGGCTCCGTTACGCTTCGCGCGGATCGGGCGTTGCCCGATCAAACGCACTCAGCGGGTGTCGCGCTTGTCGCCACCCGGGCCACCCGGGCCACGGCGGGCCGGGCGCTTGTCGTCGCGCGGCGGGGCGCGGCGCGGGGCCGGCTTGGTGTCGGCCTTGGCGACCGGGTTGCCTTCGGCGTCGAGCTCGACGAAGTCGTCGGCGGCCACGTGCGCCTGCGGCGAAGCGGCCTTGCCTTCCAGCACCGCGTCGGCGGCGGCGTGCACGTACAGCTGCACGGCGCGGATGGCGTCGTCGTTGCCCGGGATGGCGTAGTCCACCAGGGTGGGGTTGTAGTTGGTGTCAACCACGGCGATGACCGGGATGCCGAGCTTCTTGGCTTCCTGCACGGCGATGTTCTCGTGGCCGATGTCGATCACGAACAGCGCGTCCGGCAGGCGGTTCATTTCCTTGATGCCGCCCAGCGATGCGGACAGCTTGTCGCGCTCGCGGCGCAGGCCCAGCACTTCGTGCTTGACCAGCTTCTCGAACGTGCCGTCGGTTTCGGCGGCCTCAAGTTCCTTCAGGCGGGCGACCGACTTCTTCACGGTGGCGAAGTTGGTCAGGGTGCCGCCCAGCCAGCGCATGCTCATGTACGGCTGGTTGCAGCGGGTGGCCTCTTCCTTGATCGCGTCGCGCGCCGAGCGCTTGGTGCCGACGAACAGGATGGTGCCGCGCTTCTGCGCGATGGCCGAGATGAAGTTCATCGCGTCGGTGAAGAGCGGAAGCGTCTTCTCGAGGTTGATGATGTGGATCTTGCCGCGGGCGCCGAAGATGTACGGGCCCATCTTGGGGTTCCAGTAGCGGGTCTGGTGGCCGAAGTGAACGCCGGCTTCCAGCATCTGGCGCATGGTGACCTGGGTCATCGAGGTATTCCTTGAATAGGGAGCCGGCCGCACGCTGGCGGCTTCTGAGCTCCGGGGTTGGGCCTCCACCTGGCCGCCGCCTCGAACCCGTTGGTCCAATGGACCGCGGGCACCCCGGGGCGGGGTAAAGCCAGGTGTGTGTATTCGCCGGTGACGCCCGGCGTGGGCGGCCTGGCCCGGGAACCCCGATGTGAAGGGAAAGCCCGAACCAAGCCGCGGGATTATAGCCCGCTGGCCCAACGAGCCGCAACTGAGGGATAATCCTCGCCATGATCACCATCAAGTCGCCCCAGGAAATCGAGTGCATGCGCGTCGCCGGCCGCCTGGCCGCGGAGGTGCTGCAGGTCGTCGCCCCCCATGTGAAGCCCGGCGTGACCACCGCCGAGCTGGACCGGGTGTGCCACGACCACATCGTCGAGGTCCAGAAGGCAATCCCGGCCAACGTGGGCTACAAGGGCTTCCCGGCCACGATCTGCGCCTCGGTGAACAACGTCATCTGCCACGGCATCCCGTCCGACGCCAAGGTCCTGAAGGAAGGCGACATCGTCAACATCGACGTCACCGTCATCAAGGACGGCTGGCACGGCGACACCAGCCGCATGTACTACGTCGGCGAGCCCGGCATCAAGGCCAGGCGCCTGGTGGAAGTGACGCGAGAGGCCATGTTCCGCGGCATCCGCGTGGTCAGGCCGGGTGCCACCCTGGGCGACATCGGCCACGCCATCCAGA
>JANOJQ010000085.1:0-4019 GCA_031418815.1 Lysobacteraceae bacterium
CTGTGAGTTAAAAAGCTTCACACGAACAGGAAGCGACCCTCGCCTTCGCGGTGGGGCCGGCGCCAGATCGGTGCGCGAAAAAAAACCCCAGACCCTCCCAGACTCTGGAGAAAACCCAAAAAAAAGCCCGGCTTTCGCCGGGCTCCTTTTCTTCGCGTTCCGTTGCCGGAATCAGAAGTTGTGCTGCACGCTCAGGTTGAAGCGACGGCCCAGCGGATCCGCACCGATGAACGCCTGGAAGAACGGGTAGCCGGTGAAGGAGTTGTCTTCACGGTACTGGTCGTTCAGGACGTTGATGATGGTGAAGGTGGCGCGGGTGTTCTCGCCGAAGGTCTTGCCGACCTGCAGGTTGTACTGCATCCACGGCTCGAGGCGACGCGGGTAGGTGCCGCCCGCGAGGTTCGTGCCGGCAACGCCGGCGTTGCTGCCGTTGGTGCCGATGCGGGTACCGAACACGGTGGTGGACCAGTCACCCTTGGACCAGGTGAGCGAGCCACGCGCGCGGCTGCGGGCGTCCAGGTCGGCATCGTCGCGCGACTCGATCAACCGCGGGTCGGTGTCGAACAGCTTGCTCTTGTCGGTCAGCACAATGGACCAGCCCAGCTCGGTGCTGAAAGTGCCCCAACGATCGGTGTCCAGCTCGTACTTGAACGTGGCGTCGATGCCGCTGGTGTCGACAATGGAGGCGTTGATGAAGGCCTGGTTCAGGCGCACGACCGTACCGCTCGTGGTACCGCCCTGGCGCTCCACCAACTGGTAGACGTTCTGGCAGAACGCCGAGTCGGGGGCATTCGGGAACGCCGTGCCGTCGGCGCGCAGGCCGAGGCGGCAGTTGGCTTCGTTCTGCAGCAGGAAGGCCGAGTTCAGCTGGATCGCCTGGTCCTCAAGCTTGATGCGGTAGTAGTCGACCGACAGCGACATGCCCTCGGTGACGTCCCACACGAAGCCCGCGCCCGTGGTCACGCCTTCTTCTTCCTTCAGCAGCGGGTTGCCGGCGATGGCGGTCTGCGAGGTGTAGAGCGTCGGGTCGCCAATCACGTTGCACTGCGTGATGGTGCGCGGGCCGAGGCCCGTGGCCACGCCAACGCCGGCGCGGCAGGCGTACTGGTCGAGGATGCCGGCGAACGAGCCGGCACCCTGGGCGTAAACAAGCTGCATGTCCGGAGCGCGGAAGCTGGTGGCATAGCTGGCGCGCAGCAGCAGGCTGTCAAACGGACGCCATTCCAGGCCGGCCATCGTGGTGATGGCATCGTCCACTTCGGTGATGTCGTCGTACTTGTCGTAGCGGGCGGCGATGTTCATGTTCAGGCTGTCGAGCAGCGGCACGCGGAACTCCGCACCCATCGCGTAACGGTCGCGTTCACCAACGGTACGACCCGAACTGGTCAGGTTGTAGATCGTCTGGCTGTCGATCGGACGGGTCGGCAGGGTGCGCGGATCGCTGTTCAGATCGACGCCCTGCTGGCCCCACTCGAACACACCGGCGAAGCCCACCGGACCGGCCGGCAGTTCGAACAGGTCACCGCTGACGATGAAGTTGGCGCTCTTGGAGGTGGCGTTGCCTTCGTTGATGGCGCGCGTCGAAATCGAGCGGTAGAACTCGGGGGTGATCGGCGCGTTCCAGCGGGCTTCGTTGAGGTTGTAGATCGGGTACAGAACGCTGCCGTTCGGTGCCGGCGCGGCGCGGTAGCCGAGCAGCGGGCCGAGGAAGTAGTCATGCACGGCCTGCGCCAGCAGGCGCGGGCGGTCGGCCTCGTAGTCGTACTTCGAGTAAGCCGCGCTGAATTCCCAGTCGAAACGCTCACCGAAGGTGCCGGAGATGCCGCCCGAGACGTCGTAGGTCAGTTCGTCGAAATTGGTGGTCACCGCCTCGGCGCCGCCCAGCTCGAACGGGTTGAACACGCGCTGCAGGAAGGTGAACTGGTTGAAGCCCTGGTCGAAGTAACCGTTGACGCGGTTGCCGGCCTGGGTCAGGTTGAACTGGTCATTCGAGGTGGACCAGAACTCGGTGCCCGAACTGGACGCGGACTTGCTCTGGTAGGCGTTGAGTGAGCCGAAGACCTGCAGGTTGTCGGTCAGGTCGAACGTGACGTGGCCGTAGCCCGCGTAGGACTCGTCCTTGTTGGAGATCGAGCGCGCGCCGGGCTGGGTGAAGCCGCCGCAGTACTGGCCGCGGGCCGCGGTGGTGACCGTGGTGTAGCCGAAGCGGTCGCAGACCGCCTGGCCCGGGTAGTAGACGGACGTGTTCGGCGTGCCGGACGTGGTGTTGAAGCGCAGCGTCGCCAACGCCAGACCCGGGTTCGTGAAGCCCCGGCCGAGCGGGCCGTTGCGGGTGTCGGAGAGGAACTCACGCTGGCTGGCGAACACGGGTTCGTCGTAGCTGGCCTGCAGGGCCCAGACTGCGCTCCAGCGGTCGCCGGTGCGGCCACCGGTGAATTCGGCGACGAAACGGTCACCGCCGCCTTCTTCGGTCGTGCCGACCTGGAGGCGCGCGGTGTTGCCGTCGAAGTTCTCGCGCAGCACCACGTTCACCACGCCGGAGATGGCGTCCGAACCATAGATGGCCGAGGCGCCGCCGGTGAGGATTTCAATGCGCTCGATGATCGAGGACGGGATGGCGCGGATGTTGACCACGTTGTTGTCGCGGTTGTACGGCTGCGGGTACTGCGCCGGACGGCGACCGTTGATCAGGGTCAGGGTGTAGCCTGGGCCGAGGCCGCGCAGGTTGACCACCTGGGCGTTCGGAGTGAAGCCGTTGACGGCCAGGTCGCCGGTGAAGCTGGCGGTGGTGTTCTGGGTCAGGGTCTGCAGGGCGTCGCCCACGGTCTGGAAGCCTTCGCGCTCGAAGTCTTCGCGGCTGATCACCACGACCGGGGACGGGCCTTCGATCTCGGAGCGCTTGATTCGGGAGCCCACCACGGTGACGGTGTCGAGCGTCGTGGTCTGGTCGGCGGTTTCGTCTTCGTCTTCGTCTTCGGCGGTGGTGGCGGCGTCCTGCGCGAAGGCAGTGGCGGCCAGCGGCAGGGCCAGGGCCAGAGCCAGGGAGCGCGCGAGCAGGTTTCGACGGTAGGCGGGAACGGAAGCAATATTCATTGAATGACTCCCCTGAGTCGGTAGCGGGTCGTTGATAAGCAGGGTTTTTTGTTGGGGCACGCGCCAATTCCAGCCGTGCCTTAACCGGAACGTAACACAATGTGGGCAGTCTCCTGCAAGTGCCTGTCCGCTTTCCGCCCGCGGTCACGTTCGTGAAAGCCTGGCCCCGGTGTAAACTCTTGGCATTACAGGAGTTTGCAGATGACTACGGAAAGCGCCGTCCGCACCGCCCTGGGCCTGGTGCGGGACCCGCATTGTGACCAGGATCTCATCGCCTCCGGCGCGGTCCGGGGGGTCGGCGTCGACGGGTCCCGAGTGGCGGTGGAAATCCAGCTGGGCTACCCGGCCGCCGGCTGGCACGCCACCCTCGAAGCGCTGGTCCGGCAGGCCCTCGAGGCCCTGCCCGGGGTCACCCAGGCGGTGGTCACTGTCTCGTCCCGGGTCCATGCCCACCGGGTCCAGAAGGACCTGACCCCGCTGCCCGAGGTCCGCAATATCATCGCGGTGGCCTCGGGCAAGGGCGGGGTGGGCAAGTCCACCACGGCCGTGAACCTGGCGCTGGCCCTGCAGGCCGAGGGCGCCACGGTGGGCGTGCTGGACGCCGACATCTACGGCCCCAGCATCCCCAAGATGCTCGGGCTGACCGGCCGCCCCGACAGCCCGGACGGCAAGACCATCGAACCCAAGCGCAACCATGGCCTGCAGGCGATGTCCATCGGCCTGCTGGTGGGCGAGGACACGCCCATGATCTGGCGCGGCCCGATGGTGACCCAGGCCCTGCAGCAACTGCTCAACGACACCCGCTGGGACAACCTGGACTACCTGGTGATCGACCTGCCGCCGGGCACGGGCGACATCCAGCTCACGCTGTCCCAGCGCGTGCCGGTGTCGGGCGCGGTCATCGTCACCACACCGCAGGACATCGC
>JANOJQ010000086.1:0-14245 GCA_031418815.1 Lysobacteraceae bacterium
ACAGCGCTTGACCGGGGCCGGAAGTGCATTAAAATGCCCGTCCCCGCCCGAATAGCTCAGCCGGTTAGAGCACTTGACTGTTAATCAGGGGGTCGTTGGTTCGAGTCCAACTTCGGGCGCCAGACAAAAAGAAAACGGGCCGCAGCGATGCGGCCCGTTTTTTTGTGCGCGATTCACCAGCACTCGGACAGTGAGCCGGTGCCTGTCTTGGTCCTGGTGCCGGACTGGTTGATGCCCAGGGTGCCGCATTTGGTGTCCTTGGTCGCCTGGCGGCCGGCAGGCGTGGCCGTCAACGAGTACGTCGTCGCCGTTGGCGTCGGCAAGGCGATGACATAGCTTCCCGTCAGGTCGCCCTGGCAAGCCAGCGCGGGAACCACTGCACCCGTGTAAGCCAAGTTCGTGGTGTACCACCGCTCCATGAACTGCGACGCCTCGAGCAGGCAAGCCGCCCCCGCCTTGCGGCGGGACGCGATGGTGAGGTTGTCGTAGCTGGCATAGGCGATACCCGCCAGGATGCTGAGCACCAGCACCACCACCATCAACTCGACCAGCGTGAAGCCCGACTGTTGCCGGACGCCTTGGCGCGGCGCGCCGCCGATGCCCTGGTAACGCTTCAAAATCGCTTTCATCGGTTAGTCCCTTATGATCTCGCGCCAGGAAATACGGCCCTTGAAGAGCGGGTTGTTGACCGCGACCGTACCGGTGGTACCCAGCGAGCCACCCGCGACCAGCAGGTTCTCGACGACCGTCGGCGAGGTCGGCATGGCGATGCCCAGGTTCACCGAACCCACCGGATTGCCGCCCACCTTGTCGTCATCGAACTCACCGTCACCGTCCACGTCGAAGAACGGCGAGGAGACGCTGGTGCCGGTGAAGGCATCGATGGCGTTGATGAAGCCGGTGCCACCACCGCAGGGGTTGGAACTGGGCACGATGCTGGCTGCGACCAGCGTGGTGCCGAGCAGGAACGGATCGCCGATCATGCGCTCGGCCGGGGTGATGGGCGTGGTGGTGGGCGCCGGAAGATCGACATACCAGCCCTTCTTGCTCGTATCCAGTGAGGCGTTCGCTTCAAAGGCGCGCACCGTCAGGTTGTCGATGATCCCCGTCGTCGCCAGCAGCGTGCGCATCTGGAGGTTGGTCGAGCGCGCACCAACCTTCACGCCGAGGTCCTTCACGCCATACAGGCTCTGCGGCGCAACGGCAGTGAGGTCGCTGGCTTCGAGGTACTTGCCGGTGCCGAAGAACACCCAGGGCTTGAAGTCCACCGGGTTGAGCGACACCGACAGGCCACCGGTGATCGGCTGACGGTTGCCGGACGCGTCGGTGGCGACGAAGAACGGGTTGCCCTGGGCATGAACGCCCCAGTCGGCAACCTTCACGCTGCTGAAGTCGAACTTCCAGATGTTGCCATTCAGGTCGCCGGCATAGACGTAGTCGAGCAGGCGGTCGGCGTCCTCGTCCCAGCCGCGCGGCGTGGACAGGCCATTATTGGTATCGCCTGCCACGGCCTCGGCGACGATCTTCTTGAGCAGGGCGCCCGTTTCAAGATTGAACACAAACAGGACCGGGTCGCCGCTGGTGCTGTTGATGCCGTTGCTGACGATCGCAACCGGGGTCTTGACGGCATTGGCCAGGCTGGTGCCGATGGCCACGTTGGCGATCAGCGGACGGCCCAGCACGAAGCCCATGTCACCATCGCCGGGATACTCGGTGATGATGCTGCTCGTCGAGAACGCGGTCGGCGTGGTGACGTCGAGGAAATAGACGCCCTTGCCGCCGCGACCCAGCGTACCCACCAGGATATTCTTGTAGGGCGTGTCGGCGTAGCTCGACACCACCACCGGCCCGTCCACGAAGTACTGATGGGCATAGTTGGGGTCGGCCAGCGTCTTGAGCTTGGCCAGGCTGGTGGTCGACGTGGCGTTGGGAACGTACGCGAACAGTTCATCGCCCTTGTTGGCGCCGACGCTGGAGAAGGCATGCATCATGCCGTCGTTGGCGCCGACGTAGATGGTGTTGGTTTCCTTCACGAACGCCGGCGACGAGTTGATGATGTCGCCGAGCAGCTGGGTGCGGTTGCGGAGCGTGCCGCCGCTGCTGATCTCGTTGTTGGTGGCGCCGGCGATGTAGGCCGCTTCGTTGGCGCCCAGCGCCGTCGTCTGCGAGGCATGCGGGAAGGTCGACTTCGCGGTGCCGAACATGGTGAACACCTTGCGCCCCGTGGTCGGGATGCCGAGCGAGCCCAGCCAATCCGGCGTAGCGGCAACGCCCGCCGAGCTGATCGGATAGGACGCCAGCTCACCGGTCCACTTGCCGGCGATGTAGCTGGCCTGGAAGATGCGGGTCTCGGAGTCCAGGCGCACGGTGTTGGCCGCCACGTTGGAGCCGGAGGCCGTGCGCTCGACGATCGCGTTGAGGGCGTTGCGCAGGCCGAGTGCGAACTGCTCGGGATCGCTGGCGGCGACGAAGGAGCCGTGGCCGTTCACGGCAGCGTGCAGCAGGTCGTCGATGCGCTCGAGGCCGCTGTTGTTGATCGGGTCGGGCCACTGGGTGGTCCCCGCGATGAGCCCGGGCATGTCGGTGACCGGGTCGAGCGTGCCGCGCAGGCCGATCGAGATACCGAAGGTGACCATGTGCTGCCAGAACGCCGGGTTGGACGACGTGGTGGGGACGACGTTGTCCAGGGTGCGCAGGTCCGTCTTCCAGTAGTGCATGGCCACGTCGGCCAGTGTGTTGGTGTGGTCGTCCTTGAACGGCGGGGCAGGCGCGTAGGTGTAGTTGCCACCCTGCGGGTTGGGGATCGCCGCGCCGGCCTCGTTGTCGACGTTGCCCAGCGTGGTGCTGCCGTTGTTCCAGAAGCCGTCGGTGGTGAGGATGGCGAAGTTCTGGCGGCAGGCCAGCTGGGCGCTGCCCGTCTCCGGGCCCCACGGACTGGCGGCGTCGGTGTCGTCGTACATGTCACCGGCGCGGGTCAGCGCCGGGATCAGAGGGGTGTTGCCCGTGCCCTGGGCATTGAACAGGCGCGCAAACCAGGTGGAACGGTTGGTCGTGGTGGACGTGTCGCGGAAGCGGCCGTTGTCGGTCGCCACCGGGATCTTGAACTCGTTGCGGTTGTGGATGGTGGTGAAGCCGACGCGGACGTCCGCGCCCAGGTCACTGAACGCGTAACTCGAACCAGCCTTGGCGACCTTCATGCGGGTGCGGTGGAACGAGTACCAGTTGGCGAAGTTCTGCTTCTCTTCGTCCAGGGTGCGCGTGATCGAGGTGCCGTCCGCCAACGTCCAGGTGAAATCGGTAACGGGGATGCAATTGCCCCAAAACCAGTCTGCGGCGACGGCGTCGTAGACACGCTCGCAGCGGCTGGCGGCGGCGCCGCCGGTCAGGATGCGCCAGCGGTAATACTGGGCGGACTCGGCCAGGTCGGTGGCGCCCGGCTTGGGAACATGGAACGTCCGGTTGCCCAGGCTCAGGTCGATCGGCGTGGCAGCGAGGCTCAGGTCGTCGAACGCTTCCTTGTAGGGCGTATCCGGGTAGAAGGCGCCGTTCCAGTTCTGCCAGGTCAGGTAGGTCTTCCGCGGGTCGTAGAAGACCACGTTGCTGGTGTAGGTGGCGTTGCTGATGGTGATTCCGAAGCCCGAAACCTCCGGAAGCGCGGGGTTGGTCATCACCCAGCCGCCGTCGGGCGCCATCGACCCCGAGTCGTCCAGGATGAACCAGACGTTGGGTGCCACCGCGTCGCCGGACTGCAGGGGCACGTTGGGTACCGTCAGGGCCGCCTGGACCGGCAAGGCCATCAGGGTGGCGGCGGCGCTGAAAGCGACGGCCAGCAGATGGGACTTGGCGCTGCGGGTGTTGGAATGGATGTTGCTCATGGCGGTGCTCCGCTCGGGACGCTTGGGGGCGAGGGAAATCATTCTGGCGAGGTGAAGCTGGACTGCAGGATCACTTGCGACCGGCCGGCGGCCGTGGCGCGCGCCGTGACGCGGTAACGCGGACCCAGGCAGCCTGCCTGGATCGGGTTCTCGCGGTCACAGCCCGGCCAGTTGGGGGCCGAACCCATGTACTCGATGAAATAGCCGGGCGTCACCGACAGCGAGCCAGACGTGACCGTCGCGGCAGCCTTGTAAGGCGGGTTCGCGAGCAGCCAGCGGTTGACGAAGGTGACGTCGGCCGTGGTGGTCGGGGCCGTGCACAGGCCTCCGGTGCAGCCGGCCGTGTACTGGTTGGGCTTGGTGGTGCCGGCGAAGTCCTCGCCCTGGCGCAGCGCCGCCTCGGCCGCCTGGAACATCAGGCCGCGGTCGAAGAGGTTGGCGCTCATGCGCTCCTCCATGATCGAGCCGCGCAGGCTGGCAAGGCCGAGCAGGGTCATGATCAGCAGCAGCATCAGGACCACCAGCAGGGCGACGCCCTTCTGGCGGCGAGGCGAGCGGGAGTTCGGGAAGTGGGTCATGGCACGCGGTTCCGGAGCGTCACGGTGTGTAGGAGGGGGCGGTCAAGGGCGACGTTGTCGGTGCCCCGGATCTCGGTGGCGTTCAGGGCCCCGGCTGCAGCCTGGATGTCCATCTCGATGCGCACCGCCGCCACGGTTTTCCAGTCGTCGCCGGTGACGGTGGCGGCATAGTTCGAGCCGCCGATCTGCAGGTACGACAGGCGCATGTCGTTGATGCCCTCGGTGATTTCTTCGGCCGGCTGGTTCAGCGCGCGCCGATAGAGCGAGCGACCGCCGCGCGCGTTGTTGCCGATGTACCAGACGGTGGAGGAGAACTTGGCGATGATCGCGTTGTCGTCGTACTGCTTGCCGTCCTTGGCCTTGTCGCCCGTGCAGCTGGGGAAGCTCAGCGACTTGCAGTCATTGGTCATGCCGTTGAACTGCGGGCCGGGATTGTTGCCGGTGTTGTGGTTGACGTGCAGCACGTTGTTCTTCGGGCCGGTCTGCAGGAAGATGGTGGCCTGCGTGTAGTCGCAGATCAGCAGCACGTCACCCGGCATGAAACCATGGTCGACGGTGTTGACGTGGATGGTCGCCGAGGACGGGTTGTGCTTCGTCACGGTGACGTCGGCAGAACCGCCCGACTTGATCTCGATCGCGTCGGTGGCCAGCACGCGCTGGCCGACGCCGGTGCCGTCGAGGCCCGCGTAGGCTTCGCCCGCGTTGTAACCCCTCAGCCCGTCGCCGAAATCGGTGGCGGACGTCGCCGGGATGATGGTGTTCGCGACCGGGATGTTCTTGCCGCAGGGCGTGCCGCCGGCTTCGCGCAGCTCGCGCGCCAGCAGCTCGAACGCCACGCGCCCGTTCTCCTGGAGCCGGCCCAGGGTCTCGGTGGCGGCATAGGTGCGCTTGTTGGCGATGAAGATTCCGCCGGCGGCCGCAACCACCAGCAGGCCGATGACCAGGGCGATCATCAGCTCGATGAGGCTGAAGCCTCGAACGGCGGCCGGGGCGCGGCGAGTGTTTCGCTGAGTAGTCATATCCGGCTCGTCGTGGTGAGGGTTTGCGCGGCGTTGCCGCTGCTGGCGCGGGAGTCGTTCCACTCCACCGTGATGCTGCACACGTTGGAGACGCAGGCCGAAATCGTGCCGCATGCCGAGGCGCCCATGGTGTCCTTGAGCGACTGCACCCAAAGGTTCTGGTCGCGGCTGACCAAGGTGCCGCCGGCGGATGGCACGGTGCAGGTCTTGGCGAGCGAGTAGCCATTGGCGCGCGCCGCCGTGGCGTTGGCGCGCATGGCGTCGAACATCGAGTAGCTGAGCACCACGGCCTGGGTGCGGTCGAAGGCGCTCTGGCTGTTGCGCAAGGTAACGGCCTGCATGGCGGCGATGCCTAGCAGCCCGATGGCCAGGATGAGCGCGGCGATCAGCACTTCGATGAGGCTCAGGCCCCGCTGGGACCCGCGGTGGGCGCTGGCGGAACGGCGTTGGTTGCGAATCATGTCGTCCCCCTGGTCAGAGATTGGTGGGTGCGTTGCAGGCGCCGGCACCGCTGCGCGCCTGCACCGAGAGCCGGCTGCCGGAACCGATCTGCACGTCGCGGATGTTCGCCGCCGGGCGGGTGGTCACGATGCAGACGCTCAATTTGCCGGCGAGGATCGCCGCGGCGTTGGTGACGTTGTCGCGCGCACGGCCGTCGGACCGGAATACGATGCGGTCGGCGGCGGTGACGGCCGGGCTGCCCAGCACCTGGATGGCCGGGTTGATCTCGGTGTCGCGCAGGACCAGGGCGTCGTCGGCCGCGCCGTTGCGGTCGGCGTCGACGAAGGAAATATGGCGGCGCCAGTTGGTGCCGCCGCAGGTGGTGCCGTTCGCGCTGGGGCACATCACCACCCGGGCGTTGCGGCGGATGGACTCGGAGCGGGCGATCTGGAAGCTGGTCACCAGCTCGTTGGCGCCGCCGGTGAGCCGGTTGCCGTTGATCATCCCCTGGAAATTGGGGAAGGCGATCGCCGAAACGACCCCGATGATGATGATGACCACCAGCAGCTCGAGCAGCGTGTAGCCGCGTAACCGGGCCGGCGGCATCGCGCCGGGCAAAGGTGGTTGGCGTTCTTGGCTCATGGTTTCAACCCCAGGCTATCTTGGATGAAAGCCTAGCCCTGCCCCGACCCGGGTGCCAGCCCGGACCGATGGGCGGCCCGATGGGCAGGGCCAGCGGGCGGCTTTGCAATCCCCGACCCGGGCGGCATGATGGCGCCAGCTTCCCTTCCCGTGGGCCCGAATGGCTTCCAGCGTCGCCCCCCCCAGCCCGCTCGAGGCCCTGTGGCAGCCGCAGGCGCTCGTCGCGGTACTGCTCGCGGGCGAAGGGCTGGCGGCCCTCCTGGCGCTGGCGCCCGGCAACCAGTCCGACCGCTGGGTCCACTTCGGGCTGGCATCGATCATGATCCAGTGGGTGGCGCTGCTGACCCTGGCGGGGCTGTATGTGATGCGCGGACCGCTGGCTGGCCTGGCGCCGCCCCGGGTGGCGTGGATCGCCCTGTCCCTGCTGCTGCTGAGCACCTGGCTGGCCGGTGCCGCCTCCTGGTGGATGCTGAAGGCTCCGGACCCCGCCCGAAACCAGGACTGGCCGGCCTACCTGCTGCAGCTGAGCGCCATGGCCCTCACCGTCGGGCTGCTCGGGCTGGCGGCCTTCCAGAACTTCTGGCGCGCACGCCGCATGGCCGTGCTGGCCAAGCAGTCCGAGCTGGAGGCGCTGCAGGCGCGCATCCGGCCGCACTTCCTGTTCAACACCCTCAACACCGGCGCCGCCCTCGTGCACGACCAGCCCGGGCAGGCCGAACGCCTGCTGCTCGACCTGGCCGACCTCTTCCGGGCCGCCCTGTCCGGGCCGCGGGACATCCCCCTGGCCGATGAGCTGGCGCTGGCGCGGCGTTACCTGGAAATCGAATCGCTGCGGTTCGGTGACCGCCTGCGGCTGGGCTGGGACCTGCCCGACCCGCTGCCGGACGTGCTGATGCCGGCGCTGTCGATCCAGCCCCTGGTCGAGAACGCCATCCGCCACGGCGTCGAGCCCGCCGCCAACGGCGCCCGCGTGGACGTGGCGGTGAAGGTGGACGGCGACGCCGTGCTGGTGGTGATCAGCAACGACCTGCCGCCGCGCGGCGCCACCGCCGCGCCGGGCCACCACGTAGGCCTGGCCTCGGCGCGCGAACGCATCGAGGCCCTGAGCCAGGGCCGGGGCAAGCTGGAAACCGAAACCCGCGACGGCCGCTTCATCGCGACCATCCGCATGCCGCTGGCCTGAGCCCGGCGTCCGCCGGGACCAGGGCCGCGGGTCAGCCGCCGACGATGCGGTAGCAGGGCTTGTAGTCGTCGGCGATCTTCATCCGGCGCTGGGCCACGAAGGCGCGCAGCAGGCCGTCCAGCGCCTTCATCATGTCGGCGTCGCCGTCGATGGTGAACGGGCCGTGCCGCTCGATCTCGCGCACGCCCTCTTCCTTGACGTTGCCGGCGACGATGCCCGAGAAAGCGCGCCGCAGGTCGGCCGCCAGCAGGTGCGGCGGCTGGTCGCGGTGCAGGTTGAGCCCGGACATCGCGGCATGGGTGGGCACGAACGGCAGCTGGAACTCCACCGGCAGGTGCAGCGACCAGTTGAAGAAGAACGCGTCCTGTTCCTTCAGGCGGTGCTCGCGCACGCGGCGGATGCCCTGGCGCATGGCCTGGGCCACTTCAGCGGGGTTGTCGACGATGATGCGGTAGCGCGACGTCGCTGCTTCGCCCAGGGTCAGGCGCAGGAACTGGTCGATCTGTTCGAAATACGCAGCCGAGTCGCGCGGTCCGGTCAGGATCAGCGGGAACGGCAGCTCGGCGTTCTCCGGGTGCAGCAGCACGCCCAGCAGGTAGAGGATTTCCTCGGCCGTGCCGACGCCGCCCGGGAACACGATGATGCCGTGGCCCAGCCGGACGAAGGCCTCGAGGCGCTTTTCGATGTCCGGCATGATCACCAGGTTGTTGACGATCGGGTTGGGCGACTCGGCGGCGATGATGCCCGGCTCGGTGATGCCGATGTAGCGCGGGCGCCCGTGGCGCTGCTTGGCGTGGGCGATGGTGGCGCCCTTCATCGGGCCCTTCATGGCGCCCGGGCCGCAGCCGGTGCAGATGTCGAGGCCGCGCAGGCCCAGCTCGTAGCCCACGCGCTTGGTGTAGAGGTATTCCTCGCGGTTGATGGAATGCCCGCCCCAGCAGACCACCAGGTTCGGGTCCTGGAACGACTTCATCACCCGCGCGTTGCGCAGGATCTCGAACACCGCGCTGGTGAGGCCGGCGCTGGTGCCCAGGTCGAAGCGGCCGCTGCCGTGGATCTCGTTGGCGTTGTAGGCGATGTCGCGCACCACCGCGAACAGGTTCTCGGCGATGCCGCGGATGATCTCGCCGTCCACGAAGGCCGTGGCCGGCGCCGCGCGCAGTTCGATCTTGATGCCGCGGTCCTGCTGCTGCACCTCGATGTCGAAATCGGGATAGCGCTGGGCGGCGGCGCGCGGGTCGTCCGATTCGCTGCCGGTGGTGAGCACGGCCAGGGCGCAGCGGCGCAGCATGTCGCGCTGGCCGCCGGTGGAAGCGTCGCGCAGGCGCGCCACTTCGTCGCGGGAAAGGATGTCCAGGCCACCGCGCGGCGAAATGCGCGTGTTCACGGTGGCGGGGTTGTTCTGGGTGTCGCTCATTGATGGCTCGTTCTTGGTCGTTTCGTCGGAACGGCAGACTCTAACACCGGAAACGCGCACAAAAGAAAACGGCCGGCGGTTACCCGCCGGCCGTTCCGTGTTGCCTTGCCGCTGCTATCAGAACTCGTAGCGGACGGTGAACTGCGCGGCCCACGAGGACTCGCCCTTGGCCTGGCGGTTGATCTCGTTCTCGACGTTGCCGACGTTGTAGATGTAGTTGCCGGTCACGGCGTCGATGCCGTTGTAGAACACGAAGCTGCGGTTGGACGGGAAGCCGATCTCGTCGATCTGCCCCCAATCCTTGTTGATCAGGTTGCCGATGTTGAGGATGTCCAGGGAGATGACGGTCTTGTTGCCTTCGAAGAAGCCCGGCAGGTCCTGGCTGATGCGCACGTCGAACGAGTTGATCCACGGGTTGTAGTCGTTGTTGCGATCGACCACGCCGCCGACGTTGCCGCGCAGCGCCGGGTTGGCGTTGACGATGGCCCAGAACGCGGCGGCTTCGTCGGCCGTGCCGGCGGCGGAGCCGGCGCGGTCGCGGAACGAGACCTGGCCCGGGTTCGGGATGTACATCAGGTCGTTGCCGGAGATGCCGTCGCCGTTGAAGTCGTTGATGTAGGTCCAGCTGAACGGCTTGCCACGGCGGCCCTCATAGAACACGCCGATCTCGGTCTTGTAGCCCTCGAAGAAGTACTGGCGGAACTGCAGGTTGCCCGAGAAGCGATCCTTGACCAGATAGTTGGAGGTCGCTTCGACTTCCTCGTTCGGGTTGAAGATCATGCGGCCGTTCCAGTTCGAGTTCGAAGTGGACGAGGTCAGCGGGCTGACGTCGGTGGCGTCGGCGTAGGTGTACGCCAGGCCCCACGACCAGTCGTTCGACATGGGCTTGGACAGCGCGACGGTCAGGATCTCGCCGTGGCCCTTGTCGCTGGCCTTGGCCAGCAGCACGTTGTTGAAGGCCGAGTTGCTGCGGGCGCGCGAGGTGACGCCGGTGCCGGTGCCGGTGGCGCTCCAGCTGGCTGCGTTGTAGCCGTTGGCGTTCCAGTACAGCTCGCGGCCGTCCGGGCCGATGCGGGTGGCTTCGCCCAGGTTCAGGTGCTGGTAGAAGATACCGGTCTCGGTCTTGGTGAGCAGCAGCTCGGCCGAGGCGACCAGGCCCCAGAACGGCAGCTCATGCTCGAAGGCCAGGTTGGCCTTCCAGATGGCCGGCTGCTCCAGGCCCGGATCGATGATGTCGACGTTGGCCGCCGGCTGGGTGCCGACCGGGCGCGGCTGGAGGTCCGGGTTGGCGCTGAAGATCGGCGTGGTGCAGGCCGGGGACGAGCCGCCGCAGGCGAAGATCTGCGTGGCCAGGCCGGTGTTGGAGTACGGGTTGGACAGCCAGACGTTGGCCGACGCACCCTGGAACAGGCCGAAGCCGCCGCGCAGCTGGGTCGGACGCTCGCTGTCGAAGGTGTAGTTGAAGCCGAAGCGCGGCTGCAGCAGTTCCTTGCCGTCGATGGTGACGCTGTTGTCGTAGCCGAAGCCGCCGGTCTGGCGACCGAACGGCGCCACGCCGCGGATGACGGCGGCGTTGGCGGTGGCGTTGAAGCGCGGCGACTCGTCGATGTTCGGCGTATCCAGGCGCAGGCCGGCCATCAGGGTCAGGTTGTAGTTGACCGACCAGGTGTCCTGGACGAACAGGCCGATGTTCTGGTTGGACCACTGGGCGGCGCCGTCGAGCAGGGTGAGGCCGGTGCGCGGCTGCTGCGAGGTGTAGGTGAACGGACGGCCCGACTGGAAGCTGTTCGCGCAGGTCACCGTCTCGAGGCAGGAGAACACGTAGCTGCCGTTGGTGTTCTGCAGGAAGGCGTTGAAGATCTGGTTGTCGTCGTAGTCCAGGCCGAACTTCACTTCGTGGTCGCCGACGAACAGGTTGCCGGCGAAGTAGGCGCTGGTGGTCTCGGTGTTGAGCTGGTTGAACTGGCGGCTCAGCTCGGTGCCCATCAGCAGCGTGCTGGTGCCCGTGGGCAGGCCAGGCGCCGCCGGGTTGTTGAACTGGATGCCGATGCTGGGCAGGCGCGAGTTGTTGTTGAACACGCTGTCGTAGTCGCGGCGGGCGACCTTGAGCTCGGTCGAGAAGTTCTCGGTCCAGTCGCTGAACAGCTGGCCGACGACGCTTTCGAACAGCTTCTCCTGGGTCGTCCAATGCGACGACAGCGACAGGTTGCGGATACCGAAGCCGAAGTAGATCGGCTCGGACTGCTCGGTCTTGTTGTAGCGCAGGCTGAAGCGATGCGAGTCGGTGATGTTCCAGTCGAGCTTGATCAGCGAGTCTTCGACGGTCAGCTCATTGCCTTCCGGGAACTCTGCCGTGCCGACGTTCATGCCGTAGTTGGTCTGGGCAATGGCGATGGCGCGGTCGATCTGCGCCTGGGTGATGTTGACGTTGGTGAACTGGCTGCCGAGCGGGCCGAATTCCGGCGCGTTGCGGGAGCTGGAGAACTCTTCGTAGGCGGCGAAGAAGAACAGGCGGTCCTTGATCAGCGGGCCACCGAAGGTGAAGCCCATCGTCTCTTCCTCGAACGCCGGGGAGTCGAAGTAGGAGCCATCGGTGGTGTTGAGGCGGTCGCCGGCGAAGTTGTCGTCGCGGTAGACGTAGGTCAGCGAGCCCTTGAACTCGTTGGTGCCCGACTTGGTGACGGCGTTGATGTTGGCGCCGGTGTAGCCGGTCTGGGTGACGTCGTAGTTCGAGACGTTCACCTGCACCGACTCGATGGTGTCGATCGAGATCGGCTGCTTGGCCGTCGGCAGGTTGTTGGCTTCCAGGCCGAAGGTGTCGCTGGTGTTGACGCCGTCGATGGTGACCGAGTTGTAGCGGCTGTTCTGGCCGCCCAGCGAGATCTCGCCGCGCTCCTTGTCGGTCTGCGACAGGCGCGGGTCGAGGCGGGCGTAGTCCTGCAGGTTGCGGTTGATCGAGGCGTAGGCGTCGAGCTGCTCGCGGTTGATCGCGGTGGTCGCACCCATGCTGTCGGCGCTGAACACTTCCGACATCACGGCGGTGCCGGTGACTTCGACGGCCGCCAGGGTGGTGGCGTCCTCGCCCAGGGTGGCGTCCACGGCGGTGGTCTCGGCCAGCTGCAGGTACACGCCTTCGCGGGTTTCGCTGACGCCGTCCTTGACGATGGTGATCGTGTACGGGCCGCCGACGCGCAGGCCGCGCGCGGAGTAGCGTCCGTCGGCGCCGGTGGTGGCGTTGCTGACCGTGCCCGACGGGGCGTGCACGATGGTCACCTGGGCGCCGGCGACCGGCTGCGAGTCGCTGCCGACGATGCGGCCGCCGAGGGCGGAGGTGGTGTTCTGGGCGAAGGCCGGTGCCGCTGCAAGAGCGATGGCGAGGCCAAGGGAAAGCTGCGACAGCCGAACCCGGTTGCGATTGGTCATGGTGGTTAACCCTGAGTTTTAGTGACTGGAAAAAAAGAGAGTGCGGCATCCCGCCGCGGTGCCTGACGGGCCAGGCACGGCTAGTCCTTGATGATTTGCCAGGAGGGGTGTCCCCGCGGACCTGTGCAATAACAAGACTTTAACACGCTACCCCGGTCACATGTCATTCAGGTGACAGTGACGGGTCACCCTGCCCCGGCCCGTGACGGCCGTCACAGACCGGGGGCGGCCCGGAAATAGGTCGCCACGCCGTCGAGCAGCATCTGCACCGAGATGGCCACCAGCAGCATGCCCATCAGGCGCTCCACCGCCACCAGCACCCGCATGCCCAGCACCTTGTAGAGGAAGGTGGCCGAGAACAGCAGCACCGCGGTGCCCAGCCAGGCCAGCACCAGGGCCAGGGTCCAGTCGCCCATCCGGGCGGGGTCCTGGCTGCCCAGCAGCATCACCGCGGCCATGCCCGAGGGGCCGGCCACCAGGGGGATGGCCATGGGCACGATGAAGGGTTCGCCGTCCGGCAGGTCGCCGAACATGCCCTCGGCGCTGGGGAAGATCATCTTCAGGCCGATCAGGAACAGCACGATGCCGCCGGCGATCGACACCGACTCCTGGCGCAGGTGCATGGCCTCGAGCACGTACTTGCCGCCCCACATGAAGGCCAACAGCACCCCCAGGGCGATCAGCAGCTCGCGGGCCAGCACCACCCGCCGGCGGGCGGGCGGCAGCGGCTTGAGCAGGCCCAGGAAGACCGGAATGTTGCCCAGCGGGTCCAGGATGAGGAACAGCAGCAGGGCGGCCGACAGCGTGGTCATGGCGGGGCGACCCTCGGGGCCCAGACCTGGCCGCGATGCGCCGCGCCGGCGGCGGAAAGCAGATGCACGCAGGCCGGCGCGTAGGCGGCCGGCGGCGGCACCCGCAGCTGGGCCTCGTCGGCGTAGGCGCGGGCCCGCAGGTCGGTGCGCATCGGCCCCGGCTCCAGCCCGGACACGCGCACCGGGCCCGCGTCGGTTTCGGCGCTGAGCTGGTGCACCAGGTGGGCGAGGCCCAGCTTGGCCAGGCCGTAAGCGCCCCAGTAGGGCTTGCCGATGCGGGCCGGGTCGTCGGTGACGAAGACCACGGCGCTGTCGCCCGACTGGCGCAGCCAGGGCAGGCAGGCCTGGGTGAGCAGCCAGGGCGCCGTGAGGTTGACGTGCAGGCTGCGCACGAAGGCTTCCGGGTCGGTGGCCTCCAGCGGCGCCAGGCCGGTGAATTCGGCGGCGCAGTGCAACAAGCCGTGCAGCCCACCCAGTTCGGTGGCCACCTTCTCGGCCAGTGCGGCGTAGTCGGCGGGGTCGGCGCCCGCGAGGTCCAGCGGGTAAAGGGCCGGCTCGGGGCCCAGGGCCTTCACGGCGTCATAAACCCGGTTGAGCTTGGGCACCCGGCGGCCCGCCAGCACCACCGTGGCGCCGGCAAGGGCACAGGCCTTGGCGGCTTCGGCCCCGAGGCCGCCGTGGGCGCCGGTGATCAGCACCGTGCGCCCGGCCAGTGCGTCGGCGGCGATCGTCGGCAGCGCCGCCGGGGCGGGGTTCATGCGGCCTTCTGCGCCTCGGCCACCATGCGGGCCAGTTCACCGCTGTCGAGCAGTTCGACCGTGATGTCGCAGCCGCCGATCAGCTCGCCGTTGATGA
>JANOJQ010000087.1:0-5615 GCA_031418815.1 Lysobacteraceae bacterium
GGTGAGATCGTCGAGCGTGGACACCGAGAGCTTGTTGCGCAGCATGGACTTGGGCGTCATCACCACCAGCGGCTTGCGGGTGTCGCGCAGCATCTGCCGGCGCAGCATGTGGAACATCTGCGCGGGCGTGGTCGGGGTGCAGACCTGGATGTTGTCCAGCGCGCACAGCTGCAGGAAGCGCTCCAGGCGCGCCGAGCTGTGCTCCGGTCCTTGGCCTTCGTAGCCGTGCGGCAGGAACAGCACCAGGCCGCAGAGGCGGTCCCACTTGGACTCGCCCGAGGTGATGAACTGGTCGATCACCACCTGGGCCCCGTTGGCGAAGTCGCCGAACTGGCCTTCCCAGATGTTGAGCGTGCTGGGCTCGGCGGTGGAATAGCCGTACTCGAACGCCATCACCGCTTCCTCGCTGAGCAGCGAGTCGATGATCATCACGTGCTCGGGGTTGGCGGCCAGCTGGCGCAGCGGCAGGGTGGCTTCGCCCTGCACCTGGTCGTGCAGCACCGCGTGGCGATGGAAGAAGGTGCCGCGGCCGGCGTCCTGGCCCACCAGGCGCAGGCGGTAGCCTTCGGCGATCAGGCTGGCGTACGCCAGGTTCTCGGCGAAGCCCCAGTCCATGGCCAGCTCGCCCGAGTTCATCTTCAGGCGGTCGTCGTAGATCTTGGCCACGCGCGGATGCAGCGACAGCGTGGCGGGCACGGTGTTGATGGTGGTGGCCAGCGCGTCGAGCGCGGGGCGCGCGACCCGGGTGTCCACGGCATCGGAAAGCTTGCCCTTGAGCCACGGCGCCCAATCCACCGCGAACGGGTCGGGGCCGACCGTGGCCAGGTCGGTGCTGCCTTCGCCCTTGTCCAGGCGGTCGCGGTAGGCGTCCACCAGGGCCTTGGCGCCGGCCGCGTCCAGCACGCCCTCGGCGGCCAGGCGCTCGGCGTAAAGCTCGCGGGTGGTCTTGCGGGCGCGGATGTTCTTGTACATCAGCGGCTGGGTGGCCGCCGGTTCGTCGGCCTCGTTGTGGCCGTGGCGGCGGTAGCACACCAGGTCGATCACCACGTCGCGCTGGAATGCCTTGCGGAAGTCGAACGCCAGCTGCGCGCAGAAGGCCACGGCCTCCGGGTCGTCGCCGTTCACGTGCAGCACCGGGGCGCCGATGATCTTGGCCGGGTCGGTGCAGTAGAACGTGGACCGGGCGTCGTCCTGGCGGCTGATGGTGAAGCCGACCTGGTTGTTGATGACCACGTGCACCGTGCCGCCGACCGCGAAACCGCGCGCCTGCGACATCTGGAACAGCTCCATGATGACGCCCTGGCCCGCGAACGCCGCGTCGCCGTGGATCAGCACCGGCAGCACCTGCTGGCGCTTGCCGTCTTCGCGGCGCATCTGGCGCGCGCGCACCGAGCCGGCCACCACCGGGTCGACGATTTCCAGGTGCGAGGGGTTGAACGCCAGCGCCAGGTGCACCGGGCCGCCCGGAGTGGCGACGTCGGAGGAATAACCCATGTGGTACTTCACGTCGCCCGAGTGCGCCGGGTCGTCGTTGTGTTCGAACTGGCCGCGGAACTCGTTGAACAGCTTGTGCGGCGGCTTGCCCATCGTGTTGATGAGCACGTTGAGACGGCCGCGGTGGGCCATGCCGATCACCACGTCCTTGATGCCGTCGCTGCCGCCGCGGCGGATCAGTGTGTCCATCAGCGGGATCAGCGAATCGCCGCCTTCCAGCGAGAAGCGCTTCTGGCCGACGAAGGCGGTGTGCAGGTAGCGCTCCAGGCCCTCGGCGGCGGTGAGGCGCTCGAGCAGGCGCTTGCGGTCGTCGGTGGCGAAGCCGTACCTGCCGGCCGCGCCTTCCAGGCGCTGCTGCATCCAGCGGCGCTGGCTGGCGTCGGAAATGTGCATGAACTCGGCGCCGATGCTGCCCGAGTAGGACGCCCGCAGCTTGGCCAGCAGGTCGCGCAGCTTGAACTTCTTCTCGGCGAACCAGCTGTCGACCGTGAACTCCTGGTCGAGGTCGGCGTTGCCCAAGCCGTGGAAAGGCAGGTCCAGGTCGGGCGCGTCCTGCTTGGCCATCATGCCCAGCGGGTCGAGGTCGGCGGCCAGGTGGCCACGCGAGCGGTAGGCGGTGACGATCTTTCCGACGGCGGCCTGCTTGCGGGCGGTCTCGTCGTCCATCGCGCCGGGCCGGGCGCCGGCGCGGGCCGCGGCCTGCACGCTGGCCATGACCGCCGAATGCGGCACGTCGCCGGCTTCGCGGCCCTGGAAGCCGTCGAAGTAGGCCTTCCAGGCCGGGGACACACTGGCGGGGTCGACCAGGTACTGCTCGTACAGGTCTTCGATGAAAGCGGCATTGCCGCCGGCAAGCTGAGAGGTCTGCTTGAACTGCTTGATCAGACTGTCCACGACCCTGGCCTGGCCCACTGCAGGGCCGTAAGTGATTGATGGAATGGGATGTCGGGCTGTCGTCAAGGCAAGCCGACAAGGCCGCTGATTATAGCCGGCACGGTCGGGCTTTTAGAACCCGACCGGGCCGCGCCGGGTTGGCTGGCGCTCAGATGCCCAGCGCGCGCAGTTCGGTGCAGGGCCGGGAGCGCTCCCAGACGCGGCCGAAATGGTCGGACAGCTGGCGGTTCCGGGCCGGCAGGGACGGGCTCCAGTCCCCCTCGAAGCGGGTTCCCACGCCCCGGAACAGGTAGCCGTCGCTGTCGTTGACCAGGAAGGCGGACGGGTACTGCAGGTCCATGGCGTCCACGGGCGTGCGGAACTGGAACACCGTGGTCATGCGCTGGGCCAGGGTGAGCAGGGGGTGGATGGCGCCCTGGGCGGACGCCGGCTCCTGCAGGATCACCTGCACGATGCCGCCACGCCCGGCGATGGCGTACTGCCGGAACGCGTCCAGCACGCCGGGCTGCGCGTAAAGCACCGGCTCCAGGTCGCGGCTGTAGAGCCGGATCTCGCGCCGGGCGCCCTGGACCAGGGCGATGGTGGCGGCGGTGGCCTCGTGCAGGCTGCTGATTTCCTGCAGGGGCTGGGACGCGCCACGCGGGCGGGCCGTTATCCGGCCTTCGCTGGACATCGGCTCGAGCTTGCGGCGCATGGCCTGGTGCTCGATGCCCGCGTCCATGAAGCGCTCGCCGTAGGGCTCGAAGCCGTGGCGGGCGTAGAAGCCCTCGGCGCTGACCTGCGCGTTGAGGCTCACGTCGGTCCAGCCCAGCGTGCGGGCCTGGTCCATCAGCGCAACCAGCAGGGCATCGCCGACGCCGCGGCCGCGCCACTCGCTCAGCACGGCCATGCGGCCAATCTTGCGTTCGGGCGTGAGGCGGCCGGTGCCGATCGGCTGGTCCTGCAGGTCGCGGGCGATCACGTGCCGGCAGCGCGGATCCAGCTCGTCCCACTCTTCCTCGATCGGGACCTGTTGTTCGGCTACGAACACGGTTTCGCGCACGTGGCGCAGGTCCTGGATGTCGACCTGGTAATCGGCGGGTTCCACGCGGAAGTCGGAGGGGATCATGGCGTCACCGTCGGCGGCTGGGTTTCTCGAGATGATAGTGGCCCTGCGCCAACAGGGCCTGCAAGGCCGTACGTCCGTCGGCGTCCAGCGAGGCCAGGGCCGCGGCATCCACCGCGTCGGCACCGGCCAGCAGGCGGGCCGAGGCCACGCCCATCGTGAAGCCCAGGCCGTTGGCGTGCAGCCGGGCGCGCTTGCCTTCGCGGGCCCAGGCGTGGCGCGCGTGCGGGTGGCGCAGCAGGCGGCCGCCCTTGGCCAGCGTGTCGGCGGCGGTTTCAAGCGACGGCGCGCGTGCCGGGCGGGCCAGCTCACCGGCTGCCCGGTATTGGGTGATGAAGCGGCCGAACCACCGGCGCATCGCGGTTTCGTCCAGCGACTGCAGACCGGCCAGGGCGGCGCGAACCCGGGCGAAGGCGGCTTCGTCGATCTCGTCCGGATCGGCCGGCAAGGCCAGGTCGGGGTCGGTGTAGCGCGATTCCTCGGGGAGGGCGGCGGCCAGTTCCTCGGCGAAATCCAGCAGCAGCTCGGCCTGCGACGGCGCCCGCATGCCGAACGAGAACGTCAGGCAGGCGTCTTCGGCCACGCCGTGGTGCGGCACGCCCGGCGGCAGGTACAGCATGTCGCCCGGGGCCAGCACCCAGTCGTGGTCGGGCGTGAACCGGCTGAGCAACTTGAGCTCGACGTCCGGGCGGAAGCCGCGCGGGGCGTCGGGCGCGGTGTCGATCTGCCAGCGGCGGTGGCCGTGGGCCTGCAGCAGGAACACGTCGTACTGGTCCACGTGCGCACCGACCGAGCCGCCGGGCGCGGCGAAGCTCACCATGATGTCGTCCAGCCGCCACGAGGGCAGGAAGCGGAACGCGGCCAGCAGCGCGCGCACGTCCATGTCCCACTTGTCCACGTCCTGCACCAGCAGGGTCCAGTCCTTGGTGGGCAGCTTGGGGAAGGACTCTTCGGCGAACGGGCCGTTGCGCAGCTCCCAGCGGTCGCGCTTGCGGTCGTGCAGCACCACGCGGGCCAGCGCCGCCTCTTCGCAGGCCAGGCCGGCGAGGTCTTCGGGCGTGATTGGCGAGACGAAGCCCGGGAACGCGTTGCGCACCAGCAGCGGCCGCTTCTGCCAGTAGTCGCGCAGGAACACTTCCGGCGCCATGCCCAGCGGCGGCAATCCGGCCCCATCCACTTCGATCGCGAGTTTCTTCATTGGTTTTTTTGCCACGGATTTACGCGGATGACCGCGGATAAAGCCAAGAGACCCAAAAGTTTAAACGCTCCTAATCCGCGTTCATCCGCGTAAATCCGTGGCCAACAGCCCTAGATCTCGCGCGCGAGGGACTCGGCCAGGCCGGCATAGCTGCCGGGGGTGAGGGCGAGCAGGCGGGCCTTGGCGTCGGCGGGCAGGTCCAGGCCGGTGATGAAGGCGCGCATGGAGTCGGCGTTCATGCCCTGGCCGCGGGTGAGCTCCTTGAGCTGTTCGTAGGGGTTGGGCAGGCCATGGCGGCGCATCACGGTCTGCACCGGCTCGGCCAGCACTTCCCAGGCGGCGTCGAGGTCGGCGGCCAGGCGCTCGGGGTTGGCGCTGAGCTTGCCCAGGCCGCGCTGCAGCGAATCCATCGCCACCAGCGAATGGCCGAAGGCCGTGCCCAGGGCGCGCAGCACGGTGGAGTCGGTGAGGTCGCGCTGCCAGCGGCTGATCGGCAGCTTCTCGGAGAAGTGCGACAGCAGGGCGTTGGCCAGGCCGAAGTTGCCTTCGGCGTTCTCGAAGTCGATCGGGTTGACCTTGTGCGGCATCGTGCTCGAGCCGATCTCGCCGGCGCGGGTGGCCTGCTTGAAGTAGCCCAGGCTGACGTAACCCCACACGTCGCGCGACCAGTCGATCAGGATGGTGTCGGTGCGCGTCACCGCGTCGAACAGCTCGGCCATGCAGTCGTGCGGCTCGATCTGGATCGTGTACGGGTTGAAGGTCAGGCCGAGCTGCTTTTCGATCACCCGGCGCGCAAACGCCTCCCAGTCGAACTCGGGGTAAGCGGCGAGGTGGGCGTTGTAGTTGCCGACCGCGCCGTTCATCTTCGCGAGCAGTTTCACATCGGCGATCGCGTTGCGCGCGCGCGCCAGCCGCGCGACGACG
>JANOJQ010000088.1:0-10955 GCA_031418815.1 Lysobacteraceae bacterium
GCTTCCTGTTCGTGTGAAGCTTTTTAACTCACAGGAAGCGACCCTCGCCTTCGCGGCGCGACCGGTACGGATCATCCGGTTCGATTGACGAAAGGCCCGTGGCGATGCGCTTCGGTGCTTGCGCATCACGATCCGGACCAAGGCCGGGCATCTTTCCTGCTGATCTGGCTGGGCTGACCTGGCCGAGGCGTCTCCCTTCTCCTGGCCCATCGCGGCGTGTCCCTTCGGACACTGGAATGGCGGCGTGGCCAGCGTGGAAGGTGGCCAGAGTGAGAGTCCTATCCGCCCGGCGGCGGGGGTGAGTTCGTCGCGCGCACACCGTCGCATCCCTCGTCAGAACGGGTGCGCAGAGGTGCCGGCAGTGGTGGCGGCGCCACTGCTGGGCCGGGGCAAGCGTGGTTTTCTGCGCAAGCCGTCCGTTGGAGACACCGGAAGCTTTGCGATTACCTCCTCTTCGCCTGCCCGCCCCGTCGAACGCCGGAGGTGACGTCGTGCGCGCGTGGAACTCACACCCGCCGCCGGGCGGATAGGAGTTTCGTACTGGCCACCTTCCACGCTGGCCAGGCCGCCATTCCAGTGTCCGAAGGGACGCGCCGCGATAAGCGAGGAGCAAAAAGGCGCCGAGGCCTCGTTAACCCAACCCGATCCGCAAGAAAAATGGCGGGCCTTGGTCCGGATCGGGACGCGCCAGTCCCGGACTTGGGAGAAGAACCGAGTTTATTGGCCACGGATTTACGCGGATGCACGCGGATAAGAGCCGATAGGGCGAAATCGGTTGAAATGCGCTCCGCGCGACGGATGACCCTGCCGCGACCCACTCCGGCCTTGGCTCTATCTGCTTTTATCCGCGTGCATCCGCGTAAATCCGTGGCAAAAACCGCGGTTATTTTGCGATCAGGAAGTCTTCGAGCTTGCCGCCCTGGGCGAGCTGCGCGCTGAGCCACTTGGGCGGCATGCCGCGGCCGGCCCAGGTTTCGGCCGGGTTGGCGGCGTTGCGGTACTTGGGCTCGACCTTCATGCCTTTCTGGCCCGACTTCTTGCCCGGGGCCTTCTTCGCGGCCGCCGGCACGCCGATCTTCTCGCGCACCATGCGCGCGGTGCCGAACAGTTCGTCCACGCTGTAGCCCTCGGCCTTGGCCAGCGACACCAGCTTGCTGCGCACGGCCGCGACCGGCTTGCGCTTGGCGAGGGTCTTCTTGCGCTGGTTGGCCTTGGCGATGAGCGCCTGGAGTTCCTTGGCCGAAAGGCCCTCGAGATCGATCGACATGGCAGCTTCCCTGGTGGTTGCCGCGGCGGCTGCCGCATGGGCCGATGGTAGCCGTATCCCGGGGCCCAGACAAAACGGGGCCCGGCGTTGGCCGGACCCCGTGGTGTCAGCCGATGCCGCGCCGTGGCGTCAGCCGACGCCCAGCCGCGCCATCAGGGCGGCGCGGTCGAGGTTCTGGCTGTCGGTGTCCTTGCGGCCGCGGTACTCGAACTCGCCTGATTCCAGGCCGCGGCCCGACACCACCACCCGGTGCGGGATGCCGATCAGCTCGATGTCGCCGAACATCACGCCCGGGCGCAGGCCGCGGTCGTCCAGGACGGTGTCCAGGCCGGCGGCGACCAGGTCGCCATACAGCGCGTTCGCCGCTTCGACCACGGCCGGGTCGTTCTTCGGGTTGATGAGGCAGACGGCCACCTGCCAGGGCGCCATCGGCGCCGGCCAGCAGATGCCGCTGGCGTCGTTGTTCTGTTCAATGGCCGCCGCGACGATGCGCGACACGCCGATGCCGTAGCAGCCCATGTGCATCACCTGGGCCTTGCCTTCGGCGTCGAGCACGGTGGCCTTCATCGCCTCGGCGTACTTCTGGCCCAGCTGGAACACGTGGCCCACCTCGATGCCGCGGGCGATGCGCAGCGTGCCCTGGCCGTCGGGCGACGGGTCGCCTTCGACCACGTTGCGCAGGTCGGCCACCAGGGCCGGTTCGGGCAGGTCGCGGCCCCAGTTGACGCCGGAAAGATGGAAGCCCTTGCGGTTGGCGCCCACGACGAAGTCGGCCATGGCGGCCACGCTGCGGTCGGCGATGACGGTGATGGGCTTGAGCGGATTCACCGGGCCCAGGAAGCCGGGCTCGCTGCCCAGGAACTCGGTGAGCTCGGCCTCGGTGGCCAGGCGGTAGTCGGCCAGGCCGGGCAGCTTGGCCAGCTTGATCTCGTTGACGACGTGGTCGCCGCGCACGAGCGCCAGCACGAAGCCCTGTTCGCCCATCATCGCCACCGACTTCACGGTGCGCTGCAGCGCGATGCCCGTCAGCTTGGCCACTTCCTCGCAGGTGCGCTGCCAGGGCGTGGTGACGTCGGCCATGGCTTCGGCCGGGGCCGGGCGCGCGCCCGGCGACACCGCTTCGGCCATCTCGACGTTGGCCGCGAACTGGCTGCCGTCGGAGAACGCGATGGCGTCCTCGCCCGAGTCGGCCAGCACGTGGAATTCGTGCGACGCGGTGCCGCCGATGGCGCCGGTGTCGGCGTTCACCGCGCGGAACACCAGGCCCAGGCGGGTGAAGATGCGGGTGTAGGCGTCGTACATCGCCCGGTAGGTACCCGCCAGGCTGTCGTGGCCCAGGTGGAAGGAGTAGGCGTCCTTCATCAGGAATTCGCGTGCGCGCATCACGCCGAAGCGCGGGCGGATCTCGTCGCGGAACTTGGTCTGGATCTGGTAGAAGTTCAGCGGCAGCTGCTTGTAGCTGCGCAATTCATTGCGGGCGAAGTCGGTGATGACTTCTTCGTGCGTGGGGCCGTAGCAGAACTCGCCGTCCTTGCGGTCCTTGATCTTGAGCAACTGGCCGCCGAACTTTTCCCAGCGGCCGGTCTCGTCCCATAGCTCGCGCGGCTGGATGGACGGCATCAGCATCTCGATGGCGCCGGCGCGGTCCATTTCCTCGCGTACGACCGCTTCAACGCGGCGCAGCACCCGCAGGCCCAGCGGGCTCCAGGAGTACAGGCCGGCGGCCAGCTTGCGGATCATGCCGGTGCGCAGCATCAGCTGGTGGCTGACCACTTCGGCGTCGGCGGGGGTTTCCTTGCTGGTGTTGAGGTGGAACTGGGAAAGACGCATCGAAGGGACCGGCCGCGGGGTGGGCCGCCATTGTAGCGGCGGCGCGACCCCGACGGCGGAGGGCTTGCCTCAGGCCTCGGGCTTGGCGCAGTAGGCCGTGGCCTGGCGCTGGGCGAGGTCGCGCTCGCTGGTCAGTTCTTCGGGGGTGAGGTTTTCGGGGGTGCCGTCGCCGTCCTTGTCGCGCTGCAGGACCTTGCCCGAGTCGAGCAGGGCGAGGTTGCCCTTGGCCCGTTCGCAGGCGACTTCGGTTTCGGACTTGGGCGCGGCCTCGGCCGACGCCGCGAGTTTCGGATCGCGGCCTTCGACCTGGCTGCGCTCGGCGCCGCGGGTTTCGATCTGGGTGTAGACGCTGGTGCCGTCGGCGTTCTTGGACTTGTAGACGGTGGTTTCCTGTGCGAACAGCAGGCCGGGAGCCAGGGCGAGGGACAGGGCGATCAACAGGGACGGGCGGGACATGGCGGGGGCTCCGGGATGGTTCGAGGTGTCGTGCTGCGCCCGTGATACCACCCCCGCCCCGGCCCTGCAAGGCGCGGCGGTGGCCCGAGGGCGCCCGGCTATGGGCCGATTCAGGGAGCCGCTACACTGGCCGGCATGGAACCCAACGACGAACCGGGCCCGGCGCGAAGCCGCGGCATCTACCTGCTGCCCAACCTGCTGACCACGGGCGGCCTGTTCGCGGGCTTCTACGCCATCCTTGCGGCGGCCAGCGGCAATTTCGAGAACGCCTGCATCGCGGTGTTCGTGGCCGGGCTGTTCGACGGCCTGGACGGGCGGGTGGCGCGCATGACCGGCACCACCAGCGATTTCGGGGTCCAGTACGACTCGCTGGCCGACCTGGTGAGCTTCGGCATGGCGCCGTCGCTGGTGATGTACCACTGGGCGCTGGTGGGCTTCCGCGCCGACGGCCCGGTGCTGGCCAAGGTCGGCTGGGCCGCCGCCTTCCTCTACGCCGCCTGCGCCGCGCTGCGGCTGGCGCGCTTCAACACCCAGGTGGGCTCGACCGACAAGCGCTGGTTCATCGGCCTGGCCAGCCCGGCCGCCGCGGGGCTGGTGGTGTCGTTCGTGTGGGCCATGGACACCTTCGGCTTCAGCGGCCAGGGGCTGCGCTGGCTGGCGCTGGCCGTGACGGTGGTGGCGGCCCTGCTGATGGTCAGCCGCATCAAGTACTTCAGCTTCAAGGGTTTCCCGAAGGGCGAGCGCGTGCCGTTCTTCGTGCTGCTGCTGATCGTGCTGGTCATCGCGGCGCTGTTCATCGCCCAGGAAAAGGGCCTGCTGGCGATCGCCGCGGCGTATGCGCTGTCCGGCCCGGCGTGGTGGGCCTGGACCAGGGTGCGACGCAAAACCGCGGCATGAGCTGGAACCCGCAGCAGCAGGCCATGCTGGCGGCGATGGGCTACACGCTCTATCGCCAGGCCGGTGCGGCGGCCGAGGCGCCGCTGCCGCGCGCCAGCGACACGGCGCCTTCGCATCCGTCGCCGCGCGCCTCGTCCGACCGCCTGCTGCAGGCCCTGGCCCGCGCGGCCGGCGGCCACGACCTGGCCGCGCTGGCCTTGCCCCCGATCGACCAGCTGCGCGCCAGCGGCGCCGCCAAGCGCGCCCTCTGGCCGACGCTGCGGGCCCTGCGCCGGAAGCGCTGAGCCATGAGCGCGCGTCCCGCCCCGGGCACCCAGGTCCGGCCGATGAAGCAGGGGGACATCGACGCCGTGGCGGGGATCGAGAACCGTTCCTACGTGTTCCCCTGGACGCCGGGCATCTTCCGCGACTGCCTGCGCGCCGGGCACCAGTGCTGGGTGCTGGAGGCGGGCACGCAGCTGCTGGGCTACGGCGTGCTGAGCGCGGCCGCCGGCGAAGCGCACCTGCTCAATCTCTGCATCGCCCCCGAATACCATGGCCGTGGCCACGGCCGCCGCCTGCTGCGCCGCATGGTCGACCTGGCGCGCTGGCACAAGGCCCAGCAGGTGTTCCTGGAGGTGCGGCCATCGAATCCGGCCGCCATCGCCCTGTACCGGGACGAGGGGTTCAATGAGATCGGGCTGCGGCCGAACTACTACCCCGCCGCCAAGGGCCGTGAAGACGCCATCGTGATGGCGCTGGAGCTGCTTTCCCCCGACGCCGCCCTGCAGTGGCCTCCACCCGCCTGACCCTGTAGGAGGGCGAGGTGGGCGGGGCGTCAGCCGAGCTTCGCGCGCTGGGCCACCAAGGCCGCATGCTGCGCGGTCCAGTCGGCCAAACGCGTGCGCTCCTGGTCCACCACCGCTGCGGGCGCGTTCTGCACGAACGTCTCGCTGGACAGCTTGCCCTCGCACTTGCTGATCTCCACCGCGATGCGCTTGATCTCCTTGTCCAGGCGCGCGGTTTCGGCGCCCAGGTCGATCAGGCCCTCCAGCGGGATCAGCAGCTTCAGGCCGCCCAGCAGCGCGGCCGCCGAAGCCGGCGCTTCGCCGGTGATCCACTCGATGGACTCGAGCTTGGCCAGGAACTTCAACGCGGCGCCGTGGCGTTCGAGCAGCGCGCGGTCGTCGGCGCTGCCGTCCTGCAACAGCAGCGGCACGGCCTTGGCCGGCGAGACGCCCATCTGGCTGCGGATCGAGCGCAGCTGGGTGACCGCGGCCTTGAGCCATTCGATGTCGGACGCGGCGGCGGGGTTGAGCATCGCCTCGTCGTATTCGGGATAGGCCTGGGTGCTGATGCTGTTGCCGGCGATGCCCAGCGTGGGCGCCACCGAATGCCAGATTTCCTCGGTGACGAAGGGCGTCAGCGGGTGCAGGGCGCGCAGCAGGCTTTCCAGCACGTACAGCAGCGTGTGGCGGGTGCTGTCGGCGGCGGCCTTGTCGTCGCCCCAGAGCGCGGGCTTGGCGAGTTCGAGGAACCAGTCGCAGTATTCGTTCCAGGCGAACTCGTACAGCGCCTGCGAGGCCAGGTCGAAGCGGTAGTCAGCGTAGCCGGCCTCCACGTCGCGCAGCATGTGCTGCAGGCGGTGCAGGATCCAGCGCTCGGCGTCGGTCTTCGGCTGCGGTGCGCCGGCGGCGGTGAAGCCCTCGCAGTTCATCAGGGTGAAGCGCGCGGCGTTCCACAGCTTGTTGCAGAAATTCTTGTAGCCCTCGCAGCGCTGCAGGTCGAACTTGATGTCGCGGCCGTGGGTGGCCAGCGAGGCGAAGGTGAAGCGCAGCGCGTCGGCGCCGAAGGCGGCGATGCCCTCGGGGTATTCCTTGCGCGTGGCCTTTTCGATCTTGGGCGCGTCGGTGGGCTTCATCAGGCCGCTGGTGCGCTTGGCCACCAGGGCGTCGGCCGAAATGCCGTCGATGAGGTCGATCGGGTCCAGCACGTTGCCCTTGGACTTGGACATCTTCTGGCCGTCGCGGTCGCGCACCAGGCCGGTGATGTAGACCTCCTTGAACGGCACTTCGCCGGTGAAGTGGTCGGTCATCATGATCATCCGGGCCACCCAGAAGAAGATGATGTCGAAGCCCGTCACGAGCACCGAGGTGGGCAGGCGCGTGTGGAAACCGCGCTCGCCCATGGCCTCGGGATTCGGCCAGCCCAGCGTGCTGTGCGACCACAGCGCCGAGGAGAACCAGGTTTCCAGCACGTCGCTGTCGCGCGTGAGAACCACGTCGGCGGCCAGCGCGTAGGACGCCCGCACTTCTTCTTCGCTGCGGCCCACGTAGGGCTTGCCGCCGGCGTCGTACCAGGCCGGGATGCGGTGGCCCCACCAGAGCTGGCGGCTGATGCACCAGTCCTGGATGTTGCCCATCCAGTGGCGGTAGGTGTTGATCCAGTTCTCGGGCACGAAGCGCACGCTGCCGTTCTCGACCAGTTGGAGGCCGCGCTCGGCGAGTTTTTCCATGCGCACGAACCATTGGTCGGTGAGGTAGGGCTCGATCACCTGGCCGGTGCGGTCGCCGCGCGGCACCTGCAGCTTGTGCTTCTTCTCTTCCACCAGCAGGCCCAGGGCCTCCAGGTCGGCCAGCACCACCTTGCGGGCGGCGTAGCGGTCCAGGCCGCGGTATTTCTCCGGCGCGTTGTCATTGATGGCGGCGTCGGGCGTGAGGATGTTGATCAGCGGCAGTTCGTGGCGCTGGCCGACGGCGTAGTCGTTGAAGTCGTGCGCGGGCGTGACCTTGACCACGCCGGTGCCGAAGTCGCGGTCGACGTAGTCGTCGGCAATGATCGGGATCTCGCGGTCGCTCAGCGGCAGGCGCACGGTCTTGCCGACCAGGTGGGCGTAGCGTTCGTCTTCCGGGTGCACCATCACGGCGGTGTCGCCCAGCATGGTTTCCGGGCGCGTGGTGGCCACCACCAGCGAGCCGCTGCCGTCGGCCAGCGGGTACGAGATGGACCACAGCTTGCCGTCCTCTTCCTCGCTCACCACTTCCAGGTCGGAGATGGCGGTCTTGAGCACGGGGTCCCAATTGACGAGGCGCTGGCCGCGGTAGATCAGGCCTTCGGCGTGCAGGCGCACGAAAGTTTCCACCACCGCCTCGCTCGGGCCGGCGTCCATGGTGAAGCTTTCGCGGCTCCAGTCGCCCGAGGCGCCCATGCGGCGCATCTGGCGGGTGATGGTGTCGCCCGATTCCTGCTTCCAGGCCCACACTTTCTCGATGAACTTGTCGCGGCCGAGCGAATCGCGCGTTTCACCCTTGCCTTCCAGCGCCAGGTTGCGCGACACCACCATTTCGGTGGCGATGCCGGCGTGGTCGGTGCCGACCTGCCAGAGGGTGTCGAAGCCCTTCATGCGGTGGTAGCGCACCAGCGCGTCCATCAGCGTGTGCTGGAAGGCGTGGCCCATGTGCAGGGTGCCGGTGACGTTGGGCGGCGGCAGCATGATGGTGTAGGGCTGGCCCTTGCCCGAGGGCTTGAAGCAGCCGGTGGCTTCCCAGTGGGCGTACCACTTGGTCTCGAAGGTCTGGGGCTCGAAGCTCTTTTCCATGGGGCACTCAATGCGACCGCCCGGCGCGAGGCCAGGCCGAAGGGGCGGGGAATGGCCCAAATCCTACCAAATCAGCGGCTTGGCCGCGAGAAGCGCGTGCGCTATACGCACGACATGGGCCTCCGCGGCGAGCGCCGCCCCACACACAGGGGTCACCTGCCCGTCGTCTTGCTAAGCGCCATCCATGGCAGCAAACGCCGGCCGTTCCGGACTCCTGTCCTCCACTTCAGGTAACCCCTGTGTGTGTGCCGTCGCCCCGATCGGCGAGGGCACACCGCAGCTAGGTCAAGAGCCAGCGTCCGGCAACCTCGGGTCATTCCCGGGCACGCATTGCTCCCTTGTATCTGCGCGCAGGACATCCCTTCAGCTGGCCGACCGGATTTCCGCTTCCGGCCAGGAGCGGACATCGGGGCCACTGCTGATTGCCGAGGAATGACTCCTGATTCGTTAGGTCAGGGTGTCCACTAAAGCGTCGGAAGCGCCGGTTTGGCTCAAATGGCTTGTTGGCTGCGCTAGCTAGCCACCACCCGATGATGGTCGTGCATCTCGATAGCCGTCTTCAACAGTCCGACGTATCCAAGCCCCAGCATCAGCGTGCCAAAGCTGACTTCCTTGAGGATGCCGCCCTCGGAAAGAAAGAAACCGAACATCCCCACAGCCAGGAAGACCAGCGTCGTACCTGAGATCACAATCAACGCCAGCATTCCTTTGCGCGGGTCTTCCCAAATCTTCTTGGAAAAATTGTTTTGCGTCTTGTTGGTGTCCTGCAGAGTCGAGAAACTGATCCCCAGCCCCATGAAGACCAGGGCATTGTTGAGGGATGTCCAGAATGTGTCGAAACCTGCGAAGTACGGATAGACCATCCATCCGAACCCAACCAGCATCAGCGGGTACTGCAGATAGCTGATGGCCTGAAATACTTGCTTCACCTTGCCCATGCGCGATCCTCCGGACCCTGGCTATGCCGCCGATCTACTGCTGAATGTCCTGAAATTCCCTGCCCCGCAAACCAAGGTTCGGGGGAACTTACGTGCTTTACAGGTGAAAGCGGGTAGCGACTCGACAAGAATAACCCGTGGAGCGACGTCCCCCCGGTTTTGAGCAGCGCTTTCATCTGGAGATGAGCCCTCCTCCGTCCGCACGGCCTGACGTCCGCTTCGGGTCGGAAGCGGAGCTGCGGATCGTTTCGGCGGTACGTTTGAACGCCTGCTTCGAACTGGATGGTGTTAGCCAGGGCGTCACGCCAGTGCGGGGCTGCGGTGTGCCCAATGCGGTGGGGGCGACAGCGTCCACAGAAGGGGTTTGACGAAGTGGAGGCAGGATGCCGTAACGGCGCCGCCCATGGATGGGCAAGTGTCGCGAAGGGCAGGATGCCCGAGAGCGGCCCGCACTCCGCTGGGCAGGACGCCGCGGCGAAGTGCGGGCGGCGAACCCCTTCTGTGGGCGATGGCGCTGCGAAGTAGCCGCGGTGTGCTAGCCGCATCGGGACTGAATTCCCTCCCACAAACGCCGGAAAAACGAAGGGCGCCGTTAGGCGCCCTTCGGGGACAGCTTGGAGCGCGAAGATCAGGCTTCCGGCTCGACCACGACCTTGACGGTGGTGTGGACGTCGGCGTGCAAGCGGATCTCGATGTCGTACTCGCCGGTGCGGCGCAGGGCGCCTTCCGACATGACCACTTCGCTCTTGTCGAGCTTGTGGCCGGCGGCCGTGAAGGCCTCGGCGATGTCGCGCGGGCCGACCGAACCGAACAGCTTGCCTTCGGTGGACGAGTTGGCGGCGATCGTGACCGACGCGCCCTCGAACTTGGCCTTGCGGGCTTCGGCATCGGCCAGGACCGTGTTGGCCTTGGCTTCGTAGTCGGCGCGCTTGGCTTCGAAGGTGGCGATGTTGTTGGCGGTGGCCGGCACGGCCTTGCCGAACGGCACCAGGAAGTTGCGGCCGTAGCCCGGCTTCACATCGACCAGGTCGCCCAGGCCACCGAGGTTCACGACTTTCTGCAGGAGGATCAGTTTCATGGGTGTTGCTCCGTCACGTTAGCGGGGCGCGCGGCCCCGCAACTGTTGGCTGTCCGTTGGGACGGGTGAAGACGCGGCCCGGAGGCCGCGGCTCAGTTCTGGTGGTTGTCGGTGTACGGGATCAGGGCGAGCTCACGGGCGCGCTTGATCGCGGTCTGCAGCTGGCGCTGGTACTTGGCCTTGGTGCCCGTGATGCGGCTGGGAACGATCTTGCCGTTCTCGGTCAGGTACTGGCGCAGGACGTTGAGATCCTTGTAATCGATCTCCTTGACGCCTTCAGCGGTGAACTTGCAGAACTTGCGGCGGCGGAAAAACTTGCTCATATCGGTCTCCGGTCTCAGGCGGCGTCGTCAGACTGGGGGATACCCACGCTGGATTCGTCATCGTCGCGGCGCGGGCGGCGCTCGCTCTTCTCGTCCTTGCTCTTCATGATCAGGGACTGCTCGGTGACGGCTTCGTCACGGGCAATGACCATGTGGCGCAGCACGGCGTCGTTGAAGCGGAAGCCGTCGACGAGCTCGGTCAGGATCTTCTGGCCGACTTCGACGTTCATCATCACGTAATGGGCTTTGACGAGGTTGTCGATGGAGTACGCCAGCTGGCGGCGGCCCCAGTCTTCCAGGCGGTGGATCTTGCCGTTGTCGCCCTCGATCAGCGTCTTGTAACGCTCGATCATGGCCGGCACCTGCTCGCTCTGGTCCGGGTGGACCATGAAAACGATTTCATAGTGACGCATGGTTTTGTTTCCTTGTGGATGCGGCCGGGATGGCCTGGCAGCCCCCGGCCGTAGTCGCCGTGGAGCAAGGTCTCCCCAGGACGGGGAGCCGGCAATTATGCCAGACCCCCCCTTCCCCACGCAACTCAAGGACTTGCAGGCAAGAACGGGGTCAGGTTCACTTCTTTTCACTAACC
>JANOJQ010000089.1:0-33933 GCA_031418815.1 Lysobacteraceae bacterium
CGGCTCCAATTTCGTTTCCGGCAAATCACCTGCTGGTAGTCCGTGAAATCCGCAAAGTCGATCAACTTTCCAGCCGGAAGGCCCCTCTGTACGGCCTTCATTTGTTTTTCTCGCCACTGGTCCCGCATAACTGGAGCAATCTGTGATTCGGACTCCGACCAGTCTTCCCCAAACTCCTTCGTCATCGCTGCGTTGACCCAGTTCCGAAGCTGGATCTCCAACTCGCGGACAATCTCGAAGCCCTGCCCTGCGCGCCGGCTACGGCTTCCATCGATGACAATGGTAAGGGATGCCTCGTCATCTTCTTCATCTCGACTCTCGAGTCCGAAAACACCTTCGAGAGTGCTGAGGGAAATATCGGAAACCTCAATGCTCAATCCGCGATCAACGTAAATGGATTCCCTCAGCTCTGCACTGGCTTCCAAGCCGGCGGGCCATTGAACCTCATCACGCCAATCACCCACATCCAATCGGAGGGCCGATGCAAATCCTGGATCGAATGCCAGGCCTGCATATACGCCAATCCCAATTGAGCGGATCTCCGCAAGGCTCGCTATAGCAGTCAGTTGATCACCCAGAATCTCGGACAAATTCATCCGTTCTGGCATGTAGCTGGGAAGTTCGTAAGTTGTCGCTCGGGCAATGTCGGCCATCAGCCGCGCCATTGGCCCTCTCGAAATCTCGTCCTGCTGCAGCAGGAGATCAGCCATCGGGGTGCGCATGGCGTCCATAATCTCCATCTGCGCGCGGACTGCGGCACCGATGGAATCGTCGTGCATGAGTTTTAGCGCTCGGGCAACCTCGAACTGGGGCGCTGCAAAACGCTGTAGCTCCTCCTGCAGTCTTGTTGCCTGGCGAATCAGATCCCCCTGGAAGGTCCTCTCGAAATCATGCGTCGCCCGAAGGGCGGCTTCCATCAGTCGCGAGCTGCCAGATAACCGCTCAACTGCGTGTGCTAGATCGTCGGTCGCCCTCGGAGCCCTCGGGACAACTCCCTTCGCACGGGATGGCCGGGGGTCGCCTTCGTCGCCGTTCTCCGCATCGTCAACCATCGAGCACCGCCACCAGCTGTAGAAACTGGCGTCAAAATTAGTGGTTTTATCCAATGTTGGCAATCCGGAAAGCGACACGAACTGTCCCGATGTCCCAATCCTGTTCGAGCCCCTAATGCGCGCGGTGAAGCGACTGGTCAGGGGCTCCTAGACCTGCACCCAGCTACAAATCGGCGTGAGCCGTTCGAAGATGCATCCAGAAGAGTCGCGGACTTTCGCTATCGGCGGCTCTTATTCTGGTGGCCAGCGTTGGGGTTCTACCCCGATTCTGCGGACACTTTCACTAATATCCATACTGGGTCAAAGGAGTGTCCATGTCCAAGCGCAAGCGCTGGAGCCCAGAGTACAAGCACGAGCTGGTCGAACTGGTCCGCCGGTCGAAGTCCAACTGTCGGAAGATCGCCTTGGAGGTCGGGGTCCAACCGGCCCTGCTAACCCGCTGGGTTCGGGAAGCCAATGATCTGCTCGTCGGACAATCGCTTCCTCACGTCCAATCTCCGGGTCAGGTGGGATTGGACTCCAAATCAGACCGCTACTCAAAACCGGGGGGACGTCGCAAACTCAGCAGGGCATCCCGCTCAGTCGGCCCGCGGATTCCATATTCAGCGCAGCATCGGCGATCTCAGACGGGTAGCCTTGGGCGAGTCTAATTTCAGTACTCTCGCTTGCAAGGTTGCATGGGAATACTGCCAAGCAAGTGTCCCCAGTCCTTGACGATGGATAGACGACCGCCTCAAACCCCGCTTCGATGAGGAGCGAGCCCAAGACTTGGCTCTGAGAAGGCAGATCGAATTGAACCGGCCATGCGCGCCAGGAGGGAGACATTACAGCCTTCATAAGCTGATTCGGAGTGCCGATTTTTGTGGCCTTGCTCGGATCGAGCTTTAGTTTCCTAAGAATCCTGGCAACTTCTGCTGGCATCTTGCAGCGCTTGAGGACGTCACAGAAGGGCTTCAATACGGATGGATCGGTTATGTCGAATACTCTTTCAATGTTGCCTTCGACTTTTACAGTTGAAAAGCTCCCCACCGCCGAGAGTTGCAACTCTTCTGGATTTAGTCCGCATGTGTTCTCTTCTTTTGTGAGACCAAAATTCTCTCTGTAGGCAGTCTCAAAATTGTTTGCCAAGTACAGCGCGGGCCACCATTGGCTATTGGATTTCGGCACATCGCGGCCAACATTGAATCGACCCCCGACTCCATTCAGGCTGCCAGCCGCAGAAAGCGGCTGGAGGGAGTAGCGGTACGGCAGAATTCGAAACCAATCGCTAAACTTGAAGACGGGGAAAACCGGCGCTTGGAGAGCATCAATCAGCTCTCGTTTCAGGCTATTTCTTTGCGCCGCAAAGTCGAAGTAAAGAATGTTGTGGAGTTGATCAAGTGAACGCGAGAGAACGTCCCACTTTTCAAGGTCAACTTCAGAGAAACGATCAAGCTCAAGAACGCCCCTGGTGCCTCCGGATGAGGAAGGTGCATGCCTGATAGGCGGTTGCTGCAATTTCTTCGTTCGCCCTCGACCTTTAGACAAGAGAACTACTCCTGAGCAATTGAACGATTTCTCATGTTCTCCATCAATGCCGTGATAACAAACTTACGCAGTTTGTCGTAGCGACCGAGTCGAACCATATCTCTTGGCGCGACCTCTCCCAGCATTGGATTTTGTGTTTTGAACCAGAGTGCAGTCTTCTCAGCATCACCGTCAAAAAATCCCGCGACCATATTGCAAATAGATGCAATTTCCTCCAGCCGATCCCGTACTGCCATCGGCATGCCTTCGTCGTAACGAACTGAGGCTGGCGAAACATGGGCGATCTTTGACACTTCATTTTTTCGAAGATTGAGTAGCTCAGTAACTGCTTTTGGATTGAATGACTGGCCAACTCCAAAGTTCAGGTAATCGGTCGGCACCGTCATAAACAAGCCCGGGGATGCCATTTCAGCTCTCCTTGGATATGTCATGGTTGACAACTTGCAATTTATAACCACATCCTGACCATCTTGCAACCACTTTTAGACCATGAATTGACCATCCATTCAGTAGGGCTAGTTCGCGATCATCGCGATGACTCGTTGTAAATTGACGTTGTGCCCACCAACGGTGAGATGCGTCAAAGAGTTGGCCAGCGCCGTAAGTGGCTGTTTTAATTTGGCTTAAGTCCGCTTTGAAAATCCCCGTGTCGGCGGTTCAATTCCGTCCTCGGCCACCATTTCATCGCGCCCTGCCTTGAGCCATGCTCGGTGGGGCGTTTTCATTTCCAGGACCACGACCATGCCCAAGCGCACCGCCAGCACCATCCCGGCCAACAAGCTCGGCGAACCGCACGCCCAACTGCGCGACAAGGCCGGCAAGCTGCTCGGCGGCATCGTGTTCAAGGACAACGAGTGGGTGCTGGGGCTGGACGGGAAGATTGCCGGCACCTCGCACAGCGCCGCGCACGTGCTGGCCATCCTGAAGCGGGCCGCGGCGGTACTGCGCAGCGAAGGCCGCGAGGTGGACCTGGTGTTCTCGGCCACGCTGCGCGCGGCCGCGCATCAGGAGGCCGCCGACGAGGGCCTCGGTTTCGAGGCCTTCCAGGACCGCTTGGCCGCTGAAATGCAGGCCAGGGACAAGGCCACCGACTGAGCCGGTTCATGGCCCATGCATGGCCCCGGTCGCTACTGTGATGGCCCCCCGATGATCCCGAGCACCGCCATGGTCCGCCACCTGATACTCCCGCTGCTGATTCTGTTCAGCGCCCCCGCCCTCGCCCAGGCCCCGCTGCAGGCCGTGCCCGACCTCGACCTGGCGCGCTACGCCGGCACCTGGCACGAAATCGCCCGCCTGCCGATGTACTTCGAACGCAAGTGCGTCCGCGACATCACCGCCACCTACACCCCGCGCGAGGACGGCAGCATCGGCGTGCGCAACGCCTGCGTGAAGGCTGACGGCGTGAACATGGTGTCCGAGGGCGTGGCCCGGAAAACCGGCAGCAACCCCGCCAAGCTGCAGGTGCGCTTCGCGCCAGGCTGGCTGTCGGCCCTGCCCTTCGTCTGGGCCGATTATTGGGTGATCGCGGTGGACGCCGATTACCGCTGGGCCATCGTCGGCGAGCCGGGCCGCGAATACCTGTGGATCCTGTCGCGCGAGCCCGCGCTCGACGCCAAGACCTTCGAAGACCTCAAGGGCCGCGCCCGCATGATGGGCTACGACCTGGCCGAGCTGATCGTGGTTTCGCCGCCCCGCTGAGCACGCCGCGGCAACGTACGGGCTGGTATCCTCGACAGGTTGCCAACGCCATCGGAACCACGCCCATGCGCAAGCTCCAAGCCGCCCTCGCCCTCCTTGTGCTGGCCCTGGTGGCCGGCTGCGCCAGCGGCCCGCCCAAGCGCATTTTCCCGCCCCAGGCCAGCCTGCAGGAACTGCGCGTGCAGGCCGACGGCCAGTGGATGGCCCAGATCCGCATCCAGAATTACAGCACCGTGCCGATGCGCTTCTCGCGCCTGGAGGCCACGCTGGCGGTCAATGGCCAGGAAGCCACCCGCATCAGCATCGACCCCGGCCTGAGCGTGGGTCCCGGCTCCAACGAACTCGTGCAGCACGTGTTCACCCCGGCCGCCGGCCCCAAGGCCGCCGTGGACCAGGCGCTGGCCAACCGCCGCGCCGTGCGTTACCAGCTCACCGGCCGGATCGCCAGCAGCGAACCGGTCACCGACCATCCTTTCGAATACCAAAGTGCGCTCGATCCGGTGCCCGGCCTGGCCGGCATCCTGCGCTGAACCCCGAGGAAGCCCCTGCATGAACCGCTACATCGCTCCCGTGCGCGACATGAAGTTCGCGCTGTACGACGTCATCGAAGCCGACAAGCTCTACGCCAGGCTCGGCATCGAACACGCCCAGCGCGACCTGCTGGACGCGGTGATGGACGAGGCCGCCAAGTTCACCCAGACCGTGCTGGCGCCGCTCAACGGCGTGGGCGACGAAGTGGGCTGCGTCTACGACAAGGCCACCGGCGCGGTCACCACGCCGCCGGGCTTCAAGGAAGCCTACGCGCAGTTCGTCGAAGGCGGCTGGGCCGGCATCACCGCGCCCGAGGCCATGGGCGGCCAGGACCTGCCGGAAAGCTTCGGCGCCGCGCTCAAGGAAATGATCGACGCCGCCAACCTCAGCTGGGGCAACTACCCGCTGCTGTCGCACGGCGCCACCGAGGCGCTCAAGCACCACGGCGAGGCCTGGCAGCAGGAAGTCTTCCTCAAGAAGATCATCGCCGGGCAATGGACCGGCACCATGTGCCTGACCGAGCCGCACTGCGGCTCCGACCTGGGCCTGCTCAAGTCCAAGGCCGAGCCGCAGGCCGACGGCACCTACAGCATCAGCGGCACCAAGATCTTCATCACCGGCGGCGAGCACGACTTCACCGACAACATCATCCACCTGGTGCTGGCGCGCCTGCCGGATGCGCCCGCGGGCGTGAAGGGCATCTCGCTGTTCATCGTGCCCAAGGTGAAAGTGGCGCGCGACGGCAGCATCGGCGAACGCAACGCGGTGCGCTGCGGTTCGATCGAACACAAGATGGGCATCCACGGCTCGGTCACCTGCGTGATGAACTTCGACGGCGCCCAGGGTTATCTCATCGGCCAGCCGAACAAGGGCCTCAATGCGATGTTCACCATGATGAACACCGCGCGCCTGGCCGTGGGCCTGCAGGGCCTGGCGCTGATTGACCGCGCGTTCCAGAACGCGCTCGACTATTCGCGCGACCGCCTGCAGGGCCGCTCGTTGTCGGGCGCCAAGTTCCCCGACAAGCCGGCCGATCCGCTGATCGTGCACCCCGACATCCGCCGCATGCTGCTCACCTGCAAGTCGCTGGCCGAAGGCAGCCGCATGCTGGCCCTGCACGCGGCCACGCTGGTGGACGTGCTGGAGCGCTCGAAGGACGAGGCCGAGCGCAAGGAAGCCGACGTGCTGCTGGGCTTCCTCACCCCGATCGTGAAGGGCCTGCTGACCGAGTGGGGCAACGAATGCACCTACCACGCCATGCAGTGCTTCGGCGGCCACGGATACGTGCGCGAGTGGGGCATGGAACAGCTGGCGCGCGACGCCCGCATCACCACCATCTACGAAGGCACCACCGGCATCCAGGCGCTGGACCTGCTGGGCCGCAAGACCATGCAGCTGCAGGGCGCGGGCCTGCAGCAGTTCCTGAAGATGATCCAGGTCTTCTGCACCCAGCATGCGGCCGATACGTCGATGACCGAGTTCATCCTGCCGCTGGCCGAGATCGCCAAGCAGTGGGGCGAGCTGACGATGGAAGTGGGCAAGAAGGCCATGGCCAACGCCGACGAAGTGGGCGCGGCCTCGGTGGACTACCTGTTCTATTCGGGCTACGTGGCGCTGGCGTTCTGGTGGGCCAAGGCCGTGGCCGCGGCCGATGCCGGCAGCCACCCGGCCGACTTCAAGACCGCCAAGCGCGAGACGGCGCGTTTCTACTTCGCGCGCATCCTGCCGCGCACGCAGAGCCACGCCGCCGCCATGCGCAGCGGCAGCGGCAACCTGCTGGCGCTGGACGCGGCGCTGTTCGACAGCTGAGCCAAAACGATCGGCATTGCGCAAAAAGCCCGCCACCCGGCGGGCTTTTTGCATGGCGCGTGTCCGCGCCGAGTGCAGCAACATGAACCGTCCCGATCGGCCTTCGCGCTGTCGATCATTCGTGGGCCTAGACTCGCCGCATGAATGCCACCGCCAACGCGACACCCTCGCCTCCCGGCTTGAGCCCGACCCAGCGGCGCAGGCGCCGCCTGGCGCGCGTGCTGCTACTGCTGCTGCTTGCCCTGCTGTGGCTGCTGTTCGACTGGAACTGGTTCAAGGGCCCGATCGAGCGGCAGGTGCAGGCCGCCACCGGCCGCGACTTCCACATCGACGGCGACCTCGACGTCAAGCTGGGCTTCTTCCGCCCCACCGTCATCGCCAACGGCATCGTGCTGGGCAACAGCGCCTGGGCCGAGCGCAAGACCATGCTGCAGGTGGACCACGCGGAAATACAGTGGGCCGTCTGGCACATCTGGCGCGGCGACGTGGTGCTGCCGCGCGTGCAGCTGTCGAACGCCGACCTGTGGCTCGAGCGCGACGGCAAGGGCCGCGCGAACTGGATGTTCAACGAGGACAAGCCGCGCGAAGAGCCGCTGCCGATGCCGCGCATCGACCAACTGCTGGTCGCGGGATCGCGCTTCCACCTGCGCGAAGTGCAGCGCGAAACCGACCTGAGCGTGGATGTCGCCAGCGGCGCGCCCGAGGCCGACGATGCGTTTGCGCCGCTGCTGCTGTCGGGCGGCGGCCGCTACCGCGACAGCGACTTCCAGCTGCAGGGCCGCATTGATTCCCCGCTGGCGCTGGTGGCCGCGAAGGAGCGTTTCCAGATCGACCTGGTCGCCCGGGCCGGCCGCACCCGGGCGCGCGTGCTGGGGGGCCTGGAAGCGCCGCTGCAGCTCCAGGACTTCAACCTGGGCCTGGAGCTGTCGGGTGACAACATGGCGCAGCTCTATCGCCTGCTGGGCCTCGCGCTGCCCACCACCTCGGCCTACGACCTCAAGGGCCAGCTGGGACGAATCGGGCTGGTGTGGAGCTACCGCGGCATCACCGGCACCGTGGGCGACTCCGACCTCAGCGGCGACCTGAGCGTGGACACGCGAAACCCGCGCACCCTGTTCACCGCCGACCTGCGCTCCAAGCGTCTGGACTTCGACGACCTGGCCGGCTTCCTGGGCGGCAAGCCGCAGGCGGGCGAAGGCAACCAGCCCGCGCGCATCGCCGGCAACCGCCGCTTCTTCCCCGCGTCGCCCTACGACCTTTCCAAGCTGCGCGCGATGGACGCCGACGTGCGCCTGCGCGCCAGCCGGGTCACGTCGCCCACGCTGCCGCTGGAGGCGATGGACGCACGCCTGAAACTGGTGGACGGCGACCTGCACCTGGACCCCTTCGACCTGGGCGTGGCCGGCGGCGACATCGCGGCGCGCATCCACCTGGATTCCCGCCAAGACCCGATCGTGGCCGACATCGACCTGCGCGCGCGCCGGCTCGAGCTGCCCAAGCTGATGCCCAAGGGCGCACCGGAAAGCGCCGGCCGCCTCGGTGGCCGCTTCAAGCTGTCGGGGCGCGGCAATTCCGTGGCCGCGCTCATGGCCACCGCCGACGGCGAGGTGGGCATGGCGATGGGCCCGGGCCGCATCAGCAACCTCACGCTCGAGCTGGCCGGGCTGGACATCGCCGAGGCGCTGAAATTCCTGATCGGCAAGGACAAGATCGTGCCGGTGCGCTGCGGCTTCGCCGATTTCTCGGTGGCCAAGGGCGTGATGACCACGCGCGCCTTCGCCTTCGACACCACCGACACCCTGCTGCTGGCCGACGGCACGGTGGACCTGCGCGACGAGTCGCTGGACCTGCTGCTGCGGCCGCGGCCCAAGGACTCCAGCCCGCTCAGCCTGCGCTCGCCGCTGCGCTTGCGCGGCACCCTGATGGACCCGACCATCCGGCCGCAGGGCGGGCCGCTGGCGTTGCGAGGCGCCATCGCCGCGGCGCTCTTCGCCATCGCCCCGCCGGCGGCGCTGCTGGCCCTGGTGGAAACCGGCCCGGGCGAGAACATCGACTGCGAGGGTGGCGCCGAGGCGCAGGTGCGCGAAAAAGCCGCAGCCGCCAAGCCCTGACCGGGCCGGGCCCGGAAACGACGAAGCCCGCCGATTGGCGGGCTTCTTCTTTGCGATCCCGTGGGGCAACGGGACCGCGTTTCGAATTGGTCGGGACGGTGAGATTCGAACTCACGACCCCTAGCACCCCATGCTAGTGCGCTACCAGGCTGCGCTACGCCCCGATTCGTTGTTGCTTCCCGACCCTGCGGCCGGGATGGCGATTATACGCAAAACATGGCCTCAGCGGCGCAGCAGCTGCAGGACTTCTTCCAGCTCCATGCGCACCTGCTTGACGATCTGCGCCGACAGGCTGGTTTCCACCCGGCCCACTTCGCCTTCCAGGCGCTGGCGGGCGCCGGAGATGGTGTAGCCCTGTTCGTACAGCAGGCCGCGGATCTGGCGGATCATCAGCACGTCGTGGCGCTGGTAATAGCGGCGGTTACCGCGGCGCTTCACCGGCTTGAGGCTGGTGAACTCGGTTTCCCAGTAGCGCAGCACGTGCGGCTTGACGTCGCAAAGCTCGCTCACCTCACCGATGGTGAAGTAGCGCTTGGCCGGGATCGGCGGAAGCTCTCGGTTACTGCCCGGATCCAGCATAAGCCTCCACTCGCTCCTTCAACTTCTGGCCCGGGCGGAAGGTCACGACGGTGCGGGCGGAGATCGGGATCTCTTCGCCGGTCTTGGGATTACGGCCGGGCCGCTGGTTCTTCTGGCGCAGGTCGAAGTTGCCGAAGCCCGACAGCTTGACCTGCTGCCCACGCTCCAGCGCTTCCCTCAACGCATCGAAGAAGGAGTCGACGAATTCCTTGGCCTCACGCTTGTTCAACCCGACTTCTTCGAACAGACGTTCGGCCATTTCGGCCTTGGTCAGTGCCATAACATCCCCTGTAACCCGCCGTTGCCGGCGGCCATCATGACCGCAACCTCGCGCCACAGTCCTTGGCCAGCGCCTGGAGGGCGGTGGCGACGGCCTGGTCGGCGTCGCGGTCAGTTAGGGTGCGGGAAACGTCCTGCAGAATCAAGCCCATAGCCAGACTCTTTGACCCACTGTCTAGGCCCGGGCCGACGTAGCGGTCGAACAGCCGGACCTCGCGCAGCAGCGGGCCCAGGGCCGTTTCCAGGCTGGCCTGGAGCGCCGCCCAGGGGGTGGATTCGGGCACGACGAGCGCGATGTCCCGGCGGACGGACGGATAGCGCGACAGCTCGCTGGCCAGCGGCACGGCGCGCTCGGCCAGCGGGGCCAAGTCGAGCTCGAAGCCCACCAGCTCGCCGTCCAGGTCCAGGGCCTTGGCCAGCCCCGGGTGCAGGTGGCCGACCCAGCCGATGCGGCGGCCGTCGCGCCAGACCGAGGCGCTGCGGCCCGGGTGGCCAAACGGGCTGGCGTCGGGGCGGAACTCGGCGGTGGCGTTGGCCAGGGCCAGCAGGGCCTGGACGTCGGCCTTGAGGTCGAAGAAGTCCACCTCGCGGTCGTCGCCGCTCCACTGCTCGGTGGCCTGGCGGCCGCAGGCCACGGCGGCGATGCGCGGGGTTTCCAGCGGCGCGCCTTCGGTGAGCTGGAACACCCGGCCCAGCTCGAACAGGCGCACGCGCGGCTGCTGGCGGGCGCGGTTGCGGCCCAGCGCGGCCACCAGGCCGGGCAGCAGCGAGGTGCGCATGACGCCCAGCTCGCCGCTCAGCGGGTTGGCCAGGGCCACGGCGCCGTCCTGCAGCTGCCAGGCGGCCAGCAGGTCGCCGTCCACGAAGGCGTAGTTGATGGCCTCCAGGAAGTCGCGGCCGGTGAGCTGGCGGCGCAGCACCGCGTCCGCCACGCGGCCTTCCACCGGCGCGGCCAGGCGGATCTGCCCGGACGGCGTGGTGGTGGGGATGGCGTCGTAACCGTGGATGCGGGCGACCTCTTCGATCAGGTCTTCCTCGATGGCGATGTCGAAGCGGCGCGTCGGCGGCAGCACCGACCAGCCGTCGGCATTGGCCGCGACCTGCATGCCCAGTGCGCGCAGGATGCGCTCGACCTGCGCGTCGGCCACGGTGATGCCCAGCACGCGCGCCAGGCGCGCGCGGCGCAGGGCCACGGGCTGCGGCTGCGGCAGGTGCTCGGGCAGCGCGGTTTCGGTGATGGCGCCGGCGCGGCCGCCCATCACCTGCAGCACCAGCGCCGTGGCGCGCTCGAGCGCGTAGCGCGGCAGCTGCGGGTCCACGCCGCGTTCAAAGCGGTGCGAGGCGTCGGTGTGCAGGCCCAGCCTGCGTGCCCGGCCAATAATCGCCGACGGCGCGAAGTGCGCGCTTTCCAGGAACACGCGGGTGGTGGCGTCGGTGACGCGCGTATCCCAGCCGCCCATCACGCCGGCCAGCGCCACCGGGCGCTCGCCGTCGGTGATTACGAGGAAGCCGTCGTCGAGCGGTACGTCGCGCTCGTCGAGCAGCTTAAGCGTTTCGCCGGCGCGGCCGCGGCGTACGCCGACCGGGCCCGACAGCGTGTCGGCGTCGAAGGCGTGCATCGGCTGGCCCAGTTCGAGCATCACGTAGTGGGTGATGTCCACCAGCGGGCTGATCGGGCGCAGGCCGGCGCGCTTGAGCCGTTCGGTCAGCCACAGCGGCGTTCGCGCAGCGGCGTCCACGCCCTCGATCACGCGGCCGCAGTAGCGCGGGCAATCGGCGCCGGCCTGCAGTTCGACCGCGAGCGTGGCCGGGCTGGTGACCACGGCTTCGGGGATTTCCAACGCATTGACCTGCGCCGACAGCGCCGCCGCCACGTCGAAGGCCACGCCGCGCACGCTGAAGCAATCGGCGCGGTTGGGCGTGAGCTTGAGCTCGAAGCTGGCGTCGGGCAGGCCCAGGAACCCGTCGAGCCGCGAACCCACCGGCGCGTCGGCCGGCAATTCCAGCAGGCCCGAGGCGTCGGCGTCGATGCCCAGCTCCTTGGCCGAGCACAGCATGCCCTGCGAATCCACGCCGCGCAGTTTGGCGGCCTTGATCGCGATGCCGCCCGGCAGCATGGCGCCGACGGTGGCCAGCGGCGCCTTCAGGCCCGGGCGCGCGTTCGGCGCGCCGCAGACGATCTGCACGGTGCCGCTGCCGGTGGCCACCTGGCACACCTGCAGGCGGTCGGCCTCGGGATGTTTCTCGCAGGACAGGATTTCCGCGACGACGACGCCGTCCAGGCCTTCGCCGATCACCTGCGCGTCCTCGACTTCCAGGCCGATGGCGGTCAGGCGCGCGGACAGCTCGTCGCGCGTGGCGGAAACGGTGACGTGCTCGCGCAGCCAGCTTTCGGGGAACTTCATGCGAACTGCCTCAGGAAGCGCGCGTCATTCTCGAAGAAGCTGCGCAGGTCGTTGACGCCGTAGCGCAGCATGGCGAAGCGCTCCACGCCCAGGCCGAAGGCGAAGCCGGTGTACTTCTCCGGATCGATGCCGCAGGCGCGCAGCACGTTCGGGTGCACCATGCCGCAGCCCAGCACTTCGAGCCAGCGCGTGCTGCCGTCGGGCTGCTGCCAGGCGATGTCCACCTCGGCCGAGGGCTCGGTGAAGGGGAAGTAGCTGGGGCGGAAGCGCATCTCGAAATCGCGCTCGAAGAACGCGCGCACGAATTCGGCCAGCGTGCCCTTGAGGTCGGCGAAGCTGGACGTTTCGTCCACCAGCAGGCCTTCCACCTGGTGGAACATCGGCGTGTGGGTCTGGTCGGAATCGCTGCGGTAGACCTTGCCGGCGGCGATCATGCGCAGCGGCGGCCCGCTTTTTTCCACCACGGCCCGCTGCATGAAGCGCACCTGCACGCCCGAGGTGTGCGTACGCAGCAGGCGGGCTTCGCCGGCTGCGTCGGGCGGGAAATAGAAGGTGTCGTGCATCGCGCGCGCCGGATGGTGCGGCGGGAAGTTCAGGGCTTCGAAGTTGTGGAAGTCGTCCTCGATCTCCGGGCCGTCGGCGAGCTGGTAGCCCAGGCGCGCGAAGATGTCGGTGATGCGCTCGAGCGTGCGCGACACCGGGTGCAGATTGCCGACCTCGGCGCCGCGGCCGGGCAGGCTGACGTCGATGCGCTCGGACGCCAGGCGCTGCGCCAGCGCCGCTTGCTCGAGGCTGGCCTTGCGGGCGTTGATGGCCTCGGCCACGGCGTCCTTGGCGCGGTTCACCGCTTCGCCGGCGAGCTTGCGCTGGTCGGCGGCCAGTGCGCCCAACTGCTTGAGCTGGCCGGTGATGCTGCCGGACTTGCCCAGCAGCGACACCCGCAGGGCGTCCAGCGCGTCCAGGCTGGCGGCGGCGTCGATGTCGGCCAGGGCCGATCGGGTGAGGGTCTCGAGCTCGGTCATTCGCAGGTCCACTTCAATGCATTGCCCGGAAACAAAAATGGGGAAGGACTCTCGCCCTTCCCCACTTTGGTTGCACCCGCTGGCGGCATGCCGCCGCGGGGCTTGGCCTTACGCCGCGAGAGCGCGCTTGGCCTGCTCTGCAATCACGCCAAACGCGGCGGGATCGTGCATGGCGATATGGGCCAGGGCCTTGCGGTCCAGGCTGATGTTCGCCTTGAGCAGTCCATTCATGAAGCGGCTGTAGCTCAGGCCGTGCATGCGGGCGGCCGCGTTGATGCGGACGATCCAGATGCTGCGGAACTGGCGCTTCTTCTGCTTGCGACCGATGTACGCGTACTGCAGGGCCTTGGTGACGGCCTGCTTGGCAACGCGGAAGACCTTGCGACGGGCGTTGTAGTAGCCCTTCGCCATCTTGATTACTTTCTTGTGCCGGCGGCGCGCCGTTACACCACGCTTGACTCGTGCCATGGTTCAGTCCTCCTCAGAGATAGGGCAATTGACGCATCAGACGGCCGGCATCCGAGGCGCCGACATGGTTCGTCTGCCTCAGGTTGCGCTTCCGCTTGGTCGCCTTCTTGGTGAGGATGTGGCTACGGTTCGCGTGGCCGCACTTGAACTTGCCGGAAGCGGTCTTCCGGAAGCGCTTCGCGGCCCCGCGATGGGTCTTGATCTTGATCTTGGCCATGGGTGTCCCTTCTTGGGTTCGTTGTTTACTGACCTGGGCGGTGGCTTGCGCCACTCTTTCCGTCCTGCCCTTGTCGGCTTATAAGTCTCTGGTTTTCCTGGGAAAACCATGACGTGTCCATGACGGCTTCGCCCGATGGACCGGGCCCGGATGCCGCACCGGGTGCCCGCCGGAGGCCGGCGAGCCGAGAATTATGCAACAGCAGCAAGGGTTTGGGCAACCCGGGCGCCGGATTACTTCTTCTTGGGCGCGACCATCATGATCATCTGGCGGCCTTCCAGGCGGGGGCGCTGCTCGATGACCACTTCATCGGCCAGGTCGGCTTCGATGCGCTTGGCCATCTCCATGCCCAGCTCCTGGTGGGCCATCTCGCGGCCCTTGAAGCGGATGTTGACCTTGACCTTGTCGCCTTCTTCCAGGAAGCGGCGCAGGTTGCGAAGCTTGATGACGTAGTCGCCGTCGTCGGTGGTCGGGCGGAACTTGAGTTCCTTGATCTCGACGATCTTCTGCTTCTTCTTGGCCGCGTTCGCCTTCTTCTGCAGGTCGAACTTGTACTTGCCGTAATCCATGATGCGGCAAACCGGCGGATCCGCGGTCGGCTGGATTTCAACCAGGTCGACGCCCGATTCCTCGGCCAGCGCGATGGCCTCGTCGCGCGTGAGCACGCCGACCATCTCGCCGTCGAGACCGATCACGCGCACGCGCGGGACGCGGATCTCGAGGTTCTTGCGGTTGCCTTTGTCAGTAGATGAAGTATTGATTCGCTTGTTCCTATTTGGTTGAAACCGATCCAGCCGCCATTATCACGCGACCGGGCCATTCTCCGCATGCAGCTTGGCGAGGAAGTCTTCGACGGGCATCGAACCCAGGTCCTCCCCGGACCGGGTGCGCACCGCAATCATCCCATTTTCCTTCTCGCGGTCGCCAACCACCAGCAGGTACGGGACTTTTTGCATCGTGTGCTCACGGATCTTATAGCCGATCTTCTCGTTCCGCAAATCGGCCTTGACCCGGAAGCCTTGATTATCAAGGGTTTTCCTGACCGACTCGACCCAGTCGGCCTGGGCGTCGGTGATGTTCATCACCACCGCCTGCACCGGCGCCAGCCAGGCCGGGAAGGCGCCGGCGTGGTTTTCGATCAGGATGCCGATGAAACGCTCCATGGAGCCGACGATGGCGCGGTGCAGCATGACCGGGTGCCGCTTGGTCGAGCTTTCGTCCACGTATTCGGCGCCCAGGCGCTCGGGCATCATGAAATCCACCTGCATGGTGCCCAGCTGCCAGGTGCGGCCGATGGCGTCCTTGAGGTGGTATTCGATCTTCGGGCCGTAGAAGGCGCCCTCGCCCGGCAGCTCCTCCCAGGCCACGCCGCAGGACGACAGCGCGGCGCGCAGGGCGGCCTCGGCCTTGTCCCAGGTGGCGTCGTCGCCCAGGCGCGATTCCGGGCGCAGGGCGATCTTGATCTGCACGTCCTGGAAGCCGAAGTCCTCGTAGACCTTCAGCGCCTGGCGGTGGAAGTCGGTGACCTCGGCCTCGACCTGGTCGGGCGTGCAGAAGATGTGGCCGTCGTCCTGGGTGAAGCCGCGCACGCGCAGGATGCCGTGCAGCGCGCCCGAGGGCTCGTTGCGGTGGCAGGCGCCGAACTCGCCGTAGCGGATCGGCAGGTCGCGGTAGCTGTGCAGGCCCTGGTTGAACACCTGCACGTGGCCCGGGCAGTTCATCGGCTTCAGGGCGTAGGTGCGCTTCTCGGACTCGGTGAAGAACATGTTCTCCTTATAGTTGTCCCAGTGGCCGGACTTCTTCCACAGGGACACGTCGAGGATTTGCGGGCAGCGCACTTCCTGGTAGCCGGACGCACGGTAGACGCGGCGCATGTACTGCTCCACCACCTGCCACAGCTGCCAGCCCTTGGGATGCCAGAACACCAGGCCCGGCGCCTCTTCCTGCAGGTGGAAGAGTTCAAGCTGCCTGGCGATCTTGCGGTGGTCGCGCTTCTCGGCCTCCTCGAGCTGCGTGAGGTGGGCCTTGAGGTCCTTGTCGTTGAGCCACGCGGTGCCGTAGATGCGGCTGAGCATCTGGTTGTTGTGGTCGCCGCGCCAGTAGGCGCCCGCGACCTTCATCAGCTTGAATGCGCGCAGCTTGTCGGTGCCCGGCACGTGCGGGCCGCGGCACAGGTCGGTGAACTCGCCCTGCGTGTACAGCGACAGGTCCTCGCTGGCCGGGATCGATTCGATGATCTCGGCCTTGTAGTGCTCGCCGATGCCCTTGAAGAAGGCCACGGCCTCGTCGCGCGTCTTGACGCTGCGCGTGACCGGAAGCGCTTCCTTGGTGATCTTGAGCATCTCGGCCTCGATGGCCGGGAGGTCTTCGGAGGTGAACGCACGCTCGGAGGCGAAGTCGTAGAAGAAGCCGCTGTCGATCACCGGGCCGATGGTGACCTGGGTGCCGGGGAACAGGCGCTGCACGGCCTGGGCCAGCAGGTGGGCGGTGGAGTGGCGCAGCACGTCCAGCGCGTCGGGGTGCTTGTCGGTGACGATTTCCAGCGAGGCGTCGTTTTCGATGACGAAGCTGGCGTCCACGAGCTTGCCGTCGACCTTGCCACCGAGCGCGGCCTTGGCCAGGCCCGGGCCGATGGACAGCGCGACGTCGGCGACGCTGACGGGATTTTCGAAGGGACGGCGGCTGCCGTCGGGGAGCGTGATGTTGATCATGGGTTACCGGGTCGGTAGGGGCACGGGCAAGAAAAAAGGGCGCCAGGCGCCCTTCGCGTCGACGAGGCCTGGCTGCACGTCTATCGGAGGGCGGTAGTGCTCATGTCGCACGCTCGGCGCCGGTTTCCCGGGGCCACCTTGTCCTTTCGTGTCTGTCCAAGGTAGTGTCCGGAGACGTGAAAGTCAATGAATTCAGGGCTTTCCGGGCCCGCAGGGAACGGCCCCGCGGCATCGCGGTGCGACCGGTACAGTGGGCTTACCCCCTGCAGCATGCCCGGGGAGTCCTTCGCGACAGGCAGGCATCGCGCCCCATCCCACGGAGTACCTGCATGCGCACGATCACGACGTCCACGGCCCTCGTAGTCATGCTGCTGCTGGCGCCGGCGGCCGGCGCGGCGGCACCCCCCCGGGCGGTGGCGCTGGCGCAGGACGCGCTGCTGGTGGACACCCATATTGATGCGCCCACCGAACTGCTCGGCAAGTGGCAAGACCTGGGGCTGGATTCGCCCGGCTGCGAGTTCGACTACCCCAAGGCCCGCCGGGGGGGCCTGGACGTGGCCTTCATGTCCATCTACACCTCGGCAGGCCAGGACGATAACAACAGCGCCTGGGCCGTGGCCAACCAGATGATCGATGCTGTCGAGGCCCTGGTGCAGCGTCATCCTGGCCAGTTCGCCCTGCTGCGCTCGCCGCGCGACATCGACCGCCTTCGCGCGGGCGGCAAGGTGCTGCTGCCCCTGGGCATGGAGAACGGGGCTCCCATCGGCGAGGACCTGTCCCAGCTGCAGTTCTTCTTCGACCGGGGCGTGCGCTACATGACCCTGGCCCACAGCGCCAACAATGCCATCAGCGACGCGTCCTATTCGCGGGTCAAGAAATGGGGCGGCCTGAGTCCGTTCGGCGAACAGGTGGTGGCGGAAATGAATCGCCTGGGCATGATGGTGGATGTCTCGCACCTTTCGGACGCCGCCACGGCGCGCGCCGTCGAGCTCAGCCAGGTGCCGGTGATTGCCAGCCACTCGTCGTTCCGTCATTTCACGCCGGATTTCGAGCGCAACATCAGCGATGCGTTGGCCCGGCAGGTCGCGGCCAGGGGCGGGGTGGTCCAGCTCACGTTCGGCAGCGGCTTCGTCAACCCGGAGTCGGCGGCGGACATCCAGGGCTTCTTTGATGAGGCCGACAAACTCGACCAGCGCAATGCCGCCGCCCGCTTGGCGGGACAGCCGGAACTATCGGTCGGCGCGCTGCGTGAGCGCTGGATGGCCGAGCACCCGCCTCGCCCCACGACGATCGACGCCGTCCTGGACAACGTGGACTACGGGGTGAAGCTGGTCGGCATCGACCACCTGGGCATCGGCTCGGACTTCGACGGCGTTGGCGGCAACCTGCCCGACGGCCTCAAGTCCGTGGCGGACTACCCCAACTTGATCGCCGGACTGCAGGCGCGCGGATACAGTGACGCCGACCTGCGAAAGCTGCTGGGCGGCAACCTGCTGCGGGTGTGGCAGGCCGTCGAGGACGGCGCGGCCCATTGAACCAGACCAGGAAGGCGAGCCATGGCCAACAGCATCCACGAATTCCACGACGACCCGCGCAACGAGAGCGTCCTCGTCTGGATCAACGGTGACCTCAAGCCGCGGGCTCAAGCCACGGTGTCGGTGTTCGACAGCGGCTTCGTGCTGGGTGACGGCGTCTGGGAGGGCCTGCGCGTGGTGGACGGCCACCCGACCTTCCTCGACGCGCACCTGGACCGCCTGGAAGAAGGCGCCAAGGCCATTGCCATGGACCTGGGGATGGACCGCCGGCAGCTGACCGCGGCGGTCTACCAAACCCTGGCGGCCAACGACATGCACGACGGCGTGCACCTGCGCCTGATGGTTACCCGCGGCATCAAGCGCACGCCCTACCAGGACCCGCGCGTGACCATCGGGCCGGCCACCGTGGTCATCATTCCCGAGCACAAGCGCCCCAAGCCGGAACTGCTCGCCCAGGGATTGAAGCTGTTCACCGTGCACGTGCGCCGCGGCTATCCCGACGTGCAGGACCCCAAGCTCAACAGCCACAGCAAGCTCAACTGCATCACCGCCTGTATCCAGGCCACGGCCGCAGGCGCGGACGAGGCGCTGATGCTCGACCCGCACGGCTTCGTGGCCACCTGCAATTCCACCCACTTCTTCATCGTGCGCCGGGGCGAGGTGTGGACGTCCACCGGCGACTACTGCCTGGGCGGCATCACCCGCGCCAACGTGCTCCAGGCCTGCCGCGAGGCCGGCATCCCCTGCTTCGAGAAGAACTTCAGCCTCGCCCAGGTGTATTCGGCCGAGGAAGCATTCACCACCGGCACCTTTGCCGGGCTGGCGCCGGTGCGGGAGATCGATGGCCGGGAGATCGGCGACGGCAGGCCGGGGCCGATGGTGGCGCGCCTGCAGGCCCTTTACCGCGGCCTGGTCGAACGCGACGTGGCGGTGCGTGCCGCAGGGCGGCTGGCATGAGGCCGCTGCGCATCGCGATGTGGAGCGGCCCGCGCAACATCTCCACGGCGATGATGCGGGCCTGGGAAAACCGCGAGGACTGCGCGGTCGTGGACGAACCGCTCTACGCGGCCTATCTGGCCGAGACCGGCCTGGAACACCCGGGGTGGGAGGAGATCGTCGAAAGTGGCGAAACCGATTGGCGCCGTGTCACCAGGACCCTGCTTGGCCCGGTGCCCGGCGGCAAGGCCCTCTGGTACCAGAAGCACATGAGCCACCACCTGCTGCCGGAAATGGCCACCGAATGGGTGTTCGGACTGAGCAATGTGTTCCTGATCCGCGACCCGGTGGAAGTGGTGGCCTCGTACCTCAAGTCGCGCGCCGAGGTGACGCCGGAAGACATCGGCCTGCCGCAGCAAGGCGAACTCTTCGACCTGCTGTGCGAGCACCTGGGGCATGCCCCGCCCGTGATCGACGCCGGTGATTTCCTGCGCGCGCCCGAGGCGCATCTGCGCGCCCTGTGCCAACGGCTGGGCATTCCATTCTCGGCACGGATGCTGTCGTGGCGTTCCGGCCCACGCGCCAGCGACGGCATCTGGGCACCGCACTGGTATGACGCGGTCTGGAAATCAACGGGCTTCGAAGCCTGGCGGGCGCGGGAAAACAGCCTGACCGGTGAATTCGCCGCGGTCGCCGAGGCCTGCCGCCCGGTCTACGACCGACTGCGCAGGCACCGGATGGCGGTGCCCTGAAAAGCAGGAAAGCCAGTCGTTCGGCCTGGCTTTCTTGGTCCATCTCCACCTTCCGTTTGCCGGAAGATGGTGGCCACTATCGAGATATTTCTCACACCAGCGGTGAAGTCCCATGCCGGACCGGATAGAACCCGCGATCGTTGATCGTGAGGTCAGCCTGACAAAGTCCCGACAAGAAAAGTTCCTCTCCCAACTGCGGGGTTCCCTCGATTTGCGGAGCGCAGCCCCTTCCCGTGTCGCCGGCGACACAGCGACAGCGAGGGTCTCTCTGCCGCTGCGCCGCCGGTAAGTGGCGGCGCGGTGGGCTGATCGGCGGGACGGGTCGTTCGCCGCGCTTTGCTTGCGCCTGGGGCGGTTCGTTCTCTGCCGCGGCATTTTTCCGCCGATCCGGTTTGTTGACCCGTCGCCCGCTTTGACGCGCCATCCGGCCTAGCGCGGTGCGTCCCTTCGGACACTTTTAGGCTGATTCGGCACAAGCCGGCGTGTGCGGGCCAGTCCCACGATCGCGCGCTCTGGCGGATGACGTTGGCCGCGGTGTGCCCGATACGTACCGGGCGACGGCCTGCGGACGCCCCTCTGCCAATCCCGCAGAGGGGAGAAGAACCAAAAAAAAAGCCCCGCTAACTTGCGGGGCGATGGCACATGCAAACTTGAAGAACTACTTCTTTTGCCTAGACTTTCTTGCAAAGGCGGGCGCTTTCTTGCGGGGCTCGCTCGATTCAATCGTCTCTTCATCTTTAAGTTCAAAGATCGGATGCTTATTGAATCCGAAAAGCCCGCGGAGCATCTCTTTAGGTGGCGCATCCGAGCTGATCGTTACGTCATTTGGCTCGATCATGACGGACTCAATCATTGCAGTACCCAAGGGCGCACGAGAGGTGAGAGACGCTATATTTTCCCTGGCACTTGCGTACAGGATCCTCGATACATTTGCCGCGATGTACAAGGGCAGTTCCGGCTTGTCTCCGTACGCTGCCTTGGCACTCTTCAGATCGAAAGAAAACTTCGCCACCACTTCAATATGAAATTTGTAGCGCGACTGGTCAGAGGCACTGTTCTCAACCGTCAGTAGTGCGTAGTGCTCGCCATCCAAAGCATATTGAACCTCCGCCACAATTGACGTGCTAATCGGCTTAGGCAATCCCGAAGCAGCCAGTTCGTTTTCGTCTGGAGCTACAGACTCGTACGAAGCGCTGGGAAAAGATATCCAATCAAGATGCAAGGGGCTTGGCTTCATAATCATTCGCTGCTGACTTCAAGAAATTGAATCTTTCCTTAGAGCGACCCGCATGAAAAACGCCAACTGGCGGCGTTACCATGCTTGCGAAAACGTCGAACCAATTGACCACAGCGCGCTCAGGAACAATCTTGATGTGAACGCGGCCCTTGGCAGCGCCAGCAGCCTTCGCCATTGTTTCGATCGTGACGTTCGTATCGCCGCGGAGAATTTTCGTGATGTGCGGTTTCGTTACACCCATCGCTTGGGCGAGTGCGGTCTTGGTGATTGCTTCCCGCTCCATGAGCTTGTTCAGCTCAATCGCGAACTCGATCTTCAGCGTCTCAGCTTGAAACTCATGTGACGCCTTAGCGTCACTGATGAATTTTTTCAGGATATCGCTCATATTTTTCCCCTCATTCTGCCTCGATCCGCAGCAGGCCCATCCGCTGCGCGCGAAGGTATTCATTCTTTACAGCAATTGCATTAGCGACTTCTGATGGCGGACATTTTTGTGTCTTCTTTCTGAACAAACTTGTGCAGACGACTATTGAGTCACCAGCCGTGAAGCATGGCACTCGGTAGTTTCCTTTCACGAACTCATAAATTCCGTTCTTCTCATCTATTCGATGGTAGAGAGGCTTCGGCAATGCGCGCGGTCCCTCGGCCCGGATCATTCGGAACAGTGCGTATAGGCCGGTAACAGTAGAACTGGCGGCCGGATTGGCCGCCAATGCTTCCAGATCCGTAATCACCTGACAGACCCCTCGGGAGTCAATCGGGGCTACGACCTTCCAGACTCCTTCAGAAAGGATCTTAAGGCGCACAAGTTAACCTAAAGGTGAACATGCGGGCAATGATGGCGATTAGAAAGTGCGGGCGCAAGCAACATTCAGTTTCGTCCTAGTCGGCGCCGAATCGCGCTGTCAAGGCTGGACGGCAAAAAGGCGCCAGACCGGCATTGGCCACGCACAAAAAAACCGCACTGTCTCCAGCGCGGTTTTCCGTATTTTTTCCGTACTGCCGTCTCTCGGGGCCACCCAATCAAAGCTAAGTGCTTGATTTAGATGGTGGGCGATACAGGGTTCGAACCTGTGACCCCTACCATGTCAAGGTAATGCTCTACCGCTGAGCTAATCGCCCCCGAGGGGGCTGAAGTATACCCCGGCCACCCGGGCAGGCCAAGCCCCGTTCAGCCGGACGCGCCGGGGGAGGCTAGTGGTCGCACTGCCGGATGCGGTCGCGATGGCCGCTGCGGTCGCTGCGGTCGCTGCGGCTGGCGGCGAGGCTGACCTCGCAGGCCTTGCGCTTGACACGCTCGAACAGGCCAGGCCCCGCGGCCGATGGCAACGCCAGGCCGGCCGAATACGGTTCGCTTGCCGCCGCCCCTGACGGCATGGCGCCCATCCCGGTCAGCAAGCCGGTGGAAACGATCAAAGCGCAGGCGAGAGTGCCGCGCAGTCCCATGGTGGTCATACCCAGCACCCGCAAGATGGTGTCCGTTCCCCTGGGCACTCCGGCCCGGGTCTGGACGCTCAAGGCAGCGGATCCCCATCCGCCGACACCTTCTTTCTATACCCCTGCCAGAAGTAACGCAACAGGGGTGGGTGTCAGGCCATCAGGCCCTGGGTGCGGAGCCGGTGGATCTCGTCGCGGAGCTTGGCGGCCTGCTCGAACTCCAGGTCCTGGGCGTGCTTGTGCATGCGGGTTTCGAGCTGCTTGAGGCGGGCGGCCAGCTGGGCCGGGTTGAGCAGCGCGTAGTCGGTGCCCTCCTCCGCCACCCGGCGGCGCTTGTCGCCGGACTTGGCGTCCTGGGCCTCGGTGCGCGCGCCCTCCATCACGTCCATCACCCGGCGCACGATGCTGGTGGGGGTGATGCCGTGCTCGAGGTTGTACTCGACCTGGCGCTGGCGGCGGCGGTCGGTTTCGTCGATCGCGGCCTTCATCGAGTTGGTGATGCGGTCGGCGTAGAGGATGGCCTTGCCGCGCACGTTGCGGGCGGCGCGGCCGATGGTCTGGATCAGCGAGCCGGTGGAGCGCAGGAAGCCCTCCTTGTCGGCGTCCAGGATCGCCACCAGCGACACCTCGGGCATGTCCAGGCCCTCGCGCAGCAGGTTGATGCCCACCAGCACGTCGAACACTCCCAGGCGCAGGTCGCGGATGATCTCCACGCGCTCCACCGTGTCCACGTCCGAGTGCAGGTAGCGCACGCGCACGTCGTGCTCGGACAGGTAGTCGGTGAGGTTCTCGGCCATCTTCTTGGTGAGCGTGGTGATCAGCACGCGGTCGCCCAGCTTCACCCGCTCGTGGATTTCCGACAGCACGTCGTCCACCTGGGTGGCGACGGGGCGGATCTCCACTTCGGGGTCGATCAGGCCGGTGGGGCGCACCAGCAGCTCGACGATGTTGTCGCCGCTCTTCTCCAGTTCGTACTTGCCCGGCGTGGCCGAGACGTAGATGCTGCGCGGCGCGCGGCGCTCCCACTCCTCGAACTTGAGCGGCCGGTTGTCCAGCGCTGACGGCAGCCGGAACCCGAACTCCACCAGGGTTTCCTTGCGCGAGCGGTCGCCCTTGTACATGGCGCCCAGCTGCGGGATGGTCACATGCGATTCGTCCACCACCAGCAGCGCATCGGGCGGCAGGTAGTCGAACAGGCAGGGCGGCGGCTCACCGGGCATCTGGCCGGTGAGGTGGCGGGAATAGTTCTCGATGCCCGAGCAGAAGCCCACTTCGGCCATCATCTCGAGGTCGTAAATGGTGCGCTGCTGCAGGCGCTGCGCCTCGACCAGCTTGTTGGCCTTGTACAGCTCCTCCATCCGGGCGCTGAACTCGACCTTGATGGTCTCGATGGCGTCGAGCACGGTGCGGCGCGTGGTGACGTAGTGCGACTTCGGGTACAGGGTGTAGCGCTGCAGCTTGCGGGCCACGTAGCCGGTCAGCGGGTCGAACAGCGCCACGGTTTCGATCTCGCCGTCGAACAGCTCGATGCGCAGGGCCTCGATCTCGGATTCGGCCGGGTGCACGTCGATGGTCTCGCCGCGCACGCGGAAGGCGCCGCGCACCAGTTCGGTGTCGTTGCGCTTGTACTGCATCTCGGTGAGGCGGCGGATCAGCTCGCGCTGGTCGATGCGGTCGCCCTTCACCAGGTGCAGCACCATGCGGAAGTATTCGTTCGGGTCGCCCAGGCCGTAGATGGCCGAGACGCTGGCCACCACGATCGAGTCACGCCGCTCCAGCAGGGCCTTGGTCGCCGACAGGCGCATCTGCTCTATGTGCTCGTTGATGTTGCTGTCCTTCTCGATGAAGGTGTCGGTGCTGGGGATGTAGGCCTCGGGCTGGTAGTAATCGTAGTAGCTGACGAAATACTCGACCGAGTTGTTGGGGAAGAAGGACTTGAACTCGCCGTAAAGCTGGGCCGCAAGGGTCTTGTTCGGGGCCAGCACGAGGGTCGGCTTCTGCACCGCCTCGATGACGTTGGCAATGGTGTAGGTCTTGCCCGAGCCGGTGACGCCCAGCAGCGTCTGCTGCGCCAGGCCCGCCTCGAAGCCGTCGATCAGGCGCGCGATCGCCTGCGGCTGTTCACCGGCGGGCTGGTAGGGCGCGACGAGCTGGAAGCGATCGGACACGGGGGCCGTCCTGGGCTTGGGGCAGCCGATGAGTATAGCGGGAGGCCTACGAACGACCGGGTGAGGCTCGTACTGCCTTGCGCGCAGGCTACGGATGGGGCCGGCAAGCCGGATACGCAAGGCTTGGCCTCCCTCCCCAGGACACGCCGCCATGGCCCATCGCAGCGCGGGTTTCACCCTGCTCGAACTTGTCGTGGCGATGCTGGTGGCGGGCATCTTGCTGGCGCTGGCGGCGCCATCCTTCGGTTCCCTGGTCGAACGGAACCGGGCCTTGGCGATATTCCACGAGCTGGGCGCCGCCCTCGCCGGGGCGCGCATGGCAGCCGTTCAGCTGGGCCGACCGGTCACGATTTGCCCGACACGGGACGGCCTGCGCTGCCGGAGCGACCTGGTGTGGGACCAGGGCTGGCTGACCTACATCGACGTTGAACGCAGCGACCAGCCCCGCAGCGCAGACGCGGTCATCCGCCACGTCGAACCGTCCGGGCGCGATATCGCGATACGAAGCAGCCTCGGGCGCCACCGGATCCGCTTCCAGCCATCGGGCTGGGCCAGTGGCGCGAACATCAGCCTGCGCGTCTGCAGCCGGCGAGCCCAGCGTCTGCTGGGCGCGGTGGTCGTGAACAATGCTGGGCGACCCCGCAGCGAACGCCAGGATGCAGCCGAAAACTCCTGTCCCTACACGCCCTGAGCGTGACAGCGCTTGACCGGGGCCGGAAGTGCATTAAAATGCCCGTCCCCGCCCGAATAGCTCAGCCGGTTAGAGCACTTGACTGTTAATCAGGGGGTCGTTGGTTCGAGTCCAACTTCGGGCGCCAGATGTTTCAAGGGCTTGCGAGCAATCGCAGGCCCTTTTTTTGGCGATTCTCAGCCGTGGGGACACTGTAGGGGCGGCAGCTTCGTCAGGGTTGCGGACCGTCCGGACAGTTATTCCTCCTTGGCCGCAACGGTCCCCGCGTAATCGAGACCCCGCCTACAGCCCCTGCTTTCGACGCATTTCATTGTCTATCTTCTTTTGGACACAGAAGACCCTGTATTGCATAACCGTGAACTGCCGTTGTGTGTCCGCCGCCGCAACTTCGCGAATGCACTCGTCTAGCTCCGCTTCGTTCGCCTGCGCTCTCCTTCGCTTCTCGGCAGCATTCTGCATCTCAAGAAGTTGGCGCCGACGGGATGCTGCTGCAACCTGTTGGTCGTACGCGGCTTTGTTGGGCAGCGCCAGAGCCTCTAGCCGGTTCGCTTCAACGCTGGCCGCTTCAGCAGCCGTCCTTTTCTCGCTAGCAGTCGCAGCTAGTCGCTCAAACTTTGTCTGACGAGCGAGCAACTCCAGTTCAGACACTTTGCCGACGAACGCCGCGAAGAACTCAGATGCGCGCTTGCCGTTCGAAACGTAGCGATGAGAAGGGTCCCCTGCCGCCAATTCAGCGCAAGCGGTAGCCGTTTCTTCAATCAACGCAAGCGCGACGTCTTTACTCTCCAACGCCGGCAACCTCAACATGTAGAAATCAGGCTCGCTGTCAGTTCGCACGGCATCGCATACCGCCACAGCAAACTGGGTGGTTCTGAACAAAACCGGACGCAGGCCGGTCGAATTAACGCAGGTCTCAATAAGTCGCATGGGTGCAGGACCTGTGTACCCACTCGCCTGTAGCGCAACTGCTTCCTTATCTAACGCCTGATAACTCTGAAGGTCAGACAGGTTCATTGCCTCCAACGCGCTGCTCATTTGCGATTCAAGCGGGTTATCTCTGACGCTGCCGCAACTACCGCCTTCCACAAGGTAATCGGTCAATATCTTTGAAACTGTGGTCGGAATCGCGTCCGCATTAGCGGACGCGGCTGTACGCTGCTTCGCAACCCCAAGTGCAGTCCCCGCTGAGGCAGAGGCAAATTCAAGCGCATTTGCTTCAACGGCTAACAACTCAGCCGCAACCTTTGCGTCTTTTGCGACAGCACTCGCAGCAATGTAAGCTGAAGCTGCAGCGGCTTGCGTTTCCATTGTTCTCGTTGCTTTGGCGATTTCCGAGCCGGTGGTGCTTTCTTCCACGAGCACACCAGAATCTGCTCTATCCGGTGATTTTAGTAACTGCGACCCGCCCGTCCGCTCATCTGCCATCCCTTGCCTCGAAGAATCCGGCGGAGCGTTACCACATCCCGCCAGCACGAGCGCACCCAGTACAAAAGCCAACAAGAAACCTACCTTCCCCATGCTCCACTCCCCTTGAACCAGACTAGAAATTGCGCCCTTCTCAGCCGCCCCTCCGGACAGAGGAAACTGGAAATGGTTGCGGTGTCAAGCAATTGCGAATCCTGCCCCTGCGCAGACGATGCCGTTGCTACTCAACCGAGGGAAACCCCCTCATCTTGCTACCTTCACTGCATGTACCGAGAACGCCGGGTACTGAGTCATGGCGATGTTGCGAGCCATGCCGGGTGTAAGGGCGTGGATTATCGCTTGAAATGTACCTGCACCCGAACCGGCCTTCCCTATTGTCACAACATAAGTCTGCATAGTTGCTACTCTTTTGTTGGTGGAGTGAATGTTACGGAGTGATGGCCTCGTATCTCGCGACCTCTGCGATTTTATTCACCTCGCAGGTAGACTGGCTTAGTTGTGCAACATGGACGCAGCTCTTGTTTACTTCGCTCAAACCGCCCTAATCCTGTGCAGTTCTGAATCGGGCATCTGTGCACACCTAATGCGTCCGTTCTTGCGCCTCTAACTGTTCTCGATACGCACGAAATACGGCAAGTCTTGCGACCCTATTCTCCGGGTTTTTACCCGGCTCATCGGGAGACCATTCGAGAGTGACATCCAGTGCTCGATTGAATGTAGCCACGGCACTGTCACTTGCCTCTGAGGCCGCGTTGACTTCCTGTCTTCCCGAAAGGTCGAACTCTTCCGCAAGCCCCGTTGAGTTGTGGAGCGCGAGTCCAAGGCGCGACAGTCTGCTCGTCAAAGCCTGCTCATCCAATTCGGCAAAGACCTCCCTGAATCGGTCTCGATGACGCGCGTTCAAGAGCGTGGTGGGATACGAAGTTGCGTTCGCAATGACACCCTGTGCGAACGGAGTGCTTCCGGCGACTGGCTGCGCCCGCAACCGATAATTCCACCGCGGAATTGTCTCTCCGCGAACGCCGACGATTTTTTTGACATACGCGAGCATATTTTCGGGGCAAAGAATTACTATCTCGGGCTTCCTTGAAGTAACCGAGATGGACATTGCCGCGGTGCGGACAAAGTCACGCAGCCGCATCTGTCGATGCTGTTCCTCTGAAAGTCCCGTCTGCTTCATCGCCACCCGTGTTTGGTCAGGATGCTCATGTGAAATTCGGAGCACCACCTTGCTAGACGAAGCAACCGTGCTCATTGATGCCTTCGCGGGAGTCGCCGCGCCAATGAGCGACTCACCGATAACCTGAACTTCGCGATTGGCTATGGCTACAGCAAGAAATGCCCCGGTAGCATACTTTTTGGTCACAAGGTTGGTGCCGACCACTGAGATGGCCAGCTTAGGGTGGGGTCGATACTTGGTTTCCAGCTCCGCGATTGGCAGGCTCCTGCGTTTCATATCGGCCCGTAACAAGGCAAGCTCGTACTCGTCTCTCGCGAGGAACACTGTAGAAATGGACTTTTTCTGAACCTCTGGAAAGAAACGGTCTTGGTCTTCAATGTTAACCATTCGCCCACTCCCTTCCTCATCGCGCCTGTCTAACCACCTAGCGTTGAGCCACCCAATGTGGTCAAAAACGAACAGCGCCTTTTCGGCCGCCATTGCAGCCTCGAATTGCTGCCGGTGCTGCAAGCTTTGTATTAGCAGGAGGGTGATGCTTCCCGCTCGCGGTGTGATGAATTTTGCCGCTGCCTCCGCTTTCTTCTTGGCCCGAAGTCGAACGATAGGCTTTGCGTTATCAGGCACATCAATGGTGGCCGGTGCTGCCCTCAGGCAGTGGGGCGTGATGCCAGCACTTAGCAACGCCGCTTGAACCCGTTGAAGCCGCTCAGCCGTCGCCATTACCCATATGACGCTGTGGCTTGGCATGAGTGCTTGAGCCATCAGCACAGGGACTTCATTCAACTGCCAATGGACCAGCAGAGGCACTTCTGGTTGATTGGTGATGCGTTTGCGAATGGCATTTGCAGCGGTTGCGGCTGATAGCTTGGTAGGCATGTCGGGTTCTGGAAAGGAAAAAAAGCGGCAGTTAGGAAGCCGGAATTCAGCGTAAGTTGTTGATTGCGATAGAAAAGGGGTTCCGATGTCTATTACTCGCAACCGAAAGGGGCTTAGGAACCCGAATGAGCGACACGAAGGGGATGCCTGCGAGCGAAGCGGCAGGTGTCCACTTCAATGAGGCGTCGCCTCGACGCCGAGTTGAACTTCGACTGGTAGGCCACCACTCGTCGGCGACTCGTCGTGGCCTAAGCCGGGGCCACTCGTACCTCGTCCGCCCCGGCTGTTGGATTTACGCGCTTGCGTTTGCCTTCTGCCTGTATCCGTAGTGGAAGGAACCTTGGCGTTCTCCAAGTTGGCGTTTGGCAGACCTTTGGCCGATGCCGGATTCGGCATGTAGAGGCGGACGAAACGCCCCGCATCGAACAGAATTCGAGCCATGCACAGCCGCACCAAATCCATTGCGGCGCATACGTCCTTGCTGGTGTAACCACCAGCGGCGCTTGCATCCGACTCCGTCATTCCGAAATGCTCGATGTACTGGTTTACCTGCCGCGTACTCGCCTCGGGGTGCTGCCATAGCATTTCGGCCACCACCCCGGCCAATGCAATGAGCCGCTCCCCTTGTGCAGTCGACCGGCCTTGCAGATAGGTGCCGCCCACCCAGCCCGGCCACGACTCAGGCGCCGTCGTCGGAATTGGCCAAACCTCCCACGATGCGCTTACGCCAAGATGGTGGGCAGTGGCAGCATGAGCTGCCTCGTGAATACAAAGGCTCTGAAGTCCGAATAGGTCGGAGCCACTGATGCCCGGTGTCACGTATGCCACCAGCTCCTCGGCCATGTCTGCAAAGGGGCCGGAGTTGAGCGAAGCGAGCAGGTGCTTCTTCTGCCGAGCAAGTCGGAGAGCTGCCACGGGGTGAATACCCCTAGGCACCGCGGCGGGCAATGTCGCGAGCAATCGTTGGTTCGAACTCAATGGCGGGCATTCGTTCGTAGCCGCAGGCAGTTGGCCTCTCAGTTCAAGCAGTGATTCCATTTGGTTCTCCCGTCGAGTCAGTCGCTTTCACCTCCTCGCCGGGACCGTCCCGGGCATCAGTTTGTCGACGCGAGCCACTTTGAAGGATTAGAGAATTCCTGTCAAATCAATCGGTTGCAATCTATTACAGTGGAAGTTGCGCTAGGCGGTAGGCGTGCGAATGCGCCCGGGAAGGCGCCTAGGGGCACCGATAACATCATGTGCGGCGGTGAGCCGATGGCGACCACCGCACTCGACTTAGGAATTATTAGGGAGTGAGAGGGAGCCAAAAGCCGCTAGGCCGAAAGGGCCCTGTAGACAGTGCTACGCCCCACTTGGAAGCGGTCCTGTAGCTGCCCTACGCTGAACCCTTCCTCGGCCTTAAGGCGGCGCAGGTTCGCGAGCTGGTCCGGATTCAGAGCGTTCCGGCGGCCAAACTTGATGCCCTTCTGCTTGGCCAGCGCGACGCCATCGGCCGCCCGTTCGCGCCTGATTTCGGATTCGAACTCCGCGAACGCGCCGAGCAGGTTGAACATCAGCTTGCCCTCCGTGGTCGAGGTGTCTAGTCCTTGGTCCAGCACCCGAAGCGTGACCCCTTTCCGGCGAAGCAGGTCCGCCATCTTCGCCAAGTCCAGAACCGACCGGGCGGCACGGTCGAGGCGGCTCACTACGAGCGTGTCACCTTCCCGCACGTAACTGAGGCATGCCTGCAATTCGGGACGGTTCTCCGCCTGACGGCCGGACCGCTTCTCCCTGAACACCCTTCCGCACCCGGCCGCGGCCAGCTTCTCAAGCTGCACATCGAGCGACTGACCGGCGCTGCTGACACGGGCGTAGCCAACGACTTCAGGCATGGCGCGGAATCCCAAATGTCCTAAGAGGATGAGAGTATATCATTTTGGGATGGTTTCTGGGACGCGTTCGGGGCTATCCCGGAACGTATACATTCCGGAATAGCGCCTCCCGAGGGAAACTGGGGTCACGGACGCCCCCGGAAGTGTCGGTACTAGGTAACCCACTCCGAGTAGCCACCATGAAAGTCATGTCGAATGCCTTTTTCAACCAAGTCGAAATCAGCCAACGGACACGCTGGGAGCACGGGCCGCTTGAGCTTGCCTTCGTCCCTGACCGAGAGCGGGGCGAGGGCGACGACTGGGCGAAAGTGCAGGTTGCTATCCACGACTGGAACTCAAGCCAAGCTGCGGGCTTCCTCCGGGGCTACGAGACAATGGAGGCTCTCAAGGATGTCGTCCCGGCGCTGGAAGCAAAGAAGAACCCGAACGTCATCATTGTTCCGCAGACTGAAAACAGGGTTAGCCAGCTCGACGTCATGCTCGCGTCCCTACTGCCGGAAGATGCGCTTTCAGCCGCCGGACTAGACCGGAAAGCGGCAATCTTTCACCTCACCCCCTTTGGGCTACAGGACCTTCCGACGTCCTATCGAAATTCGGCTCGTGCCGCCTTTTCGGCCCACATCTGGAAAAAGCTCATCCCTGCCTCGCGATGCTCAGATAGCTTCTTCGCCCCCAAATCTTCGCTCCGGCTTCTAGCCGGCGACGCGACATTCTGGATGTCCCGCATCTACCGCGTGGCCGCCGAATACAGAGAAACGATGTTCGAGGAGTGCGACGAGGATTCAGATGGCTCGTGGGCGCCGTTGCCTAAGCTAGCGTCGAAGATTCTCCGGGGGGTATCAGCCGAAGACCGAAAGGAGTTCGTCATCCGCCGTCCGCTGCGAGGAGGGCGGATTTGGGACGAGAATGATTCGGAGGAAAGAGAAGGAATCATTGAAGATGCAATACATGGTGTGGGCACCATGGAATCTGTGCAGCCTGTCATTGACCTTTTACTAAGCAACAAGACGCAAGAGGATTTCTCCGAGCGCCACTCTTGGATAAAGGAAGACTTCGAGAGAGCCTTCTACTCGAAGCGCGCCAAAGTTAAGGTCGAGCTAGTTGAGACAATCGATGACTGTCCAGTTTGGTCCTCCGACGGCAATGAGGGGTATGAGAACGCACTATTTCGTGACGTACTTAGCTTCCTCGACCGGAAGGAGCGGAAGCTTGTGATTGCGCTGCGGATGGGAAGAACGGTTTCTGAAATCGCCGAAAACCAAGGACTCAACGGCCACGGCTCAGTTTCTAGGAGACTCAAGGCGTTGAAAGCAAAAGTTGCACGTCTACTAGCTTGATTCCTACAACACGAGGAAAGGCAAATGACCAAAGGTAGAGACCGCATCGTGTCAAAACGTCCCGACGGGCAGTGGGCAAACAAAAGAAACGACGCCAACAAAGCGTCAAGCCTTCACCGAACTCAGAAAGAAGCAGAAGCCGCGGCCCGAGAAATGCTCACCAATCAGGGCGGCGGCGAACTGACGACCAAGGGCGTGGATGGCAAGATTCGGAGCAAAGACACAATTGCACCCGGCGCCGACCCGAACCCACCGCGTGACAGTGAACACTGACGAGCCTAGCGGCACACAATATGATTTCGAAAGACGAAATATCGGCAAAATCGAGCGAGCTCGATACACACGTCGCGAATGTAGAGCGCGACTACGTGTTTGGCTGGCTCCTTAAGGCCATTTCGGAAGACCCGTACCTAGGCCCCCTGCTAGTCCTAAAGGGCGGGAATTGCTTTCGGAAGGTCTATCTGCCTGAGACGCGCTTCTCAGAGGACCTTGATTTTTCTACTTCACGGGCAATCGAGGCGGACCGATTCGACGTGTCAATCCGAAATTGCTGTGCGGTCATTCAAGAAGCTACCGGTGTTATTTTCGATGAAGCGAGGACCACCTTAAAGGAAAGCCACGCAATTGGGGTCGGTGGAGAAGTCCGACAAACCATCTACAAGGCCCGGGTCTACTTCCGAGACTTCTTTGGCGACAATGCTGAACTTACAGTCTCTGTTCGGCTCGATGTCACCGAGTTCGACACAATACATCTGCCGACAAGGACGCTACCGATAGTTCACCCGTACTCTGATGCGGACCAGTGCTTTGGCAACGTCCAATGTATGGCGCTAGAAGAAATGATTGCGAGCAAGATGAAGTGCTTGCTCCAACGACGCCATTCCCACGATTTATTTGACATGGCCTACTCGTACCTCTGGCGGAACGAGCTTCAGTTGAATCGGTCCAACGTCATCACGGTGTTCTTGCGGAAGACGATTTTCTCACCTAGTCCCGTCTCAGCGAAGAACATCCTCCTTGGACTTCCCTTCGATTTCTTCCGTTCTGTCTGGACCAAGTACATCGCATGTCCTAAGCCTGCGCGAGTTGAGTTCTCTGTCGCAGAATCAAACTTCCGCCTCTTCATTGAAGAGCTTTTTGAGGGGGTGTCCGGGAGGCATTCATCCGAACTCGCATTCTTCCCTGCAAACCTGCGGAATCCAATCATGGACGCGGCTAGGCAGCGGAAGCTAGTACGGCTTTCCTATGACGGCTCGGAGAGGTTGGTGGAGCCGTACGCGCTTACATTCAAGCGCAGGAAGGACAACGTGGCACAGGAGTACTTCTATTGCTGGGATACCACAGGGGGTGCATCCAGCGGCCCGGGCGTTAAAACCCTCCTCAACACCAAGATGACATTTGCCGAGGCGACAGATGTTCCATTTGAGCCGCGCTTCGAAGTAGAGCTGTCGAAAGCGGGAGAAGCTCCAAAAATCCCCGGCTTTAGCGGAACAAGGACTGCCGGGCCTAGCCCGCGAGGTCGGAGTCCTTCACGCACGCGGATTCAAAAGAAGCAGAACCGGGCCACATTCAAGAATCCGTTTGCTGTGACCTATGTTATCCAATGCGCGTATTGCCAGAAGAAGTTCAATCGCTCAAGGAATGACACGTCCCTCAATCCTCACCAGACACCGGACGGCTATCCTTGCAGGGCGACGCGCGGCTACTTGCTTGAGACGAAGTAGCACGGCCAGCATGGCTTGCAGCTCTGCGATAGCCCGCATTCATCGTCAACGCGACAGTTGTGGCTGATATTCGCTGCGCGCCGACATCGATAGCTACATCATCGACTTCTTCCACTTCCCGAACGGGTCTTCGTAAAAGACGTATCTGAACGTTTTCCTCGTGGACTGGCCGGAGAGAACCACCTCAATCGGATAGAGCGCGGTGCCGGCGGGCACGCCTCCTGCTCCGTTTGACTCCAACGACTCTCCGCGCTCGATGGATTCCACCTTCTCTACGTAGAACATTCCCTTGCCCAAGTCGGCGACCATCCACTTATGCAGGAATGCTTCCTCAATCACTGCTTCAGAAGGTCCG
>JANOJQ010000090.1:0-2138 GCA_031418815.1 Lysobacteraceae bacterium
TCACCGACTGCATGAAGTCGCGCGACTCGTCGTACATCTCCTGGGTGTCCACCAGGATCTCGCCGATGTCGGCGCGCAGGTAGTCACGCAGGGCGCGGATGATCAGGCGCGATTCCTGGTAGATCAGGAAGGGCGAGGGCTTGGCCAGCGCGGCATCCGTGATCGACTTCCAAACCTGCAGCAGGTAATCGAGGTCCCACTGCAGCTCGTCGGCGGCGCGGCCGACGCCGGCGGTGCGGATGATCACGCCCATGTCGTCGGGGATGGTCAGCGCGTCCATGGCCTCTTTCAGGGCCTGGCGGTCGTCACCCTCGACGCGGCGCGAGACGCCGCCGGCGGTGGGCGAGTTGGGCATCAGCACCATGTAGCGGCCGGCCAGGGAGATGAACGTGGTCAGGGCGGCGCCCTTGTTGCCGCGCTCCTCCTTGTCCACCTGCACCACCACTTCCTGGCCTTCGCGCAGGTATTCCTTCAGGCCGGCCTTGTTCGGGTCGACGCCGGGGACGAAGTAGTCGCGGGAGATTTCCTTGAGCGGCAGGAAGCCATGGCGTTCACCGCCGTACTCCACGAAGGCCGCCTCGAGGGACGGCTCCAGCCGCACGATGCGGCCCTTGTAGATGTTGGACTTCTTCTGTTCCTTGGACGGCTGCTCGATGTCGATGTCGTACAGGTTCTGGCCATCGACGATCGCCACGCGCAGCTCTTCGGCCTGCGTGGCATTGATCAACATACGCTTCATTGTCTGGATTCCTCACGCGCTCTTACCGCGAGGAACGCCGGGGTCCGCACCCTGATGTCGCTGACCGGGCGCGCACCGCGCGTCCCGGCCTGGGCAGAACTTCCAGCGCTACTGAACCTTCGGGCGTACCCGCGGGAGCGCTTGTTTGTTTTTGTTCGGTCATGGGTTCCGGAAACCGCCGAGCGTTTTCCGGTCTGTCGCACACTTGTAAGGTGTGTGGCGATATCCGTCCGCCATCGGTACCGGCTAACATGGTCACCCCCGTGGGGTGTGGTAGCGGTTCTTCAGGATTCGCAGGGCTTTGGCTTTCGGCCGGCAGCCCTAGAGAAATCAGGACGTTATCTCGCGAACCGATTGTATAGGCGAAGGACCCATGGCGGCAAATGAACCCTCCACCGGCGTGAAGATGGTCACCGTCCCCGAAGACCGGGACGGCCAGCGCCTGGACAATTTCCTGCTGCTGCAGTTCAAGGGCGCCCCGCGCAGCCTTGTTTACAAGCTGGTTCGCAGCGGCCAGGTGCGCATCAACGGCAAGCGGGCCAAGCCCGATACCCGCCTGGCGGGGGGCGACGAGGTCCGCCTGCCGCCGGTCAAGCTGAACGAGCCGGGCGAGGTGCGCCCCACGCCCCAGGGCCTGCTGGACCGCCTGGCGGCCAGCATCGTCTTCGAGGACAAGGCCATCCTGGCCGTGAACAAGCCCAGCGGCCTGGCCACCCACGGCGGCAGTGGCATCAGCCACGGCCTGATCGAGGCGCTGCGGGCGCTGCGGCCGGGCGAACCGCTGGAGCTGGTGCACCGGCTGGACCGCGACACTTCGGGCGTGATCCTGGTGGCCAAGAAGCGCTCGGCCCTGCTGGAGCTGCAGCAGCTGATGCGCGGCGGCGAGGACGACGAGGGCCCGGGCAAGAAATACCTGGCGCTGCTGGTGGGCCGCTTGCCCAACGGCACGCTCACTGTGGACCGGCCGCTGGAGAAGTCGCTGCTGCAGGGCGGCGAGCGCCGCGTGCGGGTGGCGCCATTGGGCAAGCCGTCGGTCAGCCACTTCACGGTGATCGAGCGCCTGGGTGGCCACAGCTTCTGCGAAGTGCGGATCGAAACCGGCCGCACCCACCAGATCCGCGTCCACGCCGCGCACCTGGGCCACCCCGTGGCCGGCGACGACAAGTACGGCGACGAAGAGGCCAACAAACGCCTGGCCCAGCAGGTGGGCCTCAAGCGCCTGTTCCTGCACGCCGCCTCCATCGAGTTCGCCCTGGAAAAGGGCGCCAAGCCTTATCTGATCGCCGCGCCGCTAAGCGACGACCTCAAGGCCGTCCTGGAAAGGCTGGGCAAGTAACGGGGTGAGGTTAAAATAGATTAAAAAAACGAGGGGTAGTGGAAAAAAATGTAAAAAGACCCC
>JANOJQ010000091.1:0-7201 GCA_031418815.1 Lysobacteraceae bacterium
TAAGCCCGTGATCGCCTGTGCGCCCCTTCAAACACCGGAGGTGACGTTCTGCGCGCGAGGAACCCACCTCCGCCGCCGGGCGGATAGGAGGTTCGTACTGGCCACCTTCCACGCTGGCCCGGCCGCCATTCCAGTGTCCGAAGGGACGCGCCGCGATGGGCCAGGAGCAAAAAGGCGCCGAGGCCTGGTTAACCCAACCCGATCCGCAGGAAAGATGGCAGGCCTTGGTCCGGATCGGTACGCGCAAGCATCGGAGCGCATCCTCACCCGAACTCCGTGGGGCACCCATAAAGACACGCTTCCGCGGTGGCGACGGCGCCGTATCCGGGGGGCTGTTTTCAGCGCTTGGCGCGCCGCGCCAGGACGAGTTTGGCGGCGCACAGCAGGCCGAAGTAGACCAGGCCGAAGGCCACCACCCGGTGCGGCTCCTCGATCCACAGGCCGCCGCCCTCCAGTCCGAAGCGGGGCTGCACCTGCCCGGTCATGCCCAGCCGCGGCACCGGCACCAGTATCGTCAGGAAGGCGCCGAACAGGTAGGCCACCACCGAACCGGCCCAGGCCACCATCGGCATCACCATCGCATCGTCGCCGTCGCCGGGGCGCGTGCCCCAGGCCCAGGCGGCCTTGCCGACCGCCAGCCACAGGAAGGCCAGCACCGGCCACCACTCCCCGAAGCTCATGGCGAAGGCGCCCACCATGGCCAGGTAGAACAGCGTCAGGCCGGCCAGCGCCAGCATTCGCCATGCCCGCCGAATCCTGGGCGCGCCGCCGATGGCGGTGAAGAATCCGGTGGCGTGGATCAGGAAGAATTCCAGCACCATCACCAGCAGCGCCGTCCTCACCGACAGCTCGTCGAGCGCGAACGGGAACAGCCACACCAGCGCGAAACCGGCGGCCGTGATGCCGTCGGGCAGCGCCGCCCAGGCGCTGGCGCGGTGCGCGCTCACGTTTCGTCGCGGCCCATCCCGGCACCGGCGGCGGAGCGGCGCAGGCGGTCGTTCACCGCCAGCCAGTCGAGCGACGACGGCGGCCGCTCGGCCAGCAGCAGGTTGGCGCCCAGCGCGTCGAGCGAGCGTAGCGCGGCGTAGAGGCCGTGCGCGTAGCCGTCGGCGTGGCCAGGCAGGGCAAGGCCGCGCAGCCCGTCGGGCAGTGCGCCGAGCGCCAGCACGGCCACGCGTTTTCCCAACGCCTCCTGCTGGCGTGCTTCGGGCACCAAGGCGGCGCGTTCCAGCAGCAGCAGCGCGGTGCGCGGCGCGTAGTGCGCATCCAGCGTGCCCGAGGCGCGCGGGCTGTCCGCTTCGCTGCCCTCGGCCACGGGGCCCACCACGGCTTCGATCTGCGCCCGCGTGATGCGGCCCGGGCGCAGGATGCGCGGAATTTCGCCGGACAAATCGAGAATCGTGCTTTCGATGCCGACCTCGCATTCGCCGCCGTCCAGCACCACCGGCACGGCGTCGCCGAACTCGTCGCGCACGTGCGCGGCCGTGGTCGGGCTGACGTGGCCGAAGCGGTTGGCCGACGGCGCCGCAAGGCCGCCGTCGAATTCGTGCAGCAGCGCCAGCGCCATCGGATGCGCCGGGCAGCGCAGGCCCACCGTGGGCTGGCCGCCGGTGACTTCATCGGGCACGCCGGGCTGCTTGCGCAGGATCAGGGTGAGCGGGCCGGGCCAGAAGGCAGCGGCCAGCGCGCGCGCGGCGTCCGGGATGTCGCGCGCCCAGCGGTCGAGCTGCCGCGCATCCGCCACGTGCACGATCAGCGGGTGGTCGGCGGGGCGGCCCTTGAGCTCGAAGATGCGGCGCACCGCCTCGGGCCGCGAGGCATCCGCCGCCAGCCCGTAGACGGTTTCGGTGGGCAGGCCGATGGCGTCGCCGCGGCGCAGTGCCGCCAGCGCCTGGCCCATGGGATCGCTCACGCGGACCTCCGGTATTCGTTGCGCAGCAGGCCGTAGAGGATCGAGTCGGCGAACTCGCCGCCCACCCGCCAGCGGTTGCGCAGCAGGCCCTCGCGCTGGAAGCCCAGGCGCTCGGCCAGCCGGCACGAGGCTTCGTTGCGCGGGTCCACGTCGGCCTCGAAGCGCTCCAGGCCCAGGGTGTCGAAGCCGAAGTCCAGCGCGCGGCGCACCGCCTCGGTGGCCAGGCCCCGGCCCTGGTGCGTGGGCATCAGCGAATAGCCCAGCTCGGCCCGATGCAGCGGCCCGCTCAGCGAAAACAGCGCCGTGGTGCCCAGGAACCGGTCGCTGTCCCGGTCGGCCAAGGCCCAGCCGTAGACCGAGGGCGGGCCCCAGCCGATGCGCTCGGCCAGCCAGGCCTCGGCCTGCGCGGGCTGCGTCCAGGCGCTGAAGCTCCAGTAGCGGGTGATTTCGGGGTCGCTGTACATCTCGAAAACATCGGGCGCATCGGCCATGCGCAGCGGGCGCAGGCGGATGCGTTCGCCCTCGAGCACGGGCAGGGATTGCGGGATTGCGGCCATGGCCCATTCTCCCACGGCCCCGCCACGTTTGCCCCGGGCCCACCGCGCGGGGGAAAATGCGGTTTTCCCGAATCCGGAGCACCTGCATGACCATCCTGCGAATGGCCGACCTCGACCTGGCCGGCAAGCGCGTGCTCATCCGCGAAGACCTCAACGTGCCGGTCAAGGACGGCCACATCACCTCCGAGCAGCGCATAACCGCCGCGCTGCCGACGATCCGCCTGGCGCTGGAGAAGGGCGCCGCCGTGATGGTCACCTCGCACCTGGGCCGCCCGAAGGAGGGCGTGTGGACGCAGGAGGATTCGCTGGCGCCGGTGGCCGCGCGCCTGTCGGAGCTGCTGGGCCGCGACGTGCCGCTGCTCAAGGATTGGACCGACGGCGTGCAGGTGCAGCCCGGCCAGCTGGTGCTGCTGGAGAACTGCCGCATGAACGTCGGCGAGAAGGCCGATGACGAAACCCTGTCGAAGAAGTACGCCGCGCTGTGCGACGTCTATGTCATGGACGCCTTCGGCACCGCACACCGCGCGCAGGCCTCCACCCACGGCGCCATCCGCTTCGCCAAGGTCGCCTGCGGTGGCCCGCTGCTGATGGCCGAACTCGACGCGCTCGGCAAGGCCCTGCTGGCGCCGGCGCGCCCGCTGATCGCGATCGTGGCCGGCTCCAAGGTCAGCACCAAGCTCGAGCTGCTGTCGGCCCTGGTGTCGAAGGTGGACCAGCTGATCGTGGGCGGCGGCATCGCCAACACCTTCATCGCCGCCGTGGGCCATCCGGTCGGCAAGTCGCTGTGCGAGAACGACCTGCTCGACACCGCGCGCCAGATCATCGCCGACGCCAAGGCCCGCGGCGCCGACATCCCGATCCCGACCGACGTGGTGGTGGCGACGGCCTTCGCCGCCGACGCGCCGGCCACGGTGAAGCAGGTGGCCGACGTCGGCCCCGACGACATGATCCTGGACATCGGCCCCGACACCGCCGCGCGCTACGCCGCCATGATCCAGCGCGCCGGCAGCGTCATCTGGAACGGCCCGGTGGGCGTGTTCGAGTTCGACGCGTTCGGCAAGGGCACGGAAACGCTGGCGCACGCCATCGCCGATTCCGACGCGTTTTCGATCGCCGGCGGTGGCGACACGCTGGCCGCGGTGGACAAGTACGGCGTCGAAGCCGGCATCAGCTACATCTCCACCGGCGGCGGCGCGTTCCTGGAATTCTGCGAGGGCAAGGGACTGCCGGCGGTCACCGCGCTCAAGGCGCGCGCCGGCTGATGGCGACGATCTTCTTCGACCTCGACGGCACGCTGATCGATTCGGCGGTCGGCATCACCCGCTGCGTGGCGCACGCACTCGAGCAGATGGGCGAGCCGGTGCCGCCGCAGGCCGAACTGCGGCGCTGGATCGGCCCGCCGCTGCGCGACAGCTTCGGGCCGCTGCTGGGCGACGACGGCCGCACCGAACAGGCAGTGCAGCACTACCGCGACCGCTTCGAGACCCACGGTTGGGCCGAACACGAGGTCTACGAGGGCATCGGCGCCGCGGTGGAGGCCCTGTCCCGCGCCGGGCACCGGCTGGCGGTGGTCACCGCCAAGAACGAGCCGCACGCCCGCAAGATCATCGCCCACCTGCCGTTTGGCGGGCGCTTCGTGGACGTCATCGGCGCCACGCCCTGCGGCCGGCTCAGCCACAAGCCCGAACTCATCGCCGAAGCGCTGCAGCGGCTGGGCTGGTCGGCCGACGGTGCCTGGATGATCGGCGACCGGCACATGGACATCGACGGCGCCCGCCACCACGGCATGGATTCGGTCGGCGTGCTGTGGGGTTTCGGCGGCGAGGCGGAACTGCGCGGCGCCGGCGCCACGCGCCTGGTGGCCGCGCCCGGGGACCTCGTCGCGCTGTTCGGCGCCTGAGGCCGCGTGCCGCTGACGCCGGAAGTGCGTGGAGGCTGTGCTAGCGTTGGCCGTCATCGACTCCGGCCAACCCACCCATGAGCGACGCCCTCCGCCGCACCAAGATCCTCGCCACCCTCGGCCCCGCCACCGACGCGCCCGGCGTGCTTGACGATCTGGTGCGCGCCGGCGTCAACGTGGTGCGGCTGAACTTCTCCCACGGCACGCCCGAGCACCACGCGGCGCGCGTCGCCGCGATCCGCGAAGCCGCGGCGCGCCAGGGCCGCGAGGTGGGCATCCTGGCCGACCTGCAGGGCCCGAAGATCCGCATCGAGAAATTCGAGGAAGACAAGGTGATCCTGCGCACCGGCCAGGAGTTCACCCTGGTCTGCCGCGCCGACGCCCCGCTGGGCGACAGCACCCAGGTGGGCGTGAGCTACCTGGGCCTGGTGGACGACGTGCACGCCGGCGACACCCTGCTGCTCGACGACGGGCTGATGGCGGTGGAAGTGCTGGCCGTGGAAGGCGAGCGCATTCGCACGCGGGTGCTCACCGACGGCGCGCTGTCCAACCGCAAGGGGCTCAACCGCCTCGGCGGCGGGCTGTCGCTGGGCGCGCTCACCGACCAGGACAAGCAGCACATCATCATCGCCGCCGGGCTGGGCGTGGATTTCATCGCGGTGTCGTTCTGCCGCTCGGCCGCCGACATGGACGAGGCCCGGGCGCTGGCCCGCGCGGCCGGCAGCGATGCGTTCCTGGTCGCCAAGATCGAGCGCGCCGAGGCCATCGAGAACCTGGTGGAGATCACCATCGCCTCGGACGTGGTGATGGTGGCCCGCGGCGACCTGGGCGTTGAGATCGGCGACGCCGAGCTGCCGGGCCTGCAGAAGAAGATCATCCGCACTGCGCTGGAGCACAACCGGGTGGTGATCACCGCCACGCAGATGCTGCAGTCGATGGTGGACAACCCGATCCCGACCCGCGCCGAGGTGCTGGACGTGGCCAATTCGGTCATCGACGGCACCGACGCGGTGATGCTGTCGGCCGAAACGGCCTCGGGCAATTACCCGGTGAAGGCGGTGGAGGCGATGGTGCGCATCTGCCTGGGCGCCGAGCGCCAGTTCGACCACGACACTGATTTCGAGAAGGCGCCGCGCAACCTGCAGGCAGCCGACCAGGCGATCGCGATGGCCAGCATGTTCCTGGCCGAGCACATCAAGGTGCGCGCCATCATCGCGCTCACCGAGTCGGGCGGCACGGCGCGCTACCTGTCGCGCTTCCGTTCGGCGGTGCCGATCTACGGCCTGTCGCGCCACGACGGCGCCCGCCGCCGCATGGCGATGATCCGCGACGTGTTCCCGGTCGACTTCAACAGCCAGGGCCAGGCCACCCGCGAGGCCGCGCGCGGGGCGATCCTGCACCTGTTCACGCTGGGCGCGCTGGCCGAGGGCGACAGCGTCATCATCACCAGCGGCGACTACATGGAGCTGCACGGCGCCACCAACACCCTGCGCCTGCTCAAGGTCGGCCCCGCCGGCAAGGCCGAAGGCCTCGGCGAGCTCTGACCCCTGCCTAGTGCACGTGTGCAAGGCGGACGTGCCGACGGGGAGGGCCGGGGCGGGGTTGGGCTATAATCCCGGGTCTACCAACACAACCCCGGGAACACCCATGAGCATCGACCAACTCGCCGACATCGCCCAGGCCATGGTGGCCCCGGGCAAGGGCATCATCGCCATCGATGAGTCCACCGCCACCATCAAGAAGCGCTTCGAAGGCGTCGGCATCGAGTGCACCGAAGAAAATCGCCGCGCATACCGCGAGATGCTGCTGGGCACCCCCAAGCTTGGCGACTACATCTCGGGCGCCATCCTGTATGACGAGACCCTGCGCCAGAGCACCAAGGCCGGCGTGCCGTTCACCAAGCTGATGATGGACAACGGCATCCTGCCGGGCATCAAGGTGGACATGGGCGCCAAGCCCCTGGCCGGCTTCCCGGGCGAGCTGGTCACCGAAGGCCTGGACGGCCTGCGCGAGCGCCTGAAGGAATACGCCAAGCTGGGCGCCAAGTTCGCCAAGTGGCGCGCCGTGATCACCATCGGCGAAGACTCGCCGTCGGGCACCTGCATTGATTCCAACTGCCACGCCCTGGCCCGCTATGCCGCCCTGTGCCAGGAAGTGGGCATCGTGCCCATGGTCGAGCCCGAAGTGCTGATGGACGGCGAGCACGACATCGACACCGCCTACGAAATCACCGAAGTCACGCTGCGCTCGCTGTTCGGTGCGCTGTACGAGCACAACATCCTGCTCGAGGGCACCATCCTCAAGGCCAGCATGGTCGTGTCGGGCAAGGACTGCCCCGAGCAGGCCGAGATCGACGAAGTCGCCGAAATGACCCTGCGCTGCCTGAAGTCGGCCGTGCCGGCCAGCCTGCCGGGCATCGTGTTCCTGTCGGGTGGCCAGAGCGACGAGAACGCCACCGCGCACCTGGACGCCATGAACCGCATGGGCGCCAAGCCCTGGCCGCTGAGCTTCAGCTACGGCCGCGCCATGCAGTCGGCCGCGCTCAAGACCTGGTCCAAGGACCTCACCGGCAACATCGCCGCGGCCCAGCAGATGGTGTACGCCCGCGCCAAGGCCAACGGAATGGCGGCCTTGGGCAAGTGGACCAAGGGCGGCTGATTCAGGTCGCCAGCGTCCCGTGCGATCGCGACAACGCCGGCCTCGTGCCGGCGTTTTTTTTGGTTCTTCGCCCAGGTCCGGGGTGGCATTTGGGCCCTGGGATCTGGCGCCGGCCGCACCGCGAAGGCGAGGGTCGCTTCCTGTTCGTGTGAAGCTTTTTAACTCACAGGAAGC
>JANOJQ010000092.1:0-6693 GCA_031418815.1 Lysobacteraceae bacterium
ACGAAATAGAAGCGGCTGCGATCGGCGATGCCCTCCCACAGGGGGTGGGGCCAGGGGTGGGGTGGGGGTGCGGGCGGTGGAGAGGTTTGTCGAGAAGCCGGACCTGGCCACGGCCCAGGCCTACGTGGCCAGCGGCGACTATTTCTGGAACTCGGGCATGTTCCTGTTCCGGGCTTCGCGCTTCCTGGCCGAGCTGCAGCGCTTCGCGCCGGCCATGGTCACCGCCGCCACCGCCGCGCTGGCCGGCGCCAAGCGCGACGCGGACTTCCTGCGCCTGGACCGGGCCGCGTTCGAAGCCTGCCCGGCCGATTCGATCGACTACGCGGTGATGGAAAAGACCGACGCCGCGGCCGTGCTGCCGATCGACGTGGGCTGGAGCGACGTCGGCTCGTGGTCGGCGCTCTGGGAAATCGCCGACCAGGACCCCGACGGCAACGCCCACCACGGCGACGTGATCGCCCTGGGCTGCCGCAACACGCTGGCCTGGGGCGGCCGCCGGCTGGTGAGCCTGCTGGGCCTGCAGGACGTGATCGTGGTGGACACCGACGACGCCCTGCTGGTGGCTTCGCGCGACCAGGTGCAGCAGGTGAAGGACGTCGTGGCCCGCCTGAAGGCCGACAAGCGCCCCGAGGCCAGCGTGCACCGCAAGGTCTACCGCCCCTGGGGCAGCTACGACGGCGTGGACAGCGGCGAGCGCTTCCAGGTCAAGCGCATCGTCGTCAAGCCCGGCGCCGCGCTGTCCCTGCAGATGCACCACCACCGGGCCGAGCACTGGATCGTGGTGAGCGGCAGCGCCCGGGTCACCTGCGACGACCGGGTGTTCATATTGGGCGAGAACCAGAGCACCTACATCCCGCTGGGCAGCAAGCACCGGCTGGAAAACCCCGGGAAAATGCCGCTCGAACTGATCGAGGTGCAGTCGGGCAGCTACCTGGGCGAGGACGACATCGTGCGCTTCGAGGATGTTTACGGGCGCTGACCGGGTTAAGGATTCGTGCGCCAGCGTACGGTTTGCCCCGGCCCACATGCGTTTCAATGGGGGGACTCGCAGCGTTGTCATGATTGCGGGTAAACTGTGACGCAAGTCGCACTAGAATGACCACCCCCGGGGTTGTTGCAACAAGTCGCCTTCACGAGCAGACCGACGAAGGCACTCACTGGCACCCGGCATGGACTATCTGAATCTACTGAATCAACTCGACGCACAGAGCTGGCTGAGGGCGGCATTTGCCTTGGTCGTGTGCGCCGTGGTGCTGCCCCTGGCCACGCCTCTGGCGCGACGGCTGGGCCTGGTTGACCACCCGGGGGGCCGCAAGGACCACGACGGCGCCATCCCGGTGATCGGCGGGCTGGTGATCTTCCTCGCCCTGGCCCTGTCCTACCTCGGCTTCGAAAACAGCCTGTCCGTGCAGTCCATGACCTTCGTGGCGTGCGCCGGGCTGATGGTGCTGGTGGGCCAGCTGGACGACATCTACGACCTGCACTGGAGCTGGCGCATCGCCGCCCAGACGCTGGCGGCGCTGGCCATGATTTTCATCGCCGGCCTGGAGGCCGACAACCTGCAGGACGTGTTCGGCTTCGCCGGCGCCAACGTCGGCTGGCTGGCGGTGCCGTTCACGGTGTTCATAGTGGTGGGCGTCATCAACGCACTGAACATGTCCGACGGCGTGGACGGGCTGGCGGGCACGCTGTCGCTGGTGTCGCTGGGGCTGTTCACCAGCTTTGCGCTGTATTCGGGCGACGTGCTGCAGGCCGAGCGCCTGCTGGCCCTGTGCGCCGCGCTGGTGGGCTTCCTGCTGTGGAACCACCGGCTGCCTTGGCAGCCCCGCGCCAAGGTGTTCCTGGGCAACGGCGGCAGCATGCTGCTGGGCTTCATCATCGCCTGGACCTCGGTGCGCCTGACCCAGAACGCGGCGCACCCGGTGTCGCCGGTGCTGGGCCCGTGGACGCTGGCCTTGCCGCTGATCGACTGCGTCACCCTGATGTTCCGGCGCTGGCGCCAGGGCAAGTCGCCGTTCGCCGCCGACCGCCACCACATGCACCACATGCTGCTCGACGCCGGCCTGCGGCCCACCGTGGTGGTGGCCGTGCTGGGCGGTGCTTCGCTGCTGCTGGGCCTGGGCGCGGCCCTGGCGATCAAGGCGGGCATTTCCCGGCCGCTGATGGTGCTGGTGTTCCTGGTGCTGCTGGCCGGCTGGTACGTTTTCAGCCGTGACTACGACCGGGCGGTTGGCCGTGTGCGCCGGCTGTTCCGGCGCAAGGCCCCCGACGGCACCGCCGAAGCTTCCCAATCCCGATGATCGACCTGCATTGCCACATCCTCCCGGGCATCGACGATGGCCCGACCGACCTGTCGGTGTCGCTGGCGATGGCCCGCCGCGCCGTGCAGGACGGCATCACGTTCACCGCCTGCACGCCGCATATCTACCCCGGCCTGTACGAGAACAACCGCGCCGGCATCGAGGCCGCGGTGGAAGCGTTCAGGCGCGAACTGGCCCAGCACCAGATCCCGCTGCAGCTGGGCACCGGCGCCGACGTGCACCTGGCCCCCGACCTGGTCGGCGGCATCCGCACCGGCCGGGTGCCCACGATCTGCGGCACGCGCTACCTGCTGCTGGAGCCGCCGCACCACGTGGCCCCGCCGCGCTTCAACGAATCGGTGTTCACGCTGATGGCCGCCGGCTACGTGCCCGTGATCACGCACCCCGAGCGCCTGAGCTGGATCGAGACCCACTATTCGGTGTTCACCGACCTGGTGAAGCAGGGCGCGTGGATGCAGCTCACCGCCGGCAGCCTCACCGGCCGCTTCGGCCGCCGCCCGCAGTACTGGGCCGAGCGCATGCTGGACGAAGGCCTGGTGCACATCCTGGCCACCGATTCGCACCACATCGACAAGCGCCCGCCGCTGCTGGCCGAGGGCCGCGACGCCGCGGCCAAGCGTGTCGGTGCGCAAGAAGCCACGCATCTCGTGCAGACCCGTCCGCAGGGCATCCTCGACGACGCTGTGCCGGCCTCGCTGCCGCCCCTGCCTTCGCGACCGGCGAAGGCTGAGGCCAAGCCCGGCCTTTGGCAGCGGCTGTTCGGGACGGGCACATGAACCACGCTTCCCAGCAATTGCTGCTGCTTGTTTCGCGGGAGAAGCTTTCCGAGGCCCAGCAGGCGAGGGCGGCCGAGCTCGCCCGCGAGGTCGACGACTGGGAGACCTTTGAGCGCATCGCCACCCTTGCGCTCGGCCTGTGCCTGGTGCAGCGTTCGCTGTCGACCCTGCCGCCGGGCTGCGTTCCGCCCGCCGTACTGGCGTCCATGCGCCACGGGTCGCGTCTGCAGGCCGCCCGAAGCCTGTTGATTGAATCAACTTACCGTCACTTCATGGACGAATGCCTGGCGCCCAGCGGCGCGGCCCACGTCTATTTCAAGGGCCCGGCGCTGTCGGCACGCTACTACGCCTCGCCTGCATGCCGCCCCTGCCGCGACGTGGACGTGCTGGTGGAAGAAGCTGGCGTGCTCGACGTCGTTCTCCGCGCGCGCGACCAGGGCTACCGGCCCTATGGCGTGGACGGCTTGGAAAGCGACCGCGACCTCGCCGCCTGGGTGAAGTACGGCAGCGTGTTCCCGATGGTGTCTCCTTCGAACGTGCTGGTGGAAATCCACAAGTCGTTCGACCACGGCGAAGGTTACTTCGACTCCACCGCCATGCTGGCGCGCAGCGAGGAAATCCCCCTGCGCGACCACCGCATCCGCGTGCTGCGCACCGCCGACCTGTTCACCTACGTCTGCATGCACCACACCCGCCATTTCTGGTCGCACCTTCACTGGTTCAGCGACCTGGACGCGCTTTCGTCGCATGAAAGCTTCGACCTCGCCGAAGTCCGGCAGGTGGCGCAGCAGGCGGGCCTGCTGTCGACGGTGGACGCGTGCCTGGGCCTGAACCGGCTGGCCGCCAGCGGCCGCTGGACGCTGTCTCCCGAGGCCGGGCCCGAGCACGCGCTGCTCGATGGCGCGGTAGCGTGCCTGCTCGGCGGGCGTGCCCGCGAAGACGAACTGCGCACCACGCGTATCTCGAGCGACCGCGCCTTCGCCTGGCAGCTCAGCCCGCTCGGCCGCCTGGCTTACGGCCTGCGCCGGCTGACCAGCAAGGCGCGGCCCACGTACACCGATTACCGGGCGATGCCGCTGCCGGCCGCACTGCAGCCGCTGTATTTCTTTACCCGGCCGTTCCGCGTAATGGCTCAACTGGTGTCGGGTAAGGCGCACAGCGCCGGCTCGCACGGCGCCGCCGAGGGCCACTGACGGCATGGGGGCGATTTTTGGATTCTTCGACCAGGCCCCAAGGGACCTGCCGTCAGGCAGCCTCGAGAGGCTTTCGGAGCTGATGGCCCATCGAGGTGCTGACGTTGCCGGCATCTGGCAGGGCGTGGGTTGTGGCCTCGGGTTGCGTCTGTGGCACACCACGCCGGAGTCGCTCTTCGAGAAGGCGCCCGGGCCTCCGGCAGGCCAGGATCTCGTGATTGCATGCGATGCCCGGATCGACAATCGCGACGCGTTGCGCGAGTGCTTGGGACTGGCGGCAGAGGGACTCTCCGATTCAAGCATCGTCGCTGCGGCCTACCGCGCTTGGGGCATTGATTGCGCGACCCACTTGGTCGGCGATTTCGCTTTCGCGATCTACAATCCGGTTCGAGATGAGTTGCTGTGCGTCCGGGACCATTTCGGCACCAAGCCGCTGTGCTATGGCATCCATGAAGGCAGGTTCGTTTTCTGCAGTGAAGCCAAGTCACTGGTGCAGGCGGGGATGGCAGATGCCGCCCTGGACGAGTCGCGTATCGCCGATTTCATGCTCGGCATGATGGATGACAAGGTAGCCACGTTTTACAGCGAACTGAAACGATTGCCGCCCGCGCATGCGATCCTCGTCGGCCGGGATGGCGTGCGAACCTGGCGCTACTGGACCCCGCAGATCGATGCCTCCGCGCCGGCCTTGAGCGATGAGGAGGCGGCATTGGGATTCCGCCAGCGTCTAGAGGAGGCCGTGCGCTGCCGCCTTCGATCGGCCTTCCCGGTCGGGTCCTTTCTCAGCGGCGGGCTTGATTCCTCCTCAGTGGCGCTCATCGCCGCACGGCTATTGGCCGAGGCCGGGATGCAGCTGCCGGTGTTCTCGGCCACTTTCCCGAGCGTGCCCGATTCGGATGAGAGTCAGTGGATGGACACGGTTGCCGACGAGGCCGCAGCAAAAGGCTGGCCGCTACAGCGCCATGTCTTCCGGGCCGACGAAACCGGGCCACTCGAAGTGCTGGACGAAATGTCGCAGTTCCTCGACGGCCCAAGCCTGGGCGCCAACGTCTACCAGATTTGGCACATGCTCGGCCAGGCCCGCAGCGTAGGCGTGCGGGTAATGCTCACGGGTCACGATGGCGACCTGGTCGTCTCCCACGGTTTCGCCATTCTGACTGAACTGGCCGTGGCTGAGCGCTGGGACGAGCTGGAGCGAGAGTTGGAAGCCTTTGCCGGCGGGTTGGCGGGCTACGGCGGGGCCAAAGCGGCACTGGCCAAGACATATGTTCGCCCCGCGCCCAGGCTCCTGTGGGCCAGTGGGCACCCGATCCGTGCCTTGAGGGTGCTGCAACATATCCATCGCCGGTTCTATTTTTCGCGTCTGGACATGCTGGAAAACCTCCCGGGCGTCGGGGCAATGGTGACCTTTGCCTTCGGCCGCAGTCGGGCAGGGCGAGCCGATGTAAAGGCGACGGGCGCCAGTCCGCCGTTCATGGAAACTCCGACTTTCAAGGCGCGGGCAAGCCAACCGGCTCCAGAAGCTCCGGCGTCCGTGCAGCTCGACCACATCAGGGGCCTGGAATCCGGGTTTTTGACAGCTGCGTTCGAGGGTATTGAGCAAGTTTCCGCGGCGGTGGGCGTCGAACTCCGGCACCCTTTCTTTGACAAGAGGCTTGTGGAGTACTGCTTGTCCCTGCCCAGTGAGCAGAAGTGCCGCCAAGGCTGGAGCCGGGTCGTTCTCCGCAATGCCATGGCTGGAGTCCTTCCCGAGCCGGTGCGCCTGCGCCGCGACAAGTCCAACCAGGGGCACAACTTCACCCGGAGCCTGGCGTCCGGCCATGCGCGGCTGAGGGCTACTCTGAACGGCAGCAATCCCGTCATGGCCCGTTATTGGGATCTTGCGCTGTTAGCGGAAACTACGGTAGCCTACGGTAGGGCGCCGAATGAAAAAGACGCCATGTTGCTGTACCTGGCAACGGCCTTTGATGCCTGGTCGCGGAAGCCACCGGAAAGAACGACTTGACGGCTGTCCGTCACCAACATAGTTTGAAGCACACAAACAGGGAGCTTTTCATGAATACGCAGGTCAACACCGTCAAGTCCTACGCCAAGCCGGAGCTCGTTTCCTTGGGTTCGGCCCAGCAGCTCACCCAGGCCACTTTCAACAATGGCGCGGGCGACCAGTTCAACGCGATCCTTCAGGCGCTCAGCTGAGGCGATCAGCTGAGGCGTTCGGCCAGCCCTGCGTCGGGGGCTGTCTACGAGAAAAAGCCGTCCTCTCGATCCAGGAGCGGGGCGGTTTTTTTTCGTCCTCTGTTTGTTGGATCAACTTATTGGAAATTCTGCCTTGGCAATAATTCTGGAAGCCGATACTCGGCTCATCCGTGCGCCTGATGCCCTTGCATCGGAAGTCGACGGCGA
>JANOJQ010000093.1:0-21040 GCA_031418815.1 Lysobacteraceae bacterium
GAGCTTGCTGCGCTCGGCCCAACGCAGGCTGAGCTCCATCGACGTGCGCGCCACCGGTTCGGTGGCCGGGTACGGCGTGCATTCGTCGAAGATCATCACGATGTCCGAATCGAGCACGCGCTGGATCTGCATGCTCACCTCCGGCGACAGGAACACCTTGGCGCCGTCGGTGGGCGAGGCGAAGTGCACGCCCTCCTCGGTGATCTTGCGGCGCTTGGCCAGCGACCAGACCTGGAAACCGCCCGAGTCGGTGAGGATGGGCCCGTTCCAGCCGCAGAACCGGTGCAGGCCCTCATGCGCGGCAATGACCTCCAGCCCCGGCCGCAGGTACAGATGGAAGGTATTGCCCAGGATGATCTCGGCGCCGGTCTCGCGCAGCCCCTCGGGCAGCATCGCCTTCACCGTGCCGTAGGTGCCCACCGGCATGAAGGCCGGCGTTTCCACAGTGCCGCGCGGGAAAGTGAGGCGGCCGCGGCGGGCCTGGCCGTCCTGGCCGAGTTTTTCAAACGTCATGCGGCTCATGCGGTGCCCTCGGGATACAGCAGCATGGCGTCGCCGTAGGAGAAGAAGCGGTAGCGCTCGCGCACGGCGTGCGCGTAGGCGGCCAGGATGCGCTCGCGGCCGGCGAAGGCGGACACCAGCATCATCAGCGTGCTTTCGGGCAGGTGGAAGTTGGTGAGCAGCGCGTCCACGGTGCGAATGCGATAGCCGGGGAAGATGAAGATGCGGGTGTCGCCGGCGAAGGGCATCACCACGCCGTCGCGCGCGGCCGACTCCAGCGCGCGCACCACGGTGGTGCCCACCGCGACCACGCGGCCGCCGGCGGCGCGGGTGCGGGCGATCTGCGCGCAAAGTTCGGCACCCACGTTCAGCCACTCGCTGTGCATCTGGTGGTCGTGCACCGATTCGGTGCGCATGTTCTGGAACGTGCCCGCGCCCACGTGCAGCGTGACGTGCCCGAACTCCACGCCCTTGGCTGTCAGCGCGGCCAGCAGCGGCTCGTCGAAGTGCAGGCCGGCGGTGGGCGCCGCCACCGCGCCGGTGTGGCGCGCGTACACGGTCTGGTAGCGGTGCAGGTCGGCTTCGGCGGCCTCGCGCTGGATGTAGGGCGGCAGCGGCATGCGGCCGGCGCGCAGCAGCAGCTTCTCCAGCGGTTCGTCGGTGTCGAAGCGAACCCGGTAGAACTCACCCTCGCGGCCCAGCACGGTCAGCATCGTGCCTTCGTCGAGCGTGATGCGGCCGCCGGCCTTGGGCGTTTTGCTGGCGCCGATCTGGGCCAGCACCTCGTGCGCGCCCAGGATGCGTTCGAGCAGGATTTCGACCCGTCCGCCGGTGTCCTTGGTGCCGTGCAGGCGTGCCGGGATCACCCGGGTGTCGTTGAACACCAGCAGGTCGCCGGCGCGCAGGTACCCGGGCAGGTCGCGGACGATGCGGTCTTCGTAAGGGGGCGCCCGCGGGGGAACCACCAGCAGTCGGCTCGACGAGCGCTCGGCGAGGGGGGCCTGGGCGATGAGCTCCGGCGGCAGGTCGTAGTGGAAATCGGACTTTTTCACGCGGCTGATTCGATGTGGCGGCTTTGGCCGGGCTGTTTCAAGCGGCCTGACTGTCGCGCCGGGCGCGCATTATCAGGCCCCGGGCACCGCGGCGCCAAATCGGGCCCGTTTTCAAACGCTTGGGGGTTACGCGGCCCTTGCCCGGGTGGTAATATCGCCGCAACTGTTTGATTTTCAACGCAAGACCCGCCACGCGAGGCAGTGCCCTGCGGCTTGGGCCGGGTCCGGAGAGCGCCATGAACCTGATCGACATCCTCAAGCCCCTGCGTTCGCACGCGGGCAAGGTCCGCACCGCCGGCCTGGACGACGCCACCGTGCTGCGCCTGGCCGACCGCTTCCCCGAGCTGGTCGCCGCCGCGCACGCTGCCGCCGAACAGTACGCGGCCATCCGCGGCGAATTCGCCGAGCTGCTCGACATCGACGAGCAGGCGCAGATCGAAGCCGTGCAGGCGGGCTTCGTCAACTTCTATTCCGAAGACGCGGTGAACCCCTACGTCGCGCTCGCCGCGCGCGGCCCTTGGGTGGTGACGCTCAAGGGCGCCGTGGTCCACGATTCGGGCGGCTACGGCATGATCGGCTTCGGCCACACGCCGCAGGCGGTCATCGACACGATGGCCAAGCCGCAGGTGATGGCCAACGTCATGACCCCGTCGCTGTCGCAGCTGCGCGCGGTGCGGGCGCTGCGTGCCGAGATCGGCCACAGCATCGGCGGCTGCCCGTATGCGCGCTTCCTGTGCCTAAACTCGGGTTCGGAGTCGGTGTCGCTGGCCGGCCGCATCGCCGACGTCAACACCAAGGTCCACACCGATGCCGGTGGCCGCCACGCCGGCAAGCGCGTCAAGCGCATCGCGGTGAAGGGCGCCTTCCACGGCCGCACCGAACTGCCGGCGCTGTATTCGGATTCATCGCGCAAGGCTTACCTGCAGCACCTGGCCAGCTACAAGCACCACACCGACCAGCTGATCACCATCGAGCCCTACTCCATCGAGGGCCTCAGGCAGGCCTTCGCGGATGCCGAGGCCAATGGCTGGTACTTCGAGGCCATGTTCCTGGAGCCGGTGATGGGCGAAGGCGACCCGGGCCGCGCGGTGCCGCCGGAGTTCTACGCCGTCGCACGCGAACTGACCAAGGCGCACGGCACCCTGCTGCTGGTGGACTCGATCCAGGCCGGCATCCGCACCCACGGCGTGCTGTCAATCGTCGACTACCCGGGCTTCGAAGGCCTGGAAGCGCCGGACATGGAAACCTATTCCAAGGCGCTCAACGGCGGCCAGTACCCGATGTCGGTGCTCGCGGTGAACGAACGCGCCGCGGGCCTTTACCGCAAGGGCGTGTACGGCAACACCATGACCGCCAACCCGCGCGCGCTGGACATCGCGGCCACCGTGCTGGGCCTGCTGACGCCGGCGCTGCGGCAGAACATCCGCGGCCGCGGTCAGGAGTTCCTGGACAAGATCAACGCGCTCAAGAACGAACTCGGCGGCGGCCTGATCACCCAGGTGCAGGGCACCGGCCTGCTGTTCTCGTGCGAGCTCGACCCGTCCTACAAGTGCTTCGGCACCGGTTCGACCGAGGAGTTCATGCGCGAGCGCGGCATCGGCGTCATCCACGGCGGCACCAACTCGCTGCGCTTCACCCCGCACTTCGCCATCACCAGCGACGAAGTGGACCTGGTGATCGCCCACATCCGCCATGCCCTGCTGCACGGCCCGCGCAAGTCGCAGGCCGAGGCGGCCTGAAGGCAATACGCCCCGGACCTTTTCCGGGGCGCGGGGGCTGGCCTAGAGTCCGCCGGCCCTGCGGGCAAAGAACCGCCCGAGCGCGCCCGCCTTCCCCACCAGCCCCAGCAGCGGCCCGCGCACCAGCGTGGGCAGCATCGCGTCGTTGCTGAAAAGCCGGTTGATGGCGTCGAACGAGTACGCCGCCGCGGTGTTCTCGCTGCGCCGGCCGCGCTCCCAGCGTGCGAGCCGGTGCGGCGCCGCGATGTCCGCGCCACTGCCGGCACGGCGCCACTCGGCGCGCAGTGCGGCCACGTCGCGCAGGCCCAGGTTGACGCCCTGCCCCGCCAGCGGATGCACGGCGTGGGCCGCATCGCCCACCAAAGCCACCCGGCCCGACACGTAGCCCGCCGCCAACTGCCGGCGCAGCGGGAACGCCGCGCGCGCCGACACCGACACCACCTCGCCCAGGCGCGCATCGAAGGCGCGCGTGAGTTCGCGCCGGAACGTGGCGTCGTCGGCCGCCAGCAGCCGCTCGGCCTGCGCGTCGGGAAGCGTCCAGACGATCGAGCTGCGGCCGTCGCCGCAGGGCAGGAAGGCCAGCGGGCCGGTGGGCAGGAAACGCTGCCACGCGGTGTCCTCGTGCGGCTGCTCGGTGCCCACGTAGGCGACCAGGCCGCGCTGGCCGTAGTCGTGCCGGTCCACCGGCAGGTCCACCAGGCCGCGCACGGCCGACGCGGCGCCGTCGGCGCCCAGCAGCAGCTTCGCGCGCAGGCGCTGGCCGCTGGCAAGCACCGCCGTCACGCCTTCGGCGTCCTGTTCGATGGCCTCGAGCTTGTCGGGGCAATGGCGCTGCAGGTTGGGCTCGCGCCCGCAGGCCGCCCACAGGCGATCCACCAGCAGCGAATGCTCGACGATATGCCCCAGGTGATCACGGCCCATCGCGTCGGCGTTGAAATCGAGCTCGCCGCCGCCGGCGGCGTCCCACACCCGCATGCGCCGGTAGGGATGTGCGCGCGCCGAGCGCACCGACGCCCACGCGCCGAGGTCTTCGAGCAGCGCCCGGTTGTCGGGCGCGAAGGCGTAAACGCGCAGGTCGGGCTCGGACGCCAACCAGGGCGGCGGCGCATGCGCCTCCACCAGCGCCACCTGCAGGCCGTCCCGTGCGGCCGCGAGCGCCACGGCGCTGCCGACCACGCCCGCACCGACCACCACCACATCCAGCGACCCGCGGCGGCTCATGGCACCCCCCGCGACAGCGCCGGCACGTGCCCGCGGAAGCCCATCGCCCCCGACACCAGGGGCTCGGCCAGGCCGGGCACGTGGCCCAGCGCCAGCAGCCCGAGCGAGCGCAGGACGTGCATCGGGAACGAGGGATTCGCCGTGGCCCGGGCCAGCCCGTCGCTGAAGGCGAGCGTGCGCTCGCGGTCGTCGAGGCGGCGGCCCGCGTACTCGGCCAGCACGGCCGGCGCGCCCGGATCGTCCCCGGACAGCACTTCGGCCAGCGTCAGCGCGTCGCGCAGGCCCAGGTTGAAGCCCTGCGCGCCGATCGGATGCAGGGTCTGCGCCGCGTTGCCCATCACCACCAGGCGCGCCGCGGTGATGCGCTCGGCCACGCAGCGCGCTATCGGGTAGCCGCTGCGGGCGCCGGCGCGCAGCACGCGGCCCGCGCGCCAACCGAAGCGGCGCTGGAAATAGCCCGCGTAGTCGGCATCCGCCAAGGCGAGCACGCGGGCGGCGTCGCCGCGCGCCACGCCGCAGATGGCGCCGTAGTGGCCACCGGCCATGGGCAACAGCGCGACCGGGCCTTCGTCGGAGAAACGCTCGTACGCCGTGCCGTCGGGCGCGCGGTCGGTGGCGATGCTGCACACCACCAGGGTCTGGCCGTAGTCGTGTTCGTCGGTGCCGATGCCGAACGCGCCGCGCGCGATCGAACGGGTGCCGTCGGCCGCCACCAGCAGCCGCGTGCGCAGGCGGCGGCTTTCGCCGTCCTGCCCAAGGACGACCACCGGGCCATCGGGCTGCGGCTCGACCGACAGCACGGTGGCCGGCCGGTAGCGCACGAGTCCGTCCGCCGCGGCGAGCCGCGACTCCAGCGCGTGGCCGAGTTCGCGCGCCAGCACCACGCCGCCGAAGGCGTCGCGACCGTGGTCGGCTGCCGCAAGGCGCACGGCGCCGAAATCACCGGCGCGACTGACGTGGATGCGGCGGATGGGCGCCGGCGCCGTGGCCAGCCGGGGCAGCACGTCCAGCGCCGCCAGCGCGTTCAGGCTGGCCAGGGCCAGGGCGAGCTTGCGCTCGTCGAAGCCCGGCGCGCCGCCCTGCGGCGGGCTGGCCTCGACCTGCGCGACGCGCCAGCCGCGGCCGTCGAGGGCACACGCCAGGGCGCTGCCGACGAGGCCACCACCAAGGATGAGGATGTCGTGGTCGAAGCCGTCTTGTGAAGCCATGGCGCCATGATACGCCGGTCGCGCATGACGGCCGCGCATGGCCCGCTGGGGCCGCAGTTCCGCTAAAATGATCTCCTGACCTCCGTGAAGACGCCCCCATGACCCTCACCAACCGCTCGCGCGTCGCCATCTTCCTCGGGCTGGGCGCGCTGATGGCCGTTACCCGGCTCAACCACTTCGGCGCCATCCCCGATGCGTCCTGGGCAGTCTTCTTCGTGGCCGGCTTCTATCTGCGCGGCAGCCTGCGCTGGGCCTTCCCGGCGCTGATGGCGACGGCGGTGGCGGTGGACTACGCGGTGATCAGCGCCAGTGGCCAGAGCTTCTGGAGCCACTACTGCGTATCGCCGGGCTACTGGTTCCTGGTGCCGGCGCACCTGTCGATGTGGCTCGGCGGCAGCCTGCTGCGTCGCCAGTACCAGCCCCGCTCGGTCAACACGCTGGGCCTGCTGCTGGTGCTGGTGTTTGCCAGCGTCGCGGCCTGCCACTTCTTCGCCCAGGGTGGCTTCTACTGGCTGAGCGACGCGGTGGCCAACCCCACCGTCGCCGGCTGGGCGCGCAACTACGCCGACTGGTTCCTGCCCTACCTGCGCACCGCCGGCACCTACATCGCGCTGGCGGCGGTGCTGCACGTCGCGCTGGCCCCGCTGCTGCGCCCGGCCACGGACGCCGCCGGCACCGCCGTCCGCTGACCGAGGCCACCATGGGCAACCGGCTGTCGAAGATTTACACCCGCACGGGCGATGACGGCAGCACCGGCCTGGGCGATGGTTCGCGCGTGGCCAAGGATTCGGCCCGCGTCACCGCCTACGGCACTGTGGATGAAGCCAACTCGGCCATCGGCATCGTGCTGGCCTGCGACATTCCCGAGGGCGTGCGCACCGTGCTGGTATCGGTGCAGCACCAGCTGTTCGACCTCGGCGGGGAGCTCTGCATCCCCGGCCACGCGGCCATCTACGACGCCGACATCCAGCGCCTGGAGGACCAACTGGACGGCTTCAACGCCGACCTGCCGCCGCTGAAGGACTTCATCCTGCCCGGCGGCGGCATCGCCGCCGCGCACTGCCACCTCGCGCGCACCATCTGCCGCCGCGCCGAGCGCGAATCGGTGACGCTGTCGCACCACGACGCCGTCCGCCCGGAAGCCATCCGCTACCTCAACCGGCTTTCCGACCTGCTGTTCGTGCTGGCCCGCGTGCTGGCGCGCGCCAGCGGCCACGGCGAAGTGCTCTGGAACCACGAGCGCCGGAAAGGCTGAGCGTGCTGCTTTACACCCATCCTGCCTGCCTGGCGCACGACCCCGGGGCCGGCCACCCGGAGTGCCCGGCGCGACTGGAGGCGGTGCTGCATGCGGTGCGCGCCGCGTTCCCGCTGTCGCCCTGGCGCGAGGCGCCGCGGGCGTCGCGCGACGCGCTGCTGCGCGTGCACACCCGCGACCTGGTCTCACGCCTGCTCGACACGCCCTTCGACGACCGCCTTCGCCTGGACGAAGACACCGCCATGTCGGCCGATTCACCCGAAGCCGCCCTGCGCGCGGTGGGCGCCGGCATTGCCGCGGTGGACGCGGTGATGAAGGGCGAACACACCCAGGCCTTCTGTGCGGTGCGTCCGCCGGGCCATCACTCCACCAGCGCGGTGGCGATGGGCTTCTGCCTGTTCAACGCGGTGGCGGTGGCGGCGGCGCACGCCGTCCATGAACACGGCCTGGAGCGCGTGGTGATCGCCGACTTCGACGTCCACCACGGCAACGGCAGCCAGGACATCTTCGCCCGCGAGCCGCGCGTGATGTACGCCAGCTCGCACCAGTCGCCGCTGTATCCCAACAGCGGCCTGCCCGAGGACGTGGGCGTGGGCAACCTCGCCAACGCGCGGCTGGCGCCGGGCGCCGGCAGCGAGGCGTTCCGGCAGGCATGGCGCGAGGACCTGCTGCCGCGCATCGAAGCCTTCCGCCCGCAGCTGGTGCTGGTGTCGGCGGGCTTCGACGGCCATCGCCTCGACCCGCTTGCCGACCTGGTGCTGGAAGCGGCCGACTACCGCTGGCTCAGCGCCGAACTCGCGGCGCTGTCGCGCCGCCATGCCGGCGGCCGGCTGGTTTCGATGCTGGAGGGTGGCTACAGCCTGGCCGCGCTGCGCGCCTGCAGCGTGGCGCACCTGCAGGGGCTAGGCGCCTGAGGCGGGCTCGAAACCCAGCGACGCCGAATTGATGCAGTAGCGCAGCCCGGTCGGCCGCGGGCCGTCGGGGAAGACGTGGCCCAGGTGCGAATCGCAGGCCGCGCAGCGCACTTCGACCCGGCTCATGCCCAGCGTGCCGTCTTCGTGTTCGACCACGGCCGATGCCTCGAGCGGGCGCGTGTAGCTGGGCCAGCCGCTGCCGGAATCGTACTTGTCGGCCGAAGCGAACAGGGCCGCATGGCAGGCGGCGCAAACATAGGTGCCGGCCGCATGGTGGTTCCAGTACTTGCCGGTGAACGCGCGCTCGGTTTCCGAGCAGCGACAGATGGCGTACTGCTCGGGGCTGAGCTCGGCGCGCCACTGTTCGTCGGTCTTTTCAATCCTGGTGGCCAAGCGCGCTGCTCCGTGTTGCCCCCGTAGGCGCCATGGGCCAAGCTATCACGTCTTTTCCCGGGATGCCTCCGTGCACCGTCCAGCCCTCCGCCTGCTCCCCCTCTGCCTGGCCATGGCCTGCGCCGCGCACGCACGGGCGGCCCACGCCCAGGAAACCGCAGCGCCCACCTGGGACCTGTGCCCCGCCGCCGAGACGCTGCCGATGTTCCGGCCGCTGTCGAATGCCGTGGCGCCGGCCGACGACGCGGCGCTGCCCACCGACGTCAACGGCGAAACCATCGACGTCAGCCTGAAAGACACCACGGTGCTTTCGGGCAACGTCGAACTTCAGCGCGGCGACCAGTGGCTGGCCACCGACAAACTGACCTACCAGCACGACAGCGAGCGCTTCTTCACCGAAGGCCCGGTCAGGTACCAGGACGATGGCCTGCGCTTCACCGCCGAAAGGGCCGAAGGCGACCAGAAAGCCGACCGCATGCGCCTGCAGGGCTTGCGCTACCAGTTCAACCAGAACCTGGGCAACGGCACCGCCGCGAACCTGACGATGGTCGGCAAGACCGGCACGCTGGAGGACGGCACGTATTCCACCTGCCCGCCCGGGCAGCGGCAGTGGGAGTTCACCGCCAGCCGCATCGACGTCGACCAGGAGCAAGCCATGGGCACGGCGCGCAACGCCACCCTGCGCCTGGGCGGCGTGCCGGTGCTGTGGTTGCCCTACGTGCGTTTCCCCACCGACGACCGCCGCCGCACCGGCCTGCTGTCGCCGACCCTGGGCCGCGACGACCGCAACGGTTTTGAATACGAGCAGCCGATCTACCTCAACCTGGCGCCGAACTACGACGCCACGCTCAAGCCGCGCTGGCTGTCCAAGCGCGGCCTGATGCTGGGCGGCGAGTTCCGCTACCTCACCGAAGGCAGCAGCGGCATCCTGGACGCCGCCTGGCTGCCCGACGACGACCTCACCGGCCGCGACCGCGGCCTGGCCTCCTACCAGCACCGCAGCGCCCTGGGTCCGCACTGGTACGCCAGCGCCAACCTCAACCACGTCAGCGACGTTCGCTACTTCGAGGACTTCGGCGAATCGCTCGCCGCATCGTCGGTGTCGCTGCTCGCCAGCGACGCCGGCCTCTACGGCCGCGGCCTGGGCTGGACGGCCAGCCTGAGCGCGCAGAGCTGGCAGATCGCCAATGCCTTCGTCGTCCCCGGCACCGAACCCTACCGGCGCCTGCCGACGGCGCAGGCCGCGTGGTCCCGCCCCTTCACCCCGTGGTTCGAACTGGGCGCCACCGCCGAGGCCGTGCGCTTCCAGCATGAATCCCTGGACGGCGGCGAGCGCGTGGACATCAAGCCGTTCGTGCGCCTGCCGTTCGGCGGCGCGGCGTGGTTCGTCACACCCGAGATCGCCTGGCGCTACACCGCGTATTCACTCGACGATTCCCTGGTGCCGGTCGGCGGAGACAGCAGCCCGAGCCGCAGCGTGCCGGTGATGAGCCTGGACGCCGGTGCCTTCCTCGAGCGCGACTTCCAGTGGAACGAGCGCAGCCTGCTGCAGACGCTGGAGCCGCGCCTGTACTACCTGCGCGTGCCCTACCGCGACCAGGACGACCTGCCGCTGTTCGATACCCAGCCGCTGACGTTCAGCTGGCCCGGCCTGTTCCGCGACAACCGTTTCGCCGGCGCCGACCGCCAGGGCGACGCCGACCAGGTCACGCTGGCCCTGACCAGCCGCCTGCTGGACGCCGCCGACGGCCGCGAACTGGTGACCGGCAGCATCGGCCGCATCCACTACTTCGACGCCCCGCGGGTCACCGTGCCCGGCGCGCTGCCGCTGTCGGACGAAGGTTCGGCCTGGGTGGCCGAAGCCAGCATCGCGCTGGGCAAGCGCTGGTCCCTGGGCCTGGCCCAGCAGTGGGATCCCGACACCGATCGCACCACCCTGTCGGCGGTGCGCAGCCAGTGGCGCTTCGGCAACGGCGGCCTGGTGAATGCCGCCTACCGCTACCGCGCCGACCTGCTCGAACAGACCGACCTGTCGTTCGTGCTGCCGATCAGCCAGAACTGGCGCCTGATGGGCCGCTGGAATTATTCCCTGCGCGACGCCGAGACGCTGGAGGCGCTGGCCGGCTTCGAATGGAAGAGCTGCTGCGTCGCCGTGCGCCTGCTGGGCCGCCAGCACGTCCGCCAATTCGGCGGTGAACGCAGCACGGGCATTTACCTTGAGCTGGAGCTGAACGGCCTCGGCGGGCTGGGCCGCAACACGGCCCGTTTGCTTGATGATGCTATCCTTGATTATTCCCGTTGAACCCATGGCGCCGGCCTCGGCGCCGGAGCCACGAACCCCATGAAGATCGCCTTTACCCCCGTCCTGGCCGGCCTGCTCGCCCTGTCCTTCGCGCTGCCGACCGCCCCGGTCCGCGCCCAGGAAACCAGCCCGGTGGACGCCATCGTCGCCGTCGTTGACGAAGACGTGATCCTGCGCAGCGAACTCGACCGCGCCGTCAATACCATTCTGGCCCAGTACGCCAGCCAGCCCGACCAGCTGCCGCCGCGCGACGTACTCGAACGGCAGGTGCTTGACCGCCTGGTGCTCAACCGCCTGCAGATCACCCGTGCCCAGGAAACCGGCATCCGCGTCAGTGACGCCGAGCTCGACCAGGCCGTCCAGAGCGTCGCCTCGCGCAACCGCCTGACCATGGACCAGCTGCGCCAGCGCCTGGCCGCCGACGGCCTGGGCTACGACGAGTTCCGCACCACGCTGCGCGACGAAATGGTGATCGAACGCCTGCGCCAGCGCTACATCCAGTCGCGCGTGCAGGTCAGCGAAGCCGAGATCGACCAGCTGCTGGCCGTGCGCGAAGTGGGCGGCCCCGAGATCCGCCTGGCCAACATCGTCGTGGCCGTGCCCGACGGCGCCAGCGCCGACCAGATCGCCACCGCCCAGACCAAGATCTCCGGCGTGCGCGACGTCATCGTCAAGGGCGAGCTGACCTTCAGCGCCGCCGCCATCCGCTATTCCGACGCCCAGAACGCGCTGGAAGGCGGCGACATCGGCTGGCGCGCGTTCGACGCCATCCCGCCGGCCTTCGCCGGCATGCTCAAGTCCATGAAGCCGGGCGAAGTCAGCCAGCCGGTGCGCGGCCCCAACGGTTTCCAGATCGTCCAGCTGGTCGAAACCCGTGACGCCGGCCAGCAGACCATCACCGAGTTCAATGCCCAGGGCCTGCTGGTTCGCATCACCCCGACCCTGCCCGCGGAAGCCGCGCGCCAGAAGGTCGAGGCGCTGCACGCCAAGCTGGTGGCCGGCGGGAAGTTCGCCGACGTGGCCCGCGCCGACTCCGACGACACCCTTACGCGCGCCGATGGCGGCGACATGGGCTGGTTCGCGATCAACGCCTGGGGCAGCGCCATCGGCAACCAGCTCCAGGCCCTGGCCGACGGCCAGCTGTCGCAGCCGTTCCAGAGCGAAGTGGGCTGGCACATCGTCCAGCGCCTGGGCACCCGCCAGCAGGACGTGACCGAGCAGAACCGCCGCAACCAGGCCCGGGAAATCATCGCCCAGCGCAAGGCCGAAGAAGAGTTCGAGCGCTACCTGCGCCAGCTCCGTTCGGAAGCCTACTTCGACAGCAGGCTGGCGGCACCCGCCGCGGCTTCCTGATCCGGATGCGTCCCCGGCTGGCCCTGGTTCCCGGCGAGCCGGCCGGCATCGGGCCCGAGCTGTGCGTGCGCCTGGCGCACCGCGGCTGCGCCGCCGACCTGGTGGCCTACGCCGACCCGGACGCGCTGCTGGCGGCGGCGCGGGCGATCGGCCTGCCGCTCAGGCTGCGCGCGCCGGGCGAGCCCTGTGGACCGGGTGAATTGGCGCTGCAGCCGGTGCCGCAGGCCCACCCCACCCGCTTCGGCCACGCCGACCCCGGCAATGCCGCCGCCGTGGTGCAGGCCCTGCGCGACGCCGGCGCGGCCTGCCTCGCGGGCACTTGCCAGGGGCTGGTCACGGGCCCGGTTCACAAGGCCTCGATCAACGACGGCGGCATTCCCTACACCGGCACCACCGAGCTGCTGGCCACGCAGGCCGGCGCCGACGTGGTGATGCTGCTGGCCAATCCGACGCTGCGCGTCGCCCTGGCCACCACCCACCTGCCTTTGCGAGCGGTGGCCGACGCCATCACCGCCGACGGGCTCACGCGCACGCTGCGCGTACTGCACGCGGCGCTGGTGCGCGACTTCGGCCTGGCCGCGCCGCGCATCGCCGTGCTGGGCCTGAACCCGCACGCGGGCGAGGACGGCCACCTGGGCCACGAGGAAATCGACACGATCATCCCGGTGCTGCAGGCGCTGCGCGCGCAGGGCATGGACCTCGCCGGCCCGCTGCCTGCCGACACCGCCTTCCTGCCGCAAAAGCTGCCGGGCTTCGACGCCGTGCTGGCGATGTACCACGACCAGGGCTTGCCGGTGCTCAAGCACTCGGGCTTCGAGAACGCGGTCAACATCACCCTGGGCCTGCCCTACCCGCGCGTCGCCGTGGACCACGGCACGGCGCTGGAACTCGCCGGCCGCGGCCTGGCCGATCCGTCCAGCCTTTTCGCCGCCGCCGACCTGTGCGCCCAACTCGGCGCACGAAGGAATACCCCATGAGCTCCTTCAAGGCGCCGCCGAAGAAGAACCTCGGCCAGCACTTCCTCACCGACCGCAACATCATCGACCAGATCGTGCGGGCGGTGAATCCCAAGCCAGGCGACCGGCTGGTGGAAATCGGCCCCGGCCAGGGCGCCATCACCTTCCCGCTGCTGCGCAAGCACGGCGAGCTGACGGTGATCGAGTTCGATCGCGACCTGATCACGCCGCTGATGGAGGCGTCCGAAGGCGTGGGTCGGCTGACCATCATCCACAAGGACGTGCTGCAGGTGGACTTCAGCAGGCTGGCCGGCGACGAAGGCCCGCTGCGCCTGGTGGGCAACCTGCCCTACAACATCTCCTCGCCGATCCTGTTCCACGCGCTCGACCACGCCGATGCGGTGCTCGACATGCACTTCATGCTGCAGAAGGAAGTCGTGGACCGCATGGCCTCCGAGCCGGGCAGCAAGGTCTACGGGCGCCTGAGCGTCATGCTGCAGGCCTACTGCACCGTCACGTCGCTGTTCGACGTGCCGCCCGGCGCGTTCCGGCCGCCGCCGAAGGTGGACTCGTCCGTGGTGCGGCTGGTGCCCAAGCCGGCCGACCAGATCGGCATCGCCGACCGGGTGCTGTTCGAGCGGGTGGTGCGCGAAGCGTTCGGCCAGCGCCGCAAGACGCTGCGCAACGCGCTGCAGCTCACCTGCAGCGGCGCCGACATCGAGGCCGCCGGCCTGCGCCCCGACGCGCGCGCCGAGCAGCTGCAGGTGGCGGAGTTCGTGCAGCTCGCCGCCCACCTGGGCTCGCTGCCGCCGGGCGGCGCGACTGCGTAGAATGCCCGCTATGCAAGCGCCGCTGCACGCCATCCAGGTCATCGTCACCACCCGCTTCCTCGAGGACCAGTCGATCCCCGAGGACGACCGCTATGTGTTCGCCTACACCATCCGCGTCGCAAACCTGGGCGAAGTCGCGGCGCAGCTGGTCAGCCGGCACTGGGTGATCACCGACGCCAACGGCAAGGTGCAGGAAGTCCGCGGCGACGGCGTCGTCGGCGAACAGCCCTGGCTGCAGCCCGGCGAGCACTTCGAGTACACCTCGGGCACGGTGCTGGAAACCCCGCTGGGCACCATGCGCGGCAGCTACCAGATGCTGGCCGACGACGGCACCCGCTTCGACGCCATGATCGACCCGTTCACGCTGTCGATCCCGCGGACGCTGCACTGACATGGCCACTTACGCCATCGGCGACGTCCAGGGCTGCTACGACTCGCTGCAGCGGCTGCTCGAGCAGATCCGGTTCGACCCCGCCGTGGACCGGCTGTGGTTCTGCGGCGACCTGGTCAACCGCGGCGGCCAGTCGCTGGAGACGCTGCGCCTGATCCACTCGCTGGCCATCCACAGCACCATCGTGCTGGGCAACCACGACCTGTCGCTGCTCGCCATCTCCACCCGGCGCGAGGCCGAGCAGCGCAAGGTCAACGCCGACCTGCAGCGGGTGCTGTTCGCCGACGACAGCGAAATCCTCATCAGCTGGCTGCGCCGGCAGAAGCTCATCCACGTCGACCGCACCCTCGGCTTCGCCATGGTGCACGCGGGCCTGGCGCCGAAATGGACGCTGCCCCTGGCCGAGGCGCGCGCCCGCGAGGTCGAGGAGAAGCTGCAGGGCGAAGGCTTCATCAAGCTGGTCAAGAACATGTACGGCGACAAGCCCGCCTGGTCGCCCAAGCTCACCGGCATGGAGCGCCACCGCGCGATCATCAACATCTTCACCCGCATGCGCTACTGCACGCCGGCCGGCCGCATCGGCTTCGAGGACAAGGGCCGCCCGGGCACGCAGCGGGCCGGCATGTACCCCTGGTTCGAGGTGCCCGGGCATACTCCGCGCGAGCTGCCGGTGGTGTTCGGCCACTGGTCCACGCTGGGCCTGTTCATGGGCCTGGGCGTCTATGGCATCGACACCGGCGCGGTCTGGGGCGGCAAGCTCACCGCGATGGAACTGGGCCAGGAACTGCGCCTGCACCAGGTCGCCGGCCGCGACCTGCCCGACAGCGCGCCCCGCGGCGACGACTGAGCCGCGCCCCGGATTAGTGCCGGTCCTCGGTTCGTGCGCGGTATGGTTGTCACCTGTTTGCAGGGAGTCTGAAACATGTTCCGACCGATGTTCGTTCTGCTGCTGTCCCTGGGCCTGGCCGGCACTGCCCTGGCGCAGGCCACCGGCGACGGCGGGCAAGCCCGGATGGCCGAGCTGCGCGCGGCGCTGGCGCCGGGCAAGCAGGTCTTCATCGCCCGCCAGATGGATCTCAACCAGGCCGAGGAAACCGAGTTCTGGCCTGTCTATGACGATCACCAGAAGGGCCTGAAGGAACTGGCCGAACGCCGCCGCGGCAACATCGCCGGGCTGGCCCGGGCGATCGCCGCTGGCACCGTGGACGAAGACGACGCCGATGACCTGGCCAGCGAAGCGCTGGCGATCGAGGCCGACGAGGCCCGCCTGTTCGAACGCACCCAGGACCGCATGGGCCGCGCCATCGCGCCGGCCAAGGCGCTCAAGTACCTGGCGCTGGAACTCAAGCTGGCCGCGCTGGCCCGCTACGAAGCCGCCGCCGCCCTGCCCTGAGGCTCAGCGGGCGGCGGGCGCCGCCCGCCGGTAGTCCACGAACTCGAAGGCGTGCGCATGCCGATCGTCGGCCGCGCGCGGGTCGCGGTGCTCCACCCGCCAATCGTCCGCGTCGAACGCGGGAAAGAACGCGTCCGCGCCGACCGCTTCGGTGTCCACGTGGGTCAGATGCAGGCGCTCGGCCCGCGGCAGCGCCAGCGAATACACTTCGCCGCCGCCGATCACCATCAGCGGCGAGCCCGCACAGCGAGCCATGGCTTCGTCCAGCGACGCCACCGCCTGCATGCCTTCGAACGGCACCCGGCCCGAGCGCGTCAGCACCAGGTTGGCCCGGCCGGGCAGCGCGCGGCCGAGCGACTCCGCGGTCTTGCGCCCCATCAGCACCGGATGGCCCAGCGTCAGCGCCTTGAAGCGCTTGAGGTCGTCGGGCAGCCGCCAGGGCAGCTGGTTGCCGCGCCCGATGGCGAACGCCCGGTCCAGCGCCGCCACCAGCACCAGGCTCACACCGCCACCGGGGCCTTGATGGCCGGGTGCGGGTCGTAGCCGCTTATGGTGATGTCTTCGTAGCGCATCGCGAACAGGTCGGTGGCGTCCGGCGCCAGCGCCAGGGTGGGCAGCGCGCGCGGCTCGCGCGACAGCTGTTCGCGCGCCTGCTCGAAGTGGTTGCTGTACAGATGGGCGTCGCCCAGCACGTGGACGAAATCGCCGACCTGCAGCCCGCAGTGGCGCGCCACCATGTGGGTGAGCAGCGCATAGCTGGCGATGTTGAACGGCACCCCCAGGAAGATGTCGGCCGAGCGCTGGTAGAGCTGGCAGCTCAGCAGGCCGTTGGCGTCGTAAAACTGGAACATGGTGTGGCAGGGCATCAGCGCCATCTTCGGCAGGTCGGCGACGTTCCAGGCGTTGACGATCAGGCGGCGCGAATCGGGGTTGCGGTCGATTTCCTCGACCACCCAGCGCAGCTGGTCGATCTCCTGGCCGTCAGGGCCGCTCCAGCGGCGCCACTGCTTGCCGTACACCGGCCCGAGGTCGCCGTTCTCGTCGGCCCACTCGTCCCAGATGCTGACCTTGTTTTCCTTCAGGGTGGCGATGTTGGTTTCGCCGCGGATGAACCACAGCAGCTCGTGCACGATCGAGCGCAGGTGCAGCTTCTTGGTGGTCACCAGCGGGAAACCGTCGTCGAGCCGGTAGCGCAGCTGCCAGCCGAACACCGAACGGGTGCCGGTGCCGGTGCGGTCGGCCTTTTCGGCGCCGTTTTCCAGCACATGGCGCAGCAGGTCGAGGTAGTTCTGCATCAGGACGCGTCCGCTGCGACCGCGGGCTGCAGCGTCGGCGAACGGCGCGACAGCCACAGCAGGAACAGGCCCAGCGCCACCAGCGGCAGCGAAAGCACCTGGCCCATGGTCAGCCAGCCGAAGGCGAGGTAGCCGATGTGCGCGTCGGGTTCGCGCACGAACTCGACCAGGAAGCGGAAGCCGCCGTAAAGCAGCGCGAACAGGCCCGAGACCGCGTAGCGCGGCCGCGGCTTGCGCGAATACAGCAGCAGCACGGCCATCATGACCACGCCTTCGAGCGCCATCTGGTAGAGCTGCGACGGATGCCGCGCGAAGCGGTCCAGCGCGCCGGTCTCGTGCAGCGCGCGCAGCTGTTCCATCGGCATCCGGGCATATTCCGCCGGCAGGCTGTCTGGGAACACGACGCCCCAGCCGCCGCCGGTGGGCTTGCCCCACAATTCGCCGCCGATGTAGTTGCCCAGCCGGCCGAAGCCCAGGCCCGAGGGAATGATCGGCGCCACGAAATCCATCACGTCGAAGTAGTGCAGCTTGTGACGGCGCGCCCACCAGGCCGCGGCCACCATCACGCCGATCAGGCCGCCGTGGAAGCTCATGCCGCCTTCGTTGATCTTCAGCAGCACCAGCGGATTGGCCAGGAAGGTGTCGAAGCCGTAGAACAGCACGTAGCCGATGCGGCCGCCCAGCACCACGCCGAGCATGCCGTAGAACAGCAGGTCGCCAAACGCGTTCTCGTCCACCCCGGGCAGCCGGCCGGCGCGCACGCGGCTGCGGCCGATGAACCAGGCGGCCCCGAAGGCCAGCAGGTACATCAGGCCATACCAGTGGATGCCGTGCGGCCAGAACGGCAGCGGCAGGGCGATCGGGTCGATGTCGTGCAGCAGGGTCATGCGGTCTCCGGCGGGCGATGCGCCGGGGCGCGATCTGCCCGGTCATTTTGCCCCAGCCAGGCGTTCTGCCCAAGCGCCCCCGGCGGGGTCATGCCGGGATCACGCGGGCGATGACGCCCTTGAGGTAGTCGGTTTCCGGGATGGCCGGATGCACCGGGTGGTCGGCCGCCTGCGACAGCGGCTCCAGCAGCTGCACCTGGCGGTCCAGGTGGCGGGCACCGGCCTGCAGGCCGTCCACCAGCGCCTCGCGCGGCATGTGGTGGCTGCACGAGCACGTGACCAGGATGCCGTCGCGCTCAAGCACCTGCATGCCCAGCTCGTTCAGGCGCCGATACGCCAGCGAGCCTTCCTTGAAGTCCTTCTTGCGCTTCACGAACGCCGGCGGGTCCAGGATCACCACGTCCCACTTGCGCCGCTCCGCGCGGGCCGCCTTCAGGAACTCGAAGGCGTCGGCGGCGTGGGCCTGCACGCGGTCCTGCATGCCGTTGAGTTCGATGTTCGCGCGGATGCCGGCCACGGCGCGCGCCGAGGCGTCCACGCAGTCCACCGCGGTGGCACCGAAGGCCGCCGCGCGCAGGCCCCAGCCGCCCAGGTAGCTGAAGACGTCCAGCACCTTCGCGCCGCGCGCGTAGGGCGCCAGCCGGTCGCGGTTGCCGCGCTGGTCGTAGAACCAGCCGGTCTTCTGGCCTTCGCGCAGGTCGCACAGGAAATCCACCCCACCCTCGCGGGCGATCGCCGGACCGTCGAGCGTGCCGTGCACCAGTTCCACCGAATCGGCCAGGCCTTCGATGGCGCGGGCACCGCTGTCGTTCTTCCACAGCAGCGCCGACGGCGCCAGCACCTTGAGGATGGCTTCGGTCACTTCGTCGCGCATCCGGTCCATGCCGGCGGTGGTGGCCTGGGCCACCACCACGTCGCCGAAGCGCTCCACGGTCAGGCCGGGCAGGCCATCGCTTTCGCCGAACACCAGGCGGTAGTAAGGCTCGGCGAACAGCCGCTCGCGCAGCGACAGCGCCACCTTCAGCCGGTGCACCACCAGCGAGCGATCAAGCACGTGCCCGGCGCGGTCCACCAGGCGCGCGGCGATCAGGGTCGAGGGGTTCACGTAGCCGGTGCCCAGCGGCTTGCCGCCCGCCTCCAGGATCAGCACCGGGTCTCCGGGCTGGAAGCCCGTCAGCGGCGTCCTGGCGACGTCCACCTCGTTGCTGAACACCCACAGGTGGCCGGCGCGCAGGCGCCGCTCCTCGCCGCGCCGGAGCACCAGCGCAGGGTAATCGGGGATGTCGGACATGGGAGGGCGGCCGGAGGACAACGGCCGCCAGTATCGCAGGGAAGCGCCGGTCAGGTGGGCCGTCGGTGCTTGCGCCGCGACAGGATGTTCAGCGCCTCCACGCCGGCCGAGAAGGCCATCGCGAAGTAGAGGAACTTGCGGTCGATATGGACATCGAAGCCGTCGGCCACCAGCGCCGCGCCGACCAGGATGATGAAGGTCAGCGCCAGCATCTTCACCGTCGGGTGGCGGTCGATGAAATCGCCGATCGGGTTGGCCGCGAACAGCATCACCGCCACCGCGATCAGGATGGCGGCCACCATCACGTACTTGTTGTCCACCATGCCCACCGCGGTGATCACCGAATCGAGCGAGAACACGATGTCGATGACCGCGATCTGGGCGATGACATAGCCGAACACCGCCGAGGGCTTGGTGTCGATGTCTTCCTCTTCGCCGCGGCCCTCGACCGAATCGTGGATCTCCATGGTGCCCTTCACCAGTAGGAACAGGCCGCCGGCGATCAGCACCAGGTCGCGCACCGAGAAGTCCTGCCCGAACAGGCTGAAGAGGTTGTTCTGCATGCTGGCCAGGAAGGCCAGCGACAGCAGCAGCATGATGCGGGTGACGCAGGCCAGCGCCAGGCCGAACTTGCGCGCCCTGGGCCGCTGTTCCGGCGGCAGCTTGCTGACCGCGATGGAGATGAAGACCAGGTTGTCGATGCCCAGCACGATCTCAAGCGTGGCCAGGGTCAGCAGTGCTATCCAGATTTCAGTGCTGAACAACCATTCCATCGTTTCGCCTCAGTGGGGGATGCGGGGCAGCAGGATGAGGCCCCAGCAGATCAGAACATTCATGTCGGAAAGGAACACCGCCGCCGAACCCATGTCCTTGGCCCGGCCGGCCAACTCGTTGTGTTCGGCACCCCAGCGGTCCACCACGGCCTCGACCGCGGAATTGAGCACCTCCACCACCAGCACCAGCACCAGCGGGCCGATGAGGATGGCGCGCTCGACGCCGTCCGAGCCCAGCCAGAATCCCAGCGGCGCCAACACCAGGAACAGGTACACCTCGAGCCGGAACGACGATTCGAGGTCCCAGGTCGCGCGCAGCCCCTTCATCGACCACAGGAATGCCTGCCAGGCCCGGAAGGGGCTGCGCGGGGCGTGGCTGCCGGTGCTGTCGGCCATGGGTCGGTCAAGGATACCGTCGGAATGAACAGTGCATTTTGCCACAAGCGGCGCCGGACCCCTGACGGATGCCTTTCCGCCCTTGTGCGGGGCCGATGGCCACCCCAACATCTTGCCTTACCCATCCTGAGCGGAGCCTTACATGTTCAACCCCGAACAACTGCTGGGCCAATTGATGGGCGACGCGATGTCGGGCCGCCTGGGCGGCGGCAAGCGCAAGCACAAGCGCAGCGGCGCCCTGGGCGGCTTGGGCGGGCTGCTGGGCGGAAGCAGCGGCGGCAGCGGCGGCGGCCTGATGGGCGGCCTGTCCGGCGGCACCAAGGCCAAGCTGAGGCTGGGCCTGCTGGGCATCGCCGTGGCGGCCTACCAGCACTACCAGCAGCCCGCGGCGCCGCAGCCGGTGATGGGCAGCGCCCTGCCGCCGCCGCTGCCCGCGGCCGCCATGCCTCCCCCGCCGCCGCCGGCCAGCGCGTCGTCACCGGCCCGGGTGGAGCACGCCATGCACCTGCTGCGCGCGATGATCACCGCCGCCCACGCCGACGGCCTGATCGATGCCGGCGAGCGCGAGGCGATACTGGGCCGCGCCCGCCAAGCCGGGCTGGACGCCGAAAGCCTGGAGGCGCTCGACGCCGAGATCCGCGCGCCGCTGACCCTGGAACAACTGGCCGTGCGCACGCCTGCCAGCCTGCGCGCCGAGGTCTACGCCGCCGCACTGATCGCCATCACCGCCGACACGGCCGAGGAACGAGCGTTCCTTGATCGCCTCGCCGTGCAGCTGACGCTCGACGCCGCGGCGCGCGCGGACATCCACGCGCAGCTGGGCATCGACGCGCAGAGCTGACCAGCGTCGGGCCTGAAGGCCCTCCCACAATCCCCACCCCCTGTAGGAG